>JBHPCX010000029.1:0-35619 GCA_042573485.1 Thermodesulfobacteriota bacterium | reverse complement strand
AATGACCTCGCTCATCAAAAATGTTAAATTAAATCCTCAATTAAAATCTCTGCCTTCGCGGGAATGACATATAATGGAATTTTCTATTAATAGTCGATTTTAATCAACTTACTTTTGAAATCCTCGTTTTCAAGACGAGGGTTGTTCACTTCTAACAGACTAGGATGAGCAGGACTTGTGTGCCAGATTTATCTTGACAGATTAGCCTTATTTTCCTATATAAAACTATTAAATAATTTCATTTCAAATAGTCTCATTTTAAAATCTACTAAAGGGGCATTATGTCGGTCAATTTTTTACTTGGCTTGCGTATATCAAAGACTTTATTTACTAATAAATCTGAACTGTAGCTTTTAACTATTGAATTTTCATTAAATTTTTCTTGTTAAACCTGAAATGACCTAACCAATTGAAATTGATCTAAAAATAATTATCAGCAATAGTTTTGTTTTAGTATTGAATTGAATTCTGATGCCTTATTTCACAATTTTTATTTTCGATATACACCTGGTTTGTTAAGTCGCGAAGCGGCATAATATAGGCTTTTCTTTACCTGAATGGGAACAGTTTCAACCATCCCTGAAAGGATTGTTAGAAAAGCAATATTCTTTCAATTTTATTCAACAAGAGGGGGAAATAAATGAAAAAAGCAAACAGGTTTACGTATCTATTAAGTTTTTCACTGACCCTGGCTCTGGCACTGCCATGCGGTACTGCATTGGGGCAGGATGATGAGTTCACTCTGGAGGAAGTCATCGTCACGGCTGAGTTCCGCGAAAAACGAATACAGGACACGCCGCTCTCCATTACCGCGATAAGTGCGGACATGATGGAGTCTAGAAATCAGATCACTCTCGATCAAATCTCCAGTCAAGCGCCAAACGTCTCACTCAGGCCCGCGAATGCTTCAGTGGGCAGTTCACTGATTGCTTACATTCGAGGCGTCGGGCAGCCTGATTTTAACCCGGCAGTGGAGACTGGTGTTGCCGTCTATGTGGATGATGTCTATTATTCAACTATTACCGGGAATCTTCTTGACCTCCTTGATCTTGAACGGGTTGAGGTTCTTCGCGGTCCCCAGGGGACACTGGCTGGACGTAACGCCATCGGCGGCGCTATTAAGATGTTTACGCGCAAACCGGATGGTACGAATGACGGCTTTATACAAATAACCTATGGCAGTGACAACCGGCTTGATTTAAGCGGTGCAGGCGGCTTTACGATTTCCGACAAACTCTTTGGGCGCTTCTCTGGTGTTTCACGTTCAAGGGACGGCTATGTTACCCGCTATGATTATGCCTGCGTACAAGGTATGAACCCTCCCGGTGCTTATGGAGGCTTTCCCACTTTTACACCGCTGGGGGGATCCGGGTGTGAACTTGGCAAAGAAGGCGGTCAGAGCATGACTGCGGGCCGTTTAGCCCTGCGATGGGTACCAAGTGACAACTTCGAGGTAAATTTTACGACTAACAGGGTTAATGATAAATCGGAGTCTCAGCCTACGGTTCTTGTGGCTGTGAAAGATAACCAGGGATCAAACTTTCCCTGGTTGACTCCAAACGGCCCGGTAGCACCGCCCTTTGCAAGCACCGATCTTAACAACCCGCTGTTCAGTCCTTTTTCCGGCGTCACCGTGCCCACCTTTTTTGACAACAATGGCAACGGGGTTTATGACGCGGGAGACGTCCCATATGATGACCGGTTTGTAACCGCCGGCACCTATTACAACTATGCAACCTATATCGACGACGGTCAAAGTCATCCGAGCCCTCTTTTTCAGGGTTCTCCCGGATCTTCACTCAACCAGTATGCACCGAGTGTCCTTCCGCCGATCAACCATCTTCAATCAGAGGATTATACCCTGAGTTTTGATTTACGGATGAGCGATAATGTCGCACTTAAGTGGATTTCTTCATACCGTGAATACGATAACCTTTTCGCGGATGACAATGACGGTTCGCCCTTTTCAGTACAGCAACTGCTTCAGCATATGGACCATGAACAGTGGACCCATGAGCTTCGGGTCAATGCCACACTCTTTGATGAATATGCCGATTTAACGGTTGGTGCCTTTTACCTTGATCAGCAAACCGATGAGGACGCGCGTGTTACTATAAAATATGCTGCGTTGGACTTCATCCATGGCCCTGATTTAGTTCCGTCCACAGCCAAGGCCCTCTACTCACAATTATCACTTCATCTGTCAGAAGACCTGGATCTGACACTTGGAGCTCGTTATTCCGAAGACGAAAAGAGCTATACCTTCAGGAGGCGCAACCCGGACCTGTCTCCAATCCAGGCGCAGGTTACACCATGGGGCTGGGAAATAGCTAACCCTCCAAATGCCGCGGTTGGTGTGAATGGAGTTAGAGTTGCATATGAAAGCGACCAGATTGATTATCGAGTAGCCCTTGATTATGACCTCACAGAAAACGTTATGGTATACGGCCAGATAGCCACCGGCTACAAGGCAGGCGGTAATAATGCCCGGCCCTTCTACCCGAGCCAGAACAATGCCTTTGAACCTGAAGAACTCATCAACTATGAAGCAGGAATAAAGAGCACCCTGTTTGATCAACTTCGACTGAATGCTTCAATATTTTTTAATGACTATCAGGATATCCAGCTTCCTCTAAACTCCTGCTACTATGCAAATCCAGGAGAGGAAACTCCCTGCGCGAGCCAGGAAAATATTGGTGACGCTGAAGTAACAGGTTTTGAACTGGAAGCCCTGTGGCGTCCTACAAAGGCCTTTTCTCTTGACTTCTCATACGCCTATCTCGATTTCGAATATACCCGGTTAGATCCACGCACCGACATCGATCCTAGCAGTACCTCGCCATTTACTCCTGAGACATCATGGAGCCTTGGTGCTCAATACAGGTTTGATTTTGGTAATCTGGGTGATTTGACCTACAGGCTTGACATCGCCTACCAGGATGATATTTATGCGTCTTTTATCAACAGCAATACTGCCTTGATCGAGGCTCACACGCTCATGAACGGACGCATGGCATGGCGGTCAAATGATCTTAAATGGCAGGTTGCCCTGGAGATTAACAACCTGACGGATAAGTACCATTATCTGACACTTTACGATCTGTATAATGATGCCGGTTATATCAATGGTCAGCCGGGACGCCCGAGAGAAGTAGCATTGACAATTAAACGTATCTGGTATTTTGACTAATCAATAACTGTTCGGTGTGTCTTAATGACACACCGAATTCAAAGCTATTAAAATTTAACAGCAAATGAATAAAGGCGATTGAAGTTTTATCTTCAATCGCCTTTGTTATTACTTTTAAAGGATTTTTGTTCAGCGAAGAAGAGGTTTTAGCGACGCGTAGCGACTTGTCATACCGCGACGTGATCGCGGTATCCAGGAGTTGTTAATGCCACATGATTCACAGTAGGTGTGTAATATTATGGATTCCGTGGTCCTGCCTTCGCATAAAGCTTCCGCCTTTGCTCTATTGAGCTTCGGCGAGACAAGACGGCGAGGCAGGCGAGCCACGGAATGACATAATCTAGCACCGAGGAATCCACACTCCAGTAATTCCGCGTAGGCGGGAATCCATACCCTCCGTCATCCCCGCGTAGGCGGGGATCCATACCCTCCGTCATTCCCGCGAAAGCGGGAATCCATACCCTCCGTCATTCCCGCGAAAGCGGGAATCCATTTAAAATAATGAAACGACCCATTGTATATATATTGGCCAACAAACCCAGAGGAACCCATTATAAAGGTGTTACAAATGTTTTGGTAAAAGGATTTTAAGACATAAAAACAGCATAACTACCTCCTGGTTTTCTACAAATAATATGAAGATATTGATTCTGCAATTCTTCGAGAAAATAAAAATATGGATCCCCGCATACGCGGGGATGACGGATTTGGATGGTTTCAGTTGTTTCTCAATCCCGCGACACCCTACTTGCTATAGGACCAGAATGACACCTATTAAACTCCTTCAAGAAAATATCTTTTGTTTTAGCAATGCGGAATCCGCATTTCAGTCATTCCGCGACTTGATCCGCCGTCGCTTGAAGCTATGGCGGGACAGGTCGGGGAATCCAGGTCCTTTGCTTTTTCCAGACTTGACCAAATATTCAGGTGAGAAAGCTAAAATGGATTCCCGCTTTCGCGGGAATGACATTACACCCCTTTAAGTAAAATATCCTCTGTCTTGGCTGTACGTCCTGCGGCATCTACAGTTAATATCTGATAATTGTGCGCGTTCCTGTCCTGCAGAGTCTCTTTAAAGGCAAAGGGCGTCCGATTCACCTGGGGTTTATGTGTTACTTGCCCTACTTTCTGATTATCACGCCATATCTCATATCGTACAATTGGTTCGTCTCCCGCATAGGCAGTCTGCCACTTAAGTTGCGCTTCCCTTTTTCTGTCCTGCATTTTTTGATCGATCGAATGTTCCCTGGCAGTGCCCAGTGCCTGTTTTTCAACCATAAAATACCCGTTTGTCTTACCTTCTTTAGCAATCAGTGCCAGTCTTTCAATCTCCCGCCGGTCTGATACAGTAAGATCATGGGGTTTGATCTGTGCAGCTAGTTGATTCTGCTTTAATTGACAGGCGGCAGGATTATTATCTATGTGACCTATACCAATGATGGCAGTATGAATGCCCGGGGTTGTTAAGGAATACTCAACCAGTTTTTTGCTGGGAAGCTTTTTACTCCCCACGTAACGCTGCACCATATCAGGTCCTGTGGTCATGGAAGCCGGTTTTTTATACATGGCGCCATCCGCGAAAACCTTCATGGCAATCAGCCCCATATTGTTTGCCTCGGCCACCGGAATAACATTATATTGCATGTTGAAATAGTTTCTGTCATTTGCATTGATGGCGACAAGCATGCCGTCAAGAACACCGCGGGTGTCACGGTGAATCATTTCCATCATAACAGCGGGTGACGCATGTCCGGAGAATCCGATGTGGCGGATAAGTTTTTCTTCTTTCGGATTAAGGCCTGTAAGATTTGTACCATCGCGAAAATCTATTAAAGTGGCAAGGGTCCCGATTGTTTCAGCCTTTTCATCAGCACTGTCATATCCTTCATAAAGAGCATCCATATCTTCGATACTGGTAACGGCGTGCATAAGGACCATATCCAGGTATGCTCCTTTTGGATAGGCGCCTTTTCCGTCACCAAAGATCTGTGATATTGTACGCCTCAAGTCGTCAGCCGCATGTGTTCCGGAACCGTTTGTGAGATTATACATATTCTGACTTTGCCATCCACCCTTACCAAAGCGAAGGCATGTCTTACTTGTCAGAAATATAGAACGCCGCAGACACTCGTTGTAGCCGGACTGACCCGGGATCAGGTTCAGTCTGCGAAATGCCTTGCCGTAATTAAGCTGACTGTCATCGTAGAAATTTGAGGTATCGTAATAGTTTATTCCCGAATCAAAGGCCTTGAGTATGATTTTAACAGGATCAACATCTGAAGGCGTCCACTGGAGCGATGCCTGACCACCTAATCCCAGGGTTGTTGCTTCAAAATTAAGGCGGCCCATGGAACGCTTCATCAAATCTGATGCCTGTGCTTTCCCGAGGTGAATATAGGGTCCCATCGAGAGCGCGGCTGTGGTTACTGCTGCGCTTTTAATAAACTGGCGACGGGAATAGTTTTTATTAATAAAGTCAGTCATGGATAATCTCCTGTTTTAAAACCTGGATGTGTCAGAGCAATGCTACCCCGATCAAGAAAATGCCTGTGAACTATAAAAAAAATTAGGTGACGGGTCAAGATATTAAGGTTAAGCTTTTCCGACTGCCTTTTCTATAAAATATATTGAACCTTATGTGATTTATAATATCATATTGTTATTTAAACCTGATTTTGGCCTATGTAATTAAACTGATGTATAAAAGAAAGGGAATAACCCTGGCTAACCGGTTAACCAGTGACCGCTGGCGACCTTTTTAGTCTGAACGCAGAGCTGACAGTGCCTGAAGGTTTATTGGCCAGGGCAAATAAAATTATTCGTTAAAATGCGGTAAACAAAATTATACCTTTTAAACAGATATAAAAAAAGTTGTATTTGATTAGGTTTAAGGGTAGAATTGAACATATTTCACCCAATTGTTAAGCTTTTTTGATAAAAAACAACCTTTGATTGAGCTCAACCACTTACATATTTCATGATAATTTATCTATGTAACTAAATATATACTGCAGAGGAGTTCTATATGCGTAAAAAAACGATACTTTTAATAAGCAGTTTACTTCTGATAACAGTTGCAGGATTAATAAGTCTTCCCGGTTGTTCTGAAAAAAAACAAAAAGTATATCATGTTGGTATTTTAACAGACTTTTCCCCTTTCATGATTATTGCTGACAGTTTTAAGGCCGGTATGGCTGAACTGGGCTATATCGAAGGTGAGAACATAGTTTATGATCTTCAGATAAAGGACTTTGATCCAGAGGGACAAAAAGCGGCCATAAAACAATTTATAGAGGACAAGGTCGACCTGATTTTCACCTTCCCGACCGAGGCAAGCGTTATCGCATATCAACTCACCCAGGGGACAGGCATCCCGGTAGTCTTTGCAATGTGCGGTTATGAGGGAAATATTCCCGTTGAGAGTGTGTCTAATCCTGGCGGAAATATAACCGGCGTGCGTTTTCCGGGCCCGGATAATGTAGTCAAACACCTTGAATTGATGCTTGAAATAAAACCCGAGACCAAAAGAGTCTGGGCTACCTACAATCCGAACTATCCCAATACGAAAGTTATGGTGGAAGATTTGCGAAAAGCGGCATTATCAATTAACGTTGAACTTCTGAAAGCTCCTAATGAAACAATTGATGGAGTCAAGGCTGATCTTAAAGCCCTGGAAGCATCCGGTGAAATTAATATTGATGCAATTTTACTGCTGCCGGAAGGCCTTTCCCAGAATCCGGACGTATCCAAGGCCATCGTTGAATTTGCATCAAAACACAACCTCCCTGTTGGCGGGGGAGTACCCTCCAATCTTGATCAGGGAATAGTATTCGCCTTTCTTCCTGACGAATCGGAAGTGGGAAAAGCGGCTGCCCCATTAGCCCAAAAAATATTCAACGGTATTCCGGCCGGTACGATTCCGCTGGTTACACCGGAGAACTATCTCTATCTGAATTATAAGGTTATTAGTGAGCTGGGATTAACTGTAGATGAAGGTCTGTTAACCCAGGCAAAGGAAATAATACGATAGTATAAAGTGTACAATCTTAGTCTTAATTAACAATGTTGACTAACGGGATTTTCACAGCACAACGGCTAATACTAGCCGCAGTATTGCTTTAGAACCTCTTTCAACCGGTCCACCTTAATTGGTTTTTCCATAAAATCATTCATTCCGGCGGCAAGCACCTGTTCCCTATCTTCCTGCATCACTGCAGCCGTGAGTGCGATAATCGGGATTTCTTTACTTATATCTTTTCGAATTATCTTTGTTGCTTCAATTCCATTCATCTCCGGCATTGATTTGTCCATAAAAACAAGATTATATGAACTATTGACCCTCAGCTTCTCAACAGCTTCCCTTCCATTATTTGCCTTATCAATAATAATCCCGTATTTCTTAAGTAATGCCTCAATCAGCATCATGTTCACTGGATTGTCTTCCACCACCAAAACTTTCATTCCTTTAAAAGAGATCTCCTCAGCCAGATGACGCGTAATAATGTGACTTCTTTCCTTGCGTTTATCACCTAATACGGCCTTGATTACATTTATCAGTTCTTTTCGAATAAACGGTTTTGATAAATATCCATCAAACCCTTTGATCTCTGCGTGATTCGATTGACCGGGAACTGCATCTGATGTAGCCGCTATGACCTTTAGATTCTTCAATTTTTCATCTTCCCGTATTTTCTCAATGAATCCATATCCATCCATTTCAGGCATCATCATATCACTGATGACAATATCAGGGAGTGTTTTTTCCGAGGCAAGATATGAAAGAGCTTCCTGTGCTGAATGGGCAACAAAGGGAACGACCATTTTTGCAGTCGTACAGTATTCCTTAAATATTTCGCTGGCAGCATGGTTATCATCAACTATAACTACCCGTTTTCCCTTCAAAGATTCAAAACTTATTGGTTCTATCTCGGCGTCAATAATCGGTTTTGCCTGCACAAGATTTAATGTAAAAATGAACTCACTTCCTTTTCCCTCTTCAGATTCCACCCAAACCTTCCCACCCATCTTCTCAACAAAGGTTTTTGTAATCGATAATCCCAAACCCGTACCGCCATATTTACGGGTCGTTGAAGTATCAGCCTGTGTGAACACCTCGAATATAGAATCCCTTTTATCTTCAGGGATACCAATCCCTGTATCCTTAATAGCCACTCTGAGTGTGCGTCTCATTCCGGGCTTACCATCACCCTGTTTGTCACCTGGATCCAGTTCTAACGTTGCAAATATCTCTCCCTTTTCAGTGAACTTGATTGCATTACTAATTAAATTAATCAATATCTGACGTATACGTGTCGGATCACCCTTAAAATATCTCGGCCCATCTTCCATACGGTAAAGTAAATCAACAGGGCTCCCTACCATTCTAGAGCTTATCATTCTAAATACACTTTCAATAAGATACACAAAATCAAAGTCAATGCACTCAAACTCATAACTTTTGTCCTGGGCTTTTGAAAAATCCAGAATATCATTAATGAGCGCAAGTAACAGATTCCCGCTACTGTACATCGTCTTTAAATAGTCCCTCTGAACTGCATCAAGGTTGGTATCCTTCAGCAGCTCAGTAAACCCAATAATCGCATTCATTGGAGTTCTAATTTCATGGGACATATTCGCTAAAAACTCGCCTTTTGCTTTCGAGGCCGCTTCTGCCTGTGTAGTAGCTTTTTTGAGAGCCTCCTCGGTTTTCTTGCGTTCAAGCACTTCTTCAGCAAGTTCATCACGTGAGACCGTTGTCCTGTTTAAATTGTTAACCATCTGGTTGAAACTAAGAGCCAGTTCTCCTATTTCATCATTTGATATAATTTCTATTTGTGTATCCAAATTACCATTACTGATTTTTCCGGTAGCATTTCTTAGATCTATGATCGGTTTTGTAATCTTTTTCGAGAGATAGATGCCTACAAAAGTGGCCAGGACAAAGCATATGAATATAAATGATATGGAACGCGTAAGCGCCTCAATTACAAAATGGTAGGCTTCCTGGATCGGTAATTCAACTATGACCGCCCAGTCTGGACTGCCAAGATGGGCGTGATTAGCTACGACCCGATCACCGCTGATTCCCACAGATATATCAGAGCCGCTTAAATGTAATAATTCACCTCCTTCTGCAAATTCAGCCACTTCATTTATATAGAGTAAATTCTCTCCTTTTAAAACACGGCTTATATCGTTAAAGGCTAACAGATTGCCCTTTTTGTCTACTACATAGGCAACACCCGTTTTACCGATCTTCATACTGCCTACAAGATCCCACATGAATTTCAGGTTTATCTCAGCCGTAAGGATGCCATTAAGACTACCAAAGACATCATTGACCTGAATAGCGATTATCATCATCGGCTCGCTGGTTACTTTATCAATATATACCGGGCTGACATAAATATTCTCTTGACTAGTCCGAGAAATGGACTCACTTTCAAACTGGCTGCTTGATTGACTTAATATCAGGCTTGATACACGCGCTACTCTTTGCAGTTCCTGTCCCTGTTCATTTATCAGGATCAACTGGCGAAAGGCTGGTTCAAGACCCAGCATTTTGTCCAGTACCAGTTTCCGATCTTTATGGCTTGCCTTTGCCAGATTGCCAATACTGTTTGCCATCTCTAATATTTCAAATTTATTTTGGATAAAATTCTTAACCGAATTTGCTGCCTCCCGGGCAATGAACGCCTGCTCAGTGCTAAGAGAAATCCGCTGATCCTTCAAGTTAAAATACATCTCCAGGCTAATGGCAGTTATCAGAACTGCCGCGTTCAAGGTCAAAAAGGCAATGATTAAAGTATTCCTCAAGCTCCGGAATTTTCCTGTTTTTTTATCAAGCTTCGACAATTTAACGAATTATCTCCTTTGCCCTGCTTAGCAAACCATCACTCATGGTCAGCCCCAGTTCTAAAGTCACTCTTCAATTGATCCATATATGTTTCCAGAGTCCGTAGTAAAAGGTACGCAATCGTCAATTAGGCACTTTGTGTTCATTCACAAAATTGACGATCGCGCCAAGCCCAAAGGGATGCCTGTCTCCCGGGCGACTTCCTTAGCCGCGACGCTTGCCTCATCATAGAATGTAAAAATCGAGTCAACCTTGTCCTGTAATATATTTTTACAACCTGATTTTTCTTCGAGTAGTTTATATAGATTTAATTAGTTTATTTTAGATTAAATCTTATCACTTTTTAATGAAGAATATCAACTTAATATTGGTCATATCCTGGCCAGCTGTCCGCCGTCCACACGCAAAGTTACTCCGGTTATATATTCGGCATCTTCAGAGACCAGGAATAATACGGCCCGGGCTATTTCCTCGGCTGTGCCCATTCGCCCTTTTGGTATCCGTTCTATGATACTGTTTATAGCCGGAGATCTGGCGAAAGTGCGCTGAGTAAGTGGTGTATCAATTAATCCGGGTGCAATACAATTCACATTGATATTGTATCTGCCCCATTCAACAGCCAGTGTTTTTGTGAGATTAATAACCCCCGCTTTTCCGGCTCCATAACCGGCTGAGTCAGGAGCGCAGCGTATCCCTGCGATAGAGGCAATATTTACTATCCTGCCATATTGATTGTCTATCATCCATTTACCGGCCCGCCGGCTGCAGAGATAAGTCCCCCGGAGAATTATTCCTATCACCCTGTCCCAGTTCTCTGCGGTCTGATTTTCAACGAATCCGCCATGAACAGGTATACCGGCGTTATTCACCAATATGTGGATTCCTCCCATTTCATTCAGGATTTCATCAACCATTGAATCCACGGCTTCAGCGTCAGCTACGTCAGCCTGGACAGAAATAACCTTCCTTCCCAGTTGCCTGATTTCATCGGCTGTCGCTTCTGCTGAAGCGAGATCAATATCATTGACGGCAATATCTGCCCCGTTTTCTGCAAGAATACGGGCTGTTGCTTTACCAATACCGCTGCCGGCACCTGTGACCAGCGCAATTTTATCTGTCAATTTCATCTAGAACTCCGGTTTAAACTGCATCAATTCAAATACCAGGCCGCTGGTTTCCAGATCCATATATGCGACCTTGAGCATTCCCAGGTCAGATTGCATCTGTACGCTGGCGCCTTTTTCCTTGAGGTCCTCAATATTTTTCTCCAGGTCTTCCACGGCAAAGGCCAGGTGCTGGATACCTTCACCTTTCTCATCCAGAAAGGCCCGGTGAGGAGATTCTCCATCAACCGGCTGGATAAATTCAAGTTCTACTCCCCCGACATTCACAGCTGTAATCTTAAAAGTCGCTTCCATTGGTTTCCCTTTATACCATTCTTTAGCCCCTGAAGGGACTGATCGGTGCTCAAAAGGCCCGATTCCAAATGATTCCAGTTTTTTAATGGTTTCATCCATATCTTTTACGATAATGCCGATTTGAGCAAGTTTTGAGAATGGAGATTTTTTATTATCTTCTTCAGCCATCGTATTCCCTCCTGAAAAATGATTAAGGTACATAACTTATATCATAAGTGGAAAAGGATATCTTCTGTTTATTTGATTACTTTTATTCGACATATTACAAAAGACATTTAGATTTTTCTCTCTGCTTATGGTATACAAAAGCACTTTGAATTAAACAAGAAAGGAAAATAAATTGAAGAAAATTCTGCTTATCTTTTTTATCTGTATATCACTAAACACTCCACATATATCAGCACTGGACACCCATCCTTTACCTGCCCCAAAAAAAATAGATTCCCATGGATTCCAGGAAATGCTTGTCGAAATTGGCAGGTTGTATATAAGCGGGCAACCTGCTGAAAAATCATTAAAGTTAACAATCTATTGTATATACCGCCGAAATATTGGCGTGCAGAATTTTCAGTCTGATTAAATTCCAAAAATAAAAGGAGGAATACCATGAGGATTAGACTAATTATCGCTGTAGTTCTTATATCCTTATTACAGGGAGCATTAACGTCATGTGTTACAACGAATGCTGCAGTAGGTGAAACACCTGTATTACAAGGGAATGTCAAAAAAGTTGAATGTGACCGTGGTTGCCTGGAAAATTACATTGATAAGTATCTGGAAGCAATGGCGGATAACAATCCCAGCCTTGATCTTTTTACCCGGAACTGCAAGTTTACCGAGAATGGTGTTCAACTCCCCCTGGGAGGTGAAGGCCTCTGGTACAGCATGTCGGGAAGGGGAGGTTATAATTTCTATATCCCCGATATAGAAACCCGCCAGATTGCTTATATCGGAACTGTCAAAGAAGGAAGCAATTTTTCACCTGATGGCAAGCCTGAAAACGAGAATATTGTTGCTGTAGCAATCCGCTTGAAAATCGATGATAACGATAAAATTTCCGAAGCAGAGCAGCTTGTGATGCGTCCTGAAGTAAAGCTTTTTGAAGAAGAGCAGGAAGAAACGCCTTCAAGGTTCTCTCCAACCGGTGAAGCAGTAGAGAAAATGGAGGCGCCTCACGAGATTTTCACTGAGGTCATACCGGAAGCTGAGCGTATGTCTCGCGAAGAACTTGTAAAAGTAGCCGATTATTACTTTGAGGGACTCCAGAGGAATGATACAAAAGGCTACTATCCATTTACCGATGACTGTGTACGTTATGAAAACGGTATGCTGTCGACCCGGGAATGTAAAAAGCAATTTGAATCAGGACAATTGAGCAACATTGTATCGCGCATACGCGACCGCCGTTTTGTTGCGGTTGACCGGGAGCGTGGAATTGCTTTCGCCTTTGGTTTTTTTGATCATGTTCAAATTAACTGGACATGGCAGATTGCGGAACTCTTTAAGATAGAAAATGGTCTTATCCGCCGGATTGAAGCAGTATTTCTTCAGTGCCCCTATGGTATGAACTCAGGGTGGAGTTCATTTGAGCAGGGTATGTCCGAGGAGATTCAGTCTATCAGGTAGTGTACATCAGAAACGGCCCCTTTGCTCAATTTCGGTGTCAAGCTCAGATTGTAATCCTCGAAATACTCAGCTGTATTCCTGTGGTTCCAATCTTCGCTTTCCTTGAACTTGACCAAAAAATCTCGTTTCTAGATGCACACTACAGTTCAGTACCCAATAACAAGGAAAAGGAGTAGTAAATGAAAAAAAGAACAGTTCTTCTTCTATCGATTTTTCTTATTCTCGGTGTTTTAAATTTTGCATGTTCTAATACTGAACCTGAAATACAACAGTTTGATCCACGTGCAGAGCTGGTTAATTTGTTGGACAATTATTTTGCCGCTCTTGTAAAACATGATCCTTCCGGTATTCCCATTGCAGAGGATGCAAAGCTGGTTGAAAACACTAAGGCTATTCCTGTTGGTGAAGGGTTATGGAAAACTGCTACAGAAGTGCCTTCCGATTTTAAGATTGTTATCGCTGATCCCGCAGAAAATCGAATTGCGACCATGTGTGTCATGGAAAGTGACGGCAAGCCGGTCTTTGTGGGCGCCCGTCTGAAACTGGAAAATGGGAAAATTACTGAGATCGATCACATGGTGTCGCCCGCGGTTTCTCCTATGTCTGGCAATGCTGTTCCTGAAGGTCTAAAGAAACCACGCCCCGCACTTGTTGAAAAATTGCCTGAGTCAGAAAGAACTCCCAGAGAAGAGATGCTGAAGGCTGCACTTGCCTACTATCCATCTCTCGAACTCAATGATGGTTCTATTGCTCCATACGCTGATGAATGCCAGCGGAATGAAAACGGGATGACTACAGCAAATAATCAGGATCCAAGAATGGGTGATGGAGCGGCTACTTCTGCAGGTGGTATGCTGACTTTTCTTAAAATGACATGTGCTGATCAAATGGATACGGGAATGTGGAGATATATTACAGACATTAACCAGATTCGACCTGTAGCCATTGATGAAGAAATGGGGTTGGTCATGATTTACTCTGTGTTCAACCATGATGGTGAACCTGATCCCATGCCCGTCATAAATATCCCGGGTCTGACTGAACGTAAAAATGAATGGGGGCAGTTTACAGTTCCTGCTGCCCATATCTATAAAATCAGGAGCGGCAAAATTTATGAAATTGAAGCAATGGCTATACTGGACGCGCCTTATCTGTCAGGTGACGGCTGGAACTGTACAAGGGAATGCCTTGTAAAAAAGATGGATCAGTATCTGGAAGCTCTCGCAAAAAATGATCCTTCTGGGGTTCCTCTGGCTGAAGGTGTAAAGCTTGTGGAAAATACTGAAAAAACAGCCATAGGGGAAGGGCTGTGGAAAACCGCTACCGGCGCTCCTTCTGATTTCAAAATTACAGTCGCTGATGTAGATACCGGCGATGTCGCTTTTATGGGTGTAATTGAAGAGAATGAAAAACCCACTATTGCTGCTATTCGCCTCAAGGTGAAAAATGATGAGATCACAGAAATAGATCATCTGGTGGTCCACAATGAAGGCGGTGCCCCGCTGAATCCCAATATGTCAAAGGTGCGTCCTGCTCTGCTTGAACGTCAACCCAAGATGGAACGCATTCAGCGGGAAAAGATGATTGAAATCGCGAATTCCTATTATGAAGCTATTGTCCAGGATAATGGCGATATTGCCCCTTTTGCGGATGAATGCCAGCGCAGGGAGAATGGCGGTATAAGCGCAAACGACCAGACGCAGACACCTGAAGAAGCTGCGAATGATGATTTTTCTACATTCAGGAAAATGAAATGCGGTAAACAGCTTAGTACGGGAGTAATGAGTTATATTACCGATATCACTGACAGGCGTGTTTTCGCTGTTGATGAGGCAAAGGGACTCGTATTTGCTTTTTCTATATTCCGTCATAATGGAGAACCCAAAGTGATGAAGGTTAAGGGTGTCCCGGGAGTAACTGAGCGTAAAAATGAGTGGGGGCCATTTGAGTTGCCGGCAGCCCACGTGTATAAAATTAGGAACGGCAAGATATATGAGATTGAAGCAATTGGGTATTTTTCCGAAGAAACTGGTTTAACAAGCGGCTGGGAATAAGCCTATTCAAAATAAGGAGTGGCATATGAAAAAATTAAAGATCTTTCTTTTAGTAGTTCTTCTTATCAACGGTATCCTTTATTTTTCCTGCTCTTTAGAAGAACCAGTTCAAAAAGAGCCTGAAAAAGCAGTCGACCTGCGGGCACCTTTAGTTGGTCTGATGGATCAATATCTTGAAGCTCTACTAAAACATGATCCCGCAGGACTCCCACTGGCAAGTAATGTGAAGCTTGTTGAAAATACTAAAGAGATACCAATAGGTAAGGGATTGTGGGAAACCTCAACTGGTGACTTAACAACAGATTATAAAATCTATGTTGCGGATCCCGTTTTGAATCAAATTGGATTTATGGGTGTTATTGAACGAATGGGTAAACCAATCCAGTTGGGGGTTCGCCTGAAACTGGAAAAGGGAAAAATTACCGAAATCGATCACATGGTATGGCTGCTTAACGACCCGCTGTCTGAGAATCTGATGAAACTCCGGCCGGCGCTGACACAAAAATTAGATGAGTCAGAACGGGTCTCCCGTGAAGAAATGGTGAAAGCTGCCATGGCCTATTATGATGCCATTGAGCAAAACGACGGTACTGTTGCTCCTTTTGCTGATGAATGCCGGCGTCATGAAGGAGGTATGGTAGCGGCAAATAATCCGGAGCCTCTTCCAGAGGACGGGGAGTCTGATTTTGGGCCAATGGCTGCCTTTGGGCGCATGAAATGCGGAGAACAGCTGAGTACCGGAATTATGAGATACATTTCTGATATAAATCAAAGACGCCTGGTGGCAGTGGATGAGGAAATGGGGCTTGTCATGATCTTCAGCATGTTTAATCATGATGGTGAACCGAATCCTCTACCAATTAAAAACGTTGACGGCATTACTGAAAGTCCAAATGAATGGGGTCAGTTTAATGTGGGAGCAGCTCATATATCCAAGATAAGAAACGGAAAAATTTACGAGATGGAAATAATGGCTACAATCCAGGTACCTCCATACGGAGAATCCGACCGCTTACCCTACCAGGCTTCTGACGGCTGGAGCTGTACCAGAAAATGCCTTGTAGAAAAGATGGACCAGTACCTGGCAGGATTGGCAAAGAACGATCCCACCGGTGTCCCTCTTGCTGAAGATGTGAAGCTTGTGGAGAACACTAAGAAAACTCCCATAGGTGAAGGCCTGTGGAAAACAGCGACCGGAGGTCCGACTGATTTTAAAATAATAGTTGCTGACCCTGTTTCAGGTGAAACCGCCTTTATGGGCGTAATAGATGTAAATAAACAACCTACCATCGCCGCTATCCGGCTTAAAGTCGTTGACCATAAAATCAAAGAGATTGACCACCTTATTGTACATGGCGATGGAAGTCCATTACATCCCAATATGTCAAAAGTCCGTACTACCTTACTGGAACGGCAGCCTAAACTGGAGCGTATCTCCCGTGAAAGGATGATAGCAATAACTAATTCCTATTATGAATCTATTCTTCAAAATAAAGGTGATGTTGCTCCCTTTGCTGATGAATGCCAACGCAGGGAAAATGGCGGTACGAGCGTAGGCAAGAAAGCTGGAGATGATGATGGGGAATTAACCGTGTTCAATAAGATGAAATGCGGAGAGCAGACGGATACGGGTATATGGTCATATATCACTGACATTACGGACCGGCGAATTCTTGCAATTGATGAAGAAAAGGGCCTGGCATTTGCTTTTTCAATATTCCGTCATGACGGCGAACCCAAGGTAATGAAAATTAAAGGCGTACCGGGGGTGACCGAAAGAAAAAATGATTACGGGGCCTTTGATCTGCCTGCTGCCCATGTTTTTAAAATCAGGAACGGAAAATTTTACGAGATAGAAGCAATCGGTTACATGGCTGATCATGGAATTACCAACGGCTGGGAATAAGTTGTAAGATTTATTAAGTTATTTAGCGGGGAGTAAAATAGTAGGTTGGCTTCCTGTTTCTTTTTTTATTAGTGGCGCAGGGCTAAAGGCGCAAGGCGCAGGGAAAAGCAATGTTAAATCAACAACCTTGTGCCCTTAGCTACCTGTTCCGCCATAGCCATCCGGCGACGGCGGATGAGCCTCGCGCCTTTCTTTATTTTTCTCGACACATATAGATAAATTTTCTATATTACATATCATTAATATGAAATTTCATTAGAGAATTAATCAATGATGTTAAAGTTAGGAAAGGAGGGAGTCTTTTGAAAAAGAAAATAAATGTGGGGATATTGATAATATCTCTTTTATCTATGGTGTTTTCCTTCACAAATGTTTCCCTGGCAAAGGAAACCAGGATAACGGTTTACAATCCACTGGGCCAGCCGCCTGCCATAAAACGGGTCCCAATGGCCCCAAGGATCAGTGATCTGAAAGGTAAGACAATATACATTGTTGATATAGGGTTTTCGGGCACTCATCAGTTTCTGGTAGAATTGCAGAATATTTTGCAGGAACGATATCCTGATACAAAATGGGTTTTACGGGATAAGATCGGGACCTACTTTAATGATGATCCAAAGCTGTGGGCCGAGGTAAAGGAAAAGGGCCACGGTATGATAATGGGAGTAGGGCATTGAAGTACCTGCGCGCCGTCGGTCGCCGGCCATACATGGACAGTTGAAAAACTTGGTGTTCCCACCGCCCCGATTGTTACTATAAAATTTGAAAATCTTGTAAAAACATATTCCTACAAAAAGGGTATGCCCAATCATCGTTTTACCTTTGTTCCACATCCTATAACAGGTACAACAGCAGAGATGTGCCGTAAATACCTGGAGGGGAATGATCCCATTACAGGGAAACCTGTTCTTAAGGAAATAATTGATGCCATTACTGTTCCCCTGAGCAGTGAGGACATGAAAACAGGGTCAATTGAAAGACCTACTCCTCGAATGGTTGAACCGGATACCGAGGAAAATCTGCACCGTCTCTTTCTGGAAAATGGATGGACTGACGGACTTCCTATTGTACTTCCCACAAAGGCCAGAGTTGCGGCGATGCTTGAGGGGACAAGCCATGAAGCAGATGAAATAGTGGGCAGAATGCAGCCATCTTCTCCCCATGAGTTGTGGAGTTATACGGTAGAGAAAGTTGCGGTCAATGCTGTAATGGCAGGAGCAAAACCTGAACATTTTCCCGTAATCCTGGCCATTGCATCAGCCGGTGTAACGTCCATTTCCACCTCTACGACATCCTTTGCAACCATGGTAGTTGTAAATGGACCTATACGTAAGGAAATCAACATGAATTCAGGTATTGGAGCTATGGGCCCATTTAACCATGCTAATGCGGTAATAGGGAGGGCATGGACTATTTTATCCATAAACCTGAGTGCTTCTGGCAAAGCCGGTGAGACCTACATGGGCAGCCAGGGCAATAACTTGAATTACAATAATCTATGCTTTGCTGAAACCGAGGAGGAATTACCGGAAGGGTGGAAACCTCTTCACGTACAAAAGGGTTTTAAACCTGAGGAAAGCACGGTCAGTGTATTTTTAGGCTGGGGAATAACTCATCCGGATCAGAGTTTTGAAAAGGCCTTTCATCCGCAGATTCCATTCTGGCTGAAATTCGTGAGTCCCTTTTCCTCGACAACGCTTCTTCTGGATCCAAATATTACGCACCTGTTAAAAGACAGCGAAGGCTTTGATTCCAAGGAGCAGCTTATTGACTGGATTCACAAGAATACCAAGGTAAAAGTTGAAGACTGGCTGGATGACTTCTATGCCGTACAGAATTTTGTGCATCCAATGGGGGAAATGGGACAGGAACCTATCGCGTCATGGATGAAGCTGCCCGAGGATGATTATATTCCCCAATTTTCAAACCCTTCCAGGATTAACATAATAAATATAGGTGGAGGAACAAATCTATTCTGGCAGGCAACGGATTTTGGTTATATGTCGAGTGCTTCAGTTGATGAGTGGAGATAAATAAAAGAATATTAAACAATAAAGGAGGAGTAATATGCGGAGATTTTTTGTTATTGCTGTAATATTGTTAATAGCAATGGGTGGCTTTGCGCAGAGTTCGGCTAAAACAGCCTGTGACAGGGCCTGTCTGGAAGGTTATGTTGATAAATATCTTGACGCAATGATGAACAATAATCCCAGTCTTGATCTTTTTACAAGGGACTGCAAATTCACTGAAAATGGGATAAGGCTTCCCCTTGGTGGCGAAGGTTTATGGTACAGTATGTCTGGGAGGGGGAAGTATAAATTTTATGTCCCCGATGTAGAAACTCGTCAGGTGGCCTTTATAGGGACCGTAAAGGAAGGTGGCGGATCTGCTTCAGGAGCAAAACCGGGCAGGGCAACCCTGCCGGCTATAGCGCTTCGCCTGAAAATTGATGATAATGGAAAAATCTCCGAAGCAGAACAGCTTGTGATACGTCCTGAGCAAAGCCTTTCTGGTGGAGGGGGAGGCAGTCCAGGAGGTTTTCCTCCAACAGGTGAAAGCGTTGAAAAATTAGGCGCGCCCCATAAAATATTTATGGAAACCATTCCTGAATCAGAAAGAATGCAAAGGGAAGAACTTGTTGTAGCCGCTAACTATTACTTTGAGGGATTGCAGAGAAATGATCACGGCAAAGGCTATTACCCCTTTACGGACGACTGTCACCGTATTGAAAACGGGATGCCGTCAACTAATGTCCCTCTGCGGGAAGGACAGGAAATGCCTGATCCGAAAACAGCAACAATGTATTCAGCTAATTGGGGCTGTAAGGAACAGTTTGAGTCAGGGACTATGGGTTTTATAACGCGGGTACGTGACCGCCGATTTGTAGCCGTTGACAGAGAACGTGGGATTGTCTTTGCCTTTGGCTTTTTTGATCATCACAGTATTAATTTTACATGGCAGCTCGCGGAACTCTTTAAGGTTGAAAATGGACTTATACGGCGTATAGAAGCTGTATTTCATAAGGCACCATTTGGAATTAATTCCGGATGGAGTTCCTATGAGCAGGGCATGTCTGAGGAGATACAGAGTATTCGGTAGTTTCATCCAAAAACTAGCGTTTATGGATGAAAATGAAACCGCTGAACTCGAAGCACAAAAAATCGGTGGGGTGTAATCCTCCTTTCCACCCTCCGTAGCAAGAAGCTACTGCGGAGGACGGGCGCACAAGGCTTCGGCGGGACAAGAACCCAATGTTGTTGACTTAAGCCTCTGCTAAAGCTCCTCTCCCTTGCCACTGGTGATATTTCTTTACTATTTCCTCTCCCCTTGGGGGAGAGGATTAAGGAGAGGGGGGTTTCAAATGCTTTGCTATTACAGAAAGAACACCCTCATGGTTTCCAGGCACATCATTATTCCAGAACCTTAAAACTTGATATTCTTCTGTTTTCAGCCAGTTATCTCTTTCAATATCCTTCTTTCTGTTAACTGCATGCTGACCTCCATCCAGTTCTATTATCAGCCTCTTCTCGAAGCACACAAAATCTACTATATAATTACCTAAAGGTTGTTGCCTTTTGAATTTGAATCCATTGATCTGTCTTGCTCTCAGGCTGTACCAGAGCTTTCTTTCTGCATCCGTAGAATTTTTTCGTAGTGTTTTGGCTGTTTTTTTGAGGGTTTTCATCTAGTTATCCCCCTCCCCCAACCCCTCCCACCAGGGGAGGGGAGGTTTTATAGGTCAAATTTCTTAAGTCAACAACATTGGGTGTAAAACCCCACTCTAGGTTTTATACGTTTTTCGCAGGGTGGCATTCTTGTCCCGCCATAGCTAAAAACGGCGGATTATATGCCACCTTGGGGAAAATTAGGATTGAACGAAAATGTAACTTCAAGCGGTATAAAGTGTCATAGGAGCAATTAGCTTTCATTAATGGAAAATTATTACAGGTAAAGCTGATTGCTGATAGCCTTTCGGCCCTGAGCTCAAGGTCGATGGACTTAAAGCTTCATTAGCCTATATCAATTCCTGCCCAGTATCCCTGGAACACTGCTTCAGTTACATGGCCCGGTTTTACACAGTCACCGATTATAATGACTTCCGATACACAGTCACGAAGTCTTTCCACTTCACTGCGGAGAGATTTTTGGCCAACAGCGCATATGATTGTATCTGCGTTAAATAGTGTTTCATTCCCATCCTTATCAGAGCACAGGAGTTCTTCCTCTGTAATTTGAACTCCCTTCAAGTTAGTACGGCAGGAAACATGCTTTTCAAGCTGATCAAGGAGTAAAGGTCTGTATCTCGGATTCGCGTCAGGGCAGACTTTATCCAGCATTTCTATAACGGTTACCTCTTTGCCTTCAAAAGCCAGGTGAAGGGCCGTTTCACACCCAACCAGACCCCCACCAAGTATTACGACTTTTTGACCGACCTTATCATATTTGTCCGGCAGGTCATTCGCTATAATCAAAACAGGATTATCAATACCCGTAAGGGGAGGAATGACAGGTCCGGCTCCCACAGCAATAATCAGTGCATCAGGGTTGATGCTCTCAACAAGTGCGGGTGTTACTTCTGTATTTACCCGTACATCAACTCCTGCTTTTTCCATGATAACGGCTTTTGTAGCAATGAACCTGTATAGATCCTCCTTAAATGGAATACCCTTTACCGCTTTTAGTGCTCCTCCAAGTTCTCCGCTCTTCTCGCAGAGTATTACATTATGGCCTCTTTCAGCAGCTGTTATAGCCGCCTGCATCCCTCCCGGGCCTCCACCTGCCACGAGAACACTTTTCGGTTTGATCGCAGGTTGAATAAAATTTGCTTCATATTCACTGCCAATAACAGGATTCAGGGCACAGATACGTAAGCCCGTTGTCATCCTTTCTGCCATGCAGGCATAACATCGGTAACAGCGGACTATTTCGTCGTCTTTACCCGTAAAAGCTTTTTTCGGTAAAAAAGGATCTGCCAGCAGGGCCCTGGCCATTACTACGGCGTCTGCCTTACCTGAAGTTATGATTTGTTCCATCATTTCAGGCTCATTTAGGGCACCAATGGTAGAAACAGGAATGCCGACATGTTTTTTTATTTCTTCAGCATAATGAACATTTACACCTCGATCCATAAATGCTGAAGGGTGGGTCCTGTCAAAACTCCCTTCATGGGCTCCTGTGGATACCTGGAGAAGGTCAATTTTGTTTTCTAACAGTTTTGCGAATTTTATCGCGTCATCAAATGAATAACCGTCATCAAGGTATTCCTCTGCGCTCATTCTAAGCTCAAGGGGAAATCCCGGTCCGACTGAAGACCGAATCCTGTCGATTACATCCAGGGCCAGGCGGGCCCTGTTTTCAAAGCTTCCTCCATATTCGTCATTTCTTTTATTACTGGCAGGAGATAAAAACTGCTGCAGCAGCCAGCCATGCCCTGCGTGTATTAGAAGCATCTCAAAACCCGCGTCCTTGCATAAAGACGCGGCTTTTCCATATGCCTCGATAATTTTATGTATGATTTCTACGGGCATTTCACGTGCTGTCTGAATCCCGTCTGAAAATTCATCGCTTGGGCCGTAACTTACGGGATTTTGCGGATTTGTCAGGGAATGTTTCCCTCCATGGGATAATTCCATGCTGGCAATTGAACCGTGCCTTTTAACCGCCCTGGCCGCCATTGCCAGGCTATCCTTTGAATTAGGAGCATCTATGAGTACCTGGACAGGGTAATATTTACCGGTTGTGGTGTGTACAATAAGTTCACTAACAGTCACGACTGCTGCCCCGCCCTTTGCGCGCAGTTCATAAAAGGCGATCGCTTCAGGAGTGAGACATCCGTCAGACGTAAGTATAGGGAATGTCATGGGAGCGGAGATGATCCGGTTTTTCAAAGTTATATTGCCCACTTTTATTGGGGAGAACAGGTTGGGGAATTTTCTTTTCATTCGTGATCCTACTCGTATTCATTCGGAACGGCACAGATTATGACAAACGGATCAGTGTCTGAACTGTTTCTGAACTGGTGCTTTTCATCAGGAAGAATTAATGCAAATTCTCCAGCCTTTATTTCATGCTCAAAACCCTGTTCATCCACAAGAAATCCCCGGCCGTTTATGACATAATTCAAATGTTCAAAGTCATGAGTATGATAAGGGGTATGTCCCCCGGGCTCAATTGTAAATACACGGAAGCAGAACGATGGCGAACCGTCTTTTGCTGATATTGGGACCTGTTTAAATACCTTTTCAGCCCCTTCCATTGCCATTTTTTCTTTTTTAATATCATCAAGGTTTATTGTTTTCATAGTATTTCCCAGGCCGCAAATTGTTAATAAAAGATATATTGTTATCATTTCGAAAAGGAAAGTCAATTAGCACTTCGATATTTCGAATCAGGGTATCAGGCCTGATGAAATAAATATATACATATCAATGCCTGGTTGACACTCAAAATTCTTTCTCGTATATCTATATTTTATTTAACATAAGAGATCACAAGCTGTGAATAAAATATAATGCCTTATTATCAGGTTTTAATAGTACTCGGCAGCTCTTTTTATGATGAACCATATATAGGGGAGGATGCTTTTATATGGCCGAAAAAACAAAGAATATAAAGAAGAACTTATCAAGACGGGATTTATTCCAGGCATAAAGCCCAGTGGGTTGCATGGTGCCAGCATTGAATCAGTTCTCTTTTGTGACTGGGCCTTCTCAAACCTCTATAACGCTGACAGTCCTGATGGCATGGGATATACTCCACAGGCAGAGCCCAGATTTCTTAATGGTGTGACATACAGAAACCACACATTCGAGGACGGCATTGATATGATTTAGGCGCAACCAGAGATATAAATGTGCTCAATAAAAAGGAGTAGATCGTGGAAATACCACTAATCGCATTAATGTGGGGTTGTATTAGTGCTGTTTCATTACCTATTGGCGCAGTTATAGGTCTCTGGTTAAGCCCTCAAAGAAAAATCACATCAGCACTCATGGCCTTTGGCGGCGGAGCTCTTCTATTTGCACTTACCATAGAACTTTTTGCCCATTCTCTTCATAGATCACATGAAGGAGATGATTTACGGATAATCCTGGCGACAATGACAGGGGCAATCATTGGCGGTCTCCTGTTTGTGTTACTCAATCAGATCCTCAACAATCGCGGTGCCTTCCTTCGTAAGGCCGCACTCATTAAAAAGCATATATTAAAGAGTAAACGGATAAGGGCCAAAAAGTTAATCAGGGCCCTCAGCAGGGTCAAAATATTACAGGTCCTTCCGGCTGAGGAAGTGGTCAACCTCGTTCCCCATGTAAAAACACAGAAATACAGGGCCGGTGATATAATTTTCAGACAGAATGATCCTGCTTCAGAGCTATACTTTATTATTGATGGGGTTGTGCGGGTTATCAGGGAGAGTGGGTCGGATAAAACATCCATTGCGGAACTAAGCGACGGCGACACATTTGGTGAGATTGCCCTTATCTCGGATCAGCCCAGGACAGCGACGATTAAGGCTTTAACCGATGTTAACATATTCACAATTCACAAGAGCGAGTTTGAGCATCTTATGCGGCAGTCATCGGATCTCAAGGATTTGAGCAGTACCATGGTAATGACGAGACTGCATGACATGGGTGAAAAAGACAGCACACTCGTCTCTAAATCAAAAGAGTGGGAAGAAAGCGCTCAAAGCAAGCTTGATCAACTTGATATCTCCTTGAGTGAAGAGGAAGTTGAACAGGAAATTGAAGAACATTCCGGAGGAGGTGCGGCACTCGCGATCTGGCTTGGTATCGCACTTGACGCAATCCCGGAATCTCTTATAATCGGCATGCTTGTTGTCATTGCATACTCTTCAGACGCACCAATGAGTATCGCTTTTGTTGTTGGTGTCTTTCTTGCTAACCTCCCGGAAGCCATGTCCAGCGCGGTTACAATGAAACGGCAAGGGTCAAAATTCGGCAAGATCTTCTGGATGTGGATGTCCCTCTGCCTGATGACGGGAGTTGGAGCCTTATGCGGAGCCTTGATATTCCCACCACACCCGGTTGGACTGTTAGGATATGTTATTGCCGGTATTGAAGGGCTTGCAGCCGGGGCAATGCTTACCATGATTGCCGATACAATGCTCCCGGAGGCATTTGAACAGGGAGGCGGTACAATAGTAGGACTCTCAACCCTTGCAGGTTTCCTGGCTGCGCTCGGTGTAAAGGTATCCAGCCTGTATTGATGAAACGGTAGTCTTCCAATCACTAATTGGTCATTCAATAACCTCACTCTCTTTTATACCAAGCAGATTTCTGATGTCCACAAGGGTCAGATAGAGACAGGGCACCAGAACCAGTGCTATGCCGGTGGCAAAGAGAATGCCGAACCCCAGGCTGATAGCCATTGGAATCAGAAATCTTGCCTGGAGAGAAGTCTCAAATATCATGGGCGCCAGCCCCAGAAAAGTTGTCAGTGATGTAAGTATAATTGGCCGGAATCTTCTGATGGAAGCATTGAAAATTGATTCATAAATGGACATACCTCCCCAGTAATTGCGGTTGGCAGTATTTACAAGAATGAGCGAATCATTTACTACAACACCTGCCAGTGCAATTATTCCAAACATGGATATAATCGACAGTTCATATCCCATTATCATGTGCCCTATTACAGCACCTATAATTCCAAAGGGAATTGAAATCATAATGATAAATGGCTGCATATAGTTTTTAAAGGGAATAGCCAGCAGAGCATAGATGCCGAAAAGGGCCATAAGAAAACCGAAACCGAGCGCGGACATGGCTTCATTCTGGTCCTGCTGCTCTCCGTCAAGTTCCATCTTGAGACCGGGGTACTTCTTGAACAGACCTGGAAGGTCATTCTCCTCAATGCTGCTTACAACCTTTGAAGCGTTGGCAACACCTGATTCCACGTCCGCGGTGATATTCAATACCCTTCGCCCGTCTGAGCGAAGAATCTCCGTGTAGGATCTGCCATGGGTTACATCAGCCGCCTCCCGGATCGGTATTTCTGAGCCAGAGGGTGTCCGGATTATCAATTCCTCTATATTATAGCGGCTCTGTCTCTCTTCTTCAGCCAGACGTACCAGGACCTTGACCTCATCTCTTCCCCTCTGTACCCGGATGGCCTCTGCTCCATAAAAAGCGCTCCGTACCTGGCGGGCCAGCCCTGCCGCATTTACACCCAGGCTCTGTGCCTCGGGTTTGATAGTGAAATCCAGCTGGACTTTTCCGCTGGAGTAGCCGTCATTTACATCGCGAACACCTGAATAACCCTCAAGTACTTTCGCCAGGTCCGTGGCCGCACGCTCAAGAATATCCGACTTTGGATGTGAGATCATCAGATTGATAGGCTGGTTGGAGGAAGGCCCTGTAGTAAAACCGAAAAGAAGCGATTCAACAGAGGGTATCCGTCCTAATTTTTTCTTCCACTGGTTGGCGAATTCTTCAGCACTGATAGCACGTTCATCAATGGGCACAAGACTGACAGATACACTGGTCAGATGAGCCCCGGTCATTCCGGTACCCACCTCGATCATCCCTTCACCTTGAGGAGATGAACCTACAAGAGCGTATATCCCGAGGATTATGTCTTCACCCCCGTTTTCATCTATGACTTCCTCAGCTGTTTTCAGTAAACGGGCCTGGATCTGCCTGGTTTTGTCAATGGGTGTCCCGAAGGGCATTTCAACTATGGCCGTGACCCGTTCAGCCTCGATTCTTGGCATGAAAGAAAAATCCAATCTTCCGCTGCCTACAACACCTATGCTTAAAAGCAGGAGTGTCACTGCTATTGCCAGAGAGATGTAGCGGTACTCCAGGGCCATGGTTAATAATTTTTTAAATGGATGGTCCCTGATCCAGAGGATCATATTTCCGAACCATTCGCGGCGCTTGTTGGCCCAGTGGATTATTCCTGCCTCATCTCTCTTTGACTTTCTGGATAGATGGGCGGGGAGTATAAACAGGGCTTCAACCAGCGAGATCATAAAGATCATAATTACTGCAAGAGGGATAACCTTGAATATCTTTCCAGTAATTCCGGGAACGAAAAACATAGGAATAAAGGCCAGCAGGTTGGTTAAAATAGAAAAAGTTACAGGCAGGGCCATCTCGCGGGCACCTGCAATGGAAGCTTCAAGGTATGTGGATTGCTTTGATCTGTGATAGTGTATATTTTCGCCAATTATTACAGCATCATCTACTACAATACCGATAGTAATAATAATAGCAAAAAGCGAAACCATATTTATCGAAAGATCCGTTATTGGAAAGAAAAACAGGGCCCCAAGAATGGAAATAGGGATTCCGAGGGTGACCCAGAAGGCAAGGCGCAGGTCGAGAGATAATCCCAACAGGATTATTACCAGTATCAGACCCAGCAGCGCGTTTGTTACAAGTAGGTTGATCCGTGACTCCAGCAGCTCGGATCTGTCTTCCCATATTGATAGTTGAACCGTTGGCGGAAGCGCATCATTTGCTTCGTCAATATAGGCTTTTACGGCGCTGGAGACATCGGTAGGTGTTTCATCTCCTACACGGTAGACATCGATTCGAACAGCCCGCTCTCCATTATACATAGCTTCGACATCGGATTCTTCAAAATCATCCCGTACATTGGCGATTTCACCGAGTGTAATTATTGTCCCATCGTTTTCGGCGATTATGGGTAGTTCTTCATATTCACTACCGAGATAGCGTCGCTCAGTCGTACGGACAAGAACTTCACCGCCTGAAGTCTTGACTCTTCCTCCGGGCAGATCCAGAGCTGCCGCACGGACCCGTGCCGCTACCTGTTCGAGGGTCAGGTTGTATCGTCTCAGTTGTTCCTGGGATATTTCAACCGCTATTTCAGGCCGCCTGATTCCGCTGAGATCAATCTGTGTTATGTTTTCCCTCTTCAACAGATCCTCCCTGATCTTCTCCGCGAGATTGTAAAGGGCAGTTTCAGACTGGTCACCATGAACCATGATGGAAATCACATGGCGGCGGTTTTCAACCAGGTTCACGGTGTATCGTTCCATCTCCTGGGGAAAAGTCCTGATACGGTCAACTGCGTTTTTTACATCCGATAAAGCCTTATTCGGATCAGATCCGAGTTGAAGTTCAACCGCTACCTGTCCCATATTCTCACGGCAGGTGGAACTCACTTCCTTAGCTACATCCAGTCCCCTGAGTTCCTCTTCAATTGCCAGAACAATACCTTCTTCAACTTCATCAGGGCTGGCGCCGGGATATGGCACAGTGACAAAGATGTAATCAAGCTGCAGGTCGGGAAAAACCTCCTGGTTTATCCTGTTTGTCATCAACAGACCGCCGAAGATAAAAACGATCATCAGAAGGTTGGCAGTGACATGATTTTTAGCCATCCACGCGATGGGCCCTGTCATTTTAATCGGTTTCTGATCCATCAGCTATTCTCCAGCCGCCTGTGTGTTTACAGTTGCATTCAAATTTCCATTGATCGTCAGTTTCATTCCCTGGAGCGGAGTTGGAATGTCACTGGTTACAAGCCTTACACCATCCCTTATTTCTGTTTTTACCAGCATCGAGTCCTTTTCACGCCAGACCACCTCTACCGGCTCGATTTGCAGCCGGTGGTCCCTGTCCATAATCCAGATACCTTTGTAATCATGGTGTTTGGGTTCAGTCTCTCCGTCCAGGCTTCGAATAGCATCACGGGGAATTACCATAATATCTCTCATTGTTTTACCCGCGATATCTACTGTTACATATGATCCTAAAAGCAAAGGCAGCTGATCTTTGTTATTTTTAAGGTTGAGCGGGTCATCAATTGAAATCAACAACCTCGCCAGCCGGCCCTTTGGATCGAGATCTCCCAGGAGACGAATAACGTGTCCTTCCCTAATAATATTTTTTCCACCCGTTTTTTGTACAATATCCACAGGCGAGCCTTTTTCATCTTCTTTTGGAATTTCTATCCATGGAAGGTACTCCATGGGAACGGAAACCTGAACCCAGTATTGATCAGTACCTGCCAGTAAGGCAATTTCAACCTGGGGACTGATAACCTGGCCGGGATCAATATTTTCACGCAGTATCAAGGAGTTGAAAGGTGCCCGAACAGTGCAACGTTCAAGGTCCAGTTCAGCCTTGGAAAGAGAACTTTGAGCTGCTGCCAGGGCAGCTTCGGCACTTTTGATCTGGGGGATACGCAAAGCCAGTTCCTGATTAGCCTTGTCGGTCGGAATACTGCTTCCCAGCAGCTCCCATTCCTCACGGGCAATTGCCTGGCGTGCCTGTTCCTGCTTTAATCTCAGCTCCGCCTGGACCACCTGGTCTTTTCTCGCAGCATACTGAGCCTCATAGTCCCGGGAATCAATACGAACCAGCATTGCGTTTTCGGGCAGATAACCCCCGGGTATCAATTTATCGTTCATTTCAATAACGCGTCCCGCAACCTCAGGAAGCATCCTGACCTGCCGGGCCGGTATCACAGTACCGGTAGCTTCAATTTTTACCTGTTTTGTTGAACGATTCAATACATCAACAGTTACTGGAGTTATCGCTTCCTCCACAGAAGTGCGTTCAGAAGTGATCCTGTGGGTCATCATATATGCAGTCGTCAATATACCAAAAGCGAGTATTGTTATAAAAAGTATTCTTCGGAAAAGGGGCGATTTCATTGATTATATCCTCCGCATCAATCGCTGGTATTAAGATTGTTCTGGGGTTCAATAAGTGTTCCGGTCCAGGAGCCGCCCAGGGCGCTATGGAGTTTTATCCGGTTGCTTAATAATGATTTTCTCGTATTTATCTCAACCCGTTGAAGGTTTTGCAGTGATTGCAGGCTTGTAAGAACGGTCAGGTAATCAGTAAGACCGTTGACATAAAGAGCCCTTGATCGATCAAGCGTTCGCCGGGCCAGCTCAACCTGTTTTATTGTCGAAGAATAGGTTTCGGAAAGTCCCTCTTCCCCGGCCAGCGCGTCCTCAACCTCGGAAAAGGCATTAAGAAGGACGGCTTCCCACTGGTAGAAGCGTTCCCGAACAACTGCCTGGTTCCGTTTTACCTCAGCTTTTCTCCGGCCGGCATCGAACAGTGGTGCCATGATGTTTCCTGCCAGGTTGGTAAACCATTGTTCAAACAGGTTTGATACCGTCCCCGCCTGGCTGCCGCCAGTCACGCTGAAACTGATTGAAGGAAAACGGTCAGCAACAGCTGTCGCTACCCGGTGGTCTGCGGCAAATAGACGCAGCTCAGCGGCACGGACGTCCGGGCGATCACGCAGTATTTCAGCAGGAATTCCCATGGGAGGAAGACCCTTTATCATCGGTAATTCACTACCGGCCAGGTAAATATCTGCAGTGGGCTGTTTTCCCAGCAGGAGAGCCAGCTGGTTTTTCAAAAGTTTCTGCTGCATCCTTGTGACCGGAAACTGTTCTTTTATATTTTCGACATGCAGTCTCTGCTGATAAACATCCACTGCAGATGAAAGGCCGCGGCCAAAACGTGCTTCTACAAGTTCTAGGTAGCTCTCAGCGACTTCCAGCTGTTCCTCCAGAAGTTGTAAGTAAGCATCCTGTTCCGCCAGTGATGCCCATAATTCCGCAACACCAGAAGTAATGGCAAGGGCAGTTGCTTCAAGGTCTTCACGGCCTGCTTCAAAATCAAGAACAGCAGAAAGACGGCTGTTCTTGATTTTCTTCCATAAATCCACCTGGTAGCTTAATGTCATGGTCACTGAGAAGTCACGGATTCTTTTGACCGAACCAGGCGGCAGGCTGCCCCTGAAATCACTTTGTTGAGTGCTGAATCCTGAATCAAGACCGGGGTAGGAACCCGCGCCTGCTATTTTGGCCAGCTGTCTTGCCTGGTCCAGCCGGGACCAGGCCATTTTAAGAGTCAGATTTCCGGAAAGAGCTTCATCTATAAATTGTTCCAGCTCTGAATTTTCAAATTGCTCCCACCAGCAGTCTATTGGAGGAAGAGCAGGGCCTTCTGAAAAAGAATCCGGCAGCGATTCTGTCGGTTTTATACTGGTTATAGGTTTATAGACCGCGCATGAGGCAGATAATAGAATCAAAAGAATAAATTGTCCTATAAGTATTTTTTTCCATCTTAACAGGGCTGTCATTTTTTACCTTTCACTATCGGGTGAATTGTTTCAACAGTTGAATTAATACCCTGATATAGTTTTTGCAGCAGGTTTAATAAACTCTGGCGTTCCTTTTCAGTAAGTTTGGAAAGCATTTGATTGATATACCCTTGATGTTTAGGTAGAAAATCTTCTATTAGTTCTCGACCCGGTTCGGTTATCCGTACAATCACCTTGCGCCTGTCCGCAGGATCGGATATGCGCTCTATTTGGCCTTCCTTTTCAAGCGTGTCAATAATCCCGGTCATTGTGGCTGAGCGTACTTTATGAAAATTGCGGATATCACCAATAGACATCCCTTCATTTCCTACTCTATAGAGCTGGATTAAAACAATAAAACGGCTTTTCGTAAGACCCATTTTCTGAAAATAACTTTCCGCCAGGATTGGAAGATGGTGGAGTGTTAACATTATTCTGGCAAAGGTGCTGATCATTTCCAGATCCATGCCCGGAAAGAGCTTTTTGTAATCCTCGAAAAACTCCCTGTTTAATTTATCCATGGTCCCTCTCCTTAATAAATAAAGGTGCCTGATATATAGGCAGCTAATATATAGGTGCCTATATATATTTTTCCCGTGAATAAATGTCAACACAATTTCAATATGAAAAAATTAAATCTTTCTTTGACCCTTTTCCCCTGGTTCCCACGGTCTCCGTGGGAACCAGGGGAAAACATAATAAATTTTCCTTGGCCCTTACGTTACGTTAAAATGTAAATTTTGATTTGATGAGGAGATTATGAAGAACGTAGAGACGGGTTTGAAGTCCAATGTTGGTGACTTAAGAATATCTTCTTACGAAAAATTTCCCTCCCCTGGTGGGAGGGGTAAGGGGAGGGGGAAAAACAATTAATTATAGATCAAATCCCTATTGCCTCAATTTTTCACCCTCACCCAACCTCTCCCATCAAGGGAGAGGAGTATGTTTTGGAGTTTAATTCAACAGTATTGGGTTTTAAACCCGTCTCTACAGGTTGCCGGCGGTATCAGCGGGAAGTATATGTCATTTACGGATGGATACTGATCAACGATGCCGTAATTTATCAATTATAATTGGTGTGGCAACTATCGGCATAAAAGGCAGCATGGCCCCGATAATTATATATATAATCTGTGAATGATTCAGATCCGGTAATCCTTCAGGCAAACCGGTTGTGGTAAAAAACCATGGATAGGCCCATAAAGCAGCTATGGTTAAAGGGAACATAAAGACCGAAATAAGAATCATTGTTGTTGAAATGAGTTTACGCCGTTTTGCCCTATAAAACGCGATAATCACCCAGACAGGAACTGCCGCAAACATAAGATTCGCCATATATTTAGCTGCAGTGTCGCCAAAAAGCAAACTTGTAATCCAGATAATGCAGGCAGCAAGTCCCGCTCCCGTTAACAATTCCATTGGAATACAGAGCATTGTCCAGTAGAAAAGTATGAAGGCGTAAAGACCCAGGATAGTAAATGTGATTGTTTCGAGGGTCGAATCGCACTTTAATGCCCATTTCACGGGTGTAGCTTTATTGATATCCAGGTTTCCGTTAATCCAGTCATATAAAATCAGAAACAGGGAAATAACTATTAGCATGACAAGTACACAGGTCATGCTTATCATTATGGCTTTAAACCGGGCCACAGCAATTGACCGGGTAGTTAATGGGCGTCTCATCCAGAAACTGGAAACCCCCGAGTTATATTCCCGGTCATACAGGGCAAAGGCAAAAAGGCCGGCCATAAGGGCTGCAACGATTGTCAAGGGTGCCATAAATGGAATTAAATTTGATATTTGAGTTATCAGGAAAACGTCATAGCGTATCCACCTGTCCAGGCATATGACTAAGGCAATAATCAGAACCATAATAATCAGTAAAAGAAAAGCAACAGGGAAGAGGTGACCGGTCTGCCTCAATTCAAACCAGGTCTGGGCCTGAAGTGCTGATTTAAAAGGCCTGGAGGGTTTTTGGGGAAAGATTGTGAAAACCCTGCCTGCCTGTTTCCAGGTGGAATTCAACCTGTTATGCCGATGGGCTGAAACACTTAGAAAGGAGATTCCGCAGCAAATCAGTATTATGATCAGGCAGAGTGCATTGATACCTGTTGAGAAAATAATCCCGTCACTGAAAATGGCATACATAGGAAAGCACAGACTGCAGCATAAAAGAAATGCTAATAACAAATGAAACTTTGTGCCTGGAATCCAGGATGACCATGATATGGTTTGCAGAATGGTATAGGTACTTAAAAAAATTAGAAGATAGGGCCATTTGAAATTGACGGAGTCAAAGAATAGCATCTCAAAACCGAAGAATATAAGGGCTTGTACGGCAATAGCGGTAATACCGAACATCATGTATACGGCAACAAGTGTTCTGGTATCCACAGGATATCTAAAAAGCTGTTCCGGAAAGGAGAGTTTCAGGTCCTGCCCTTCACAGTGACCTATAAATAAAAACAACGATAATAAGGAAAAGCCGATAAACCAGACTAATTTTGAAGCAGTAACCGATGCTTCCAGATCAATAAATCCTACCAGGTATAACATCCTTCCTGCGATAGCTAAAATACAGGACTGTATAAAAATCCAGCGAGTACATCGCCAGTTTTCCCATAACAGGCTCATAACCTTGGAACGCATCATGCAACCTCCTTTAATGCTGTACGGTTATTTCCAATATGTGCGACAAAGATATCTTCGAGCGTAGGAGAATCCTCCTGCAGTACTTCACATCCGGTTTCCCGTGCTCTTTTGCAGATTTCATCCAGGTTCCCGCTGCAGAGTGCTGTCCATTCATGACCCTTTCCTTCGATTGAAAGAGCTCCCGGAAGTTCAGGTGCCTTCTCAATTGGTTCAGAAAACCGTAAAGTTATAGTATGATGATTTGCCTTGATGTTTTCAAGGGAATCGCACATTGTGATTTCACCCCTGTGTATCATTGCCACGTCATCTGCAACACGCTCGACCTCTTCAAGCAGGTGTGATGAAAAGAAAACGGTTCTTCCTTCATCAGCAACGGTACGGATGATGGCTGACAGGATTTCACGCCGTACTACAGGATCAAGACCTGAAGATGGTTCATCGAGCAGCAGCAGGGGGGGGCGGTAGGCAAGGGCTATAAGAAGAGCTGCCTGAGCCTTCTGGCCGCGTGAAAGTTCCTTAATCCTTGCTGAAGGATCAAGGTTAAATATCCCGCGTAATTCCTCGGCAAAGGTATCGTCCCAGTCCGGGTAAAATGCCCTGGTATAGTTTATAAGTTCATCTATTCTCATCCAGTGGGGCAGGTCCCGGTCTTCGGAGAGGTAACCGATCCTGCTCAACACTCCAACCGGATCCTGGACAGGGTCAATGCCGAATACCCTGACTGTACCTTCCTGTGCCTTAAACAGGCCCATTACGTGCTTTATGAGAGTTGTCTTGCCTGCCCCGTTTTCACCCACCAGGCCTAATACTCTTCCGCTTGACGTGTTCAGGGTTATGTTGTTCAGTGCAGTTTTTTTGCCGAAATTCTTTGAAAGGCCATGAATCTCGACAGGCTGTTTATTATATCCGAAACTGGAATCATTCATTTTTATCTTTCCCCCTTTCAGAAACACCTAATAATTTGTTCTGCTCTCGAATGATCTCAATAATGTCCTCAACAGTAAAGTCCAGTTGATCTGCTTCAACAAGCAATCCTTCGACAAGCTTTGTTAAAACACCTAAACGCTCCGCGTATCCCAGCGGCGATCCCTTCTCAGATACACGGGTACCTGATCCCTGACGTGATGTAAGAATGCCTGCTGTTTCCAATTCACGGTAGGCACGGGCAACTGTATTAGGATTGATAAGAAGTTGCTCGGCCAATGCACGGATAGGAGGGACTTCACTACCCGGAAGCAATCGCCCTGACGCAACCATGTGTTTTATCTGGGTTATAATCTGTTGGTAAATCGGAACAGCAGCTTTTGTTGAGATGTGTAATCGCATTTCTATTCCCTGAAATATGATTAAAAATAAATTGTATTAAGGTAATAATACAATTGTATTAATGTGTCAATACAATTATTTTACTTTTTTTAAAAAAAATAATAAAATTTTCTTGACCCTCTCGTTACGTCATAATGTAGCATTTTATCAAGTGAGGAGATTATGAAAGTATATACTGTAAGCAAGTCCAGAGCATTATAAGTAGGACACAATGGTACTTACTGACGAAGAACTGTATGAAGGTTTTAGTAAAGAACAGGTCGGGTTTTATACCCGACCTATTCATGTTTGCCAATAACGATATATTCTGCACTATCCTTTTACAAAATAATTAGATTCGTAACTAATCAAGGAACTACCCGGTTGGGTGTAAAACCTAATGTTGTTGACTTGAGAAATTTTCTCTCCAGAAAACTCCCCTCCCCTGGTAGGAGGGGCTGGGGGAGGGGGAGAAAGTGTCTGACCATAAACATAAATTTCTGTTG
>JBHPCX010000028.1:0-36264 GCA_042573485.1 Thermodesulfobacteriota bacterium | reverse complement strand
CCCCTCCCCCAGCCCCTCCCACCAGGGGAGGGGAGGTTTCTGGAGAGAAAATTTCTTAAGTCAACAACATTGGGTGTAAAACCCGATCCTACAGCCCGGTAACATGTCCTGCCGTTTTTCAAATGACATTATGACACAGTTCCTCAAGCTGTAAACCAGCTTTAAAGACAATCTGGATCCCGGTGTTCGCTGGGGTGCCGAATTTACCACAGCCCTTATATCAGGCGCATCATCTTTGGTCCGGTACGCCAGGAGCATCTTCAGGAACGGCTAATGCCCCATCGGTCAGGTTCACACTAAGAGTATGAATCCATTTGTATTTGCCATTTACCAGCCTGAAAGTATGGGCATCCGGCATACCGCCGCCAAAACGGCAGAATACATTGACGGTTCCCATCTCTTCATCAACAACAAAACTCCTGTCAGTAATAGGCAGTTCTCCAAGCGGCGCGGGAATATAGCATGTGTCCTTTTCTTCATTGTTAGGATTTGTATAGGCGCCTCCTTCAAGTCTCGCGCATGGCACTCCTCCAAAGGGAGGACGAATACCTTTATCCATAAATACATAATCAAAATACTGGTGGCCCGCGTCGATCAGGTCCTGCCTGCTGATTCGGTCATCAGGCGGAAGAAGATGCCAGTCTTCAGCCATGGAATACTTCAGGTAATTATCCGCGTTGAACAGCCAGTCTTTTTTACTGGTTACCAGGCTGTCAATCTCCTTAATTCTCCCATTATCAACTTCCAGACGGGTTCCGAGAACATATTTTTCTTCACCTTCGGTTACTATGACTTCCGTAAAGGTCTTGCAGCGCACGGTATCGTAAATACTCCTGTGAAAGGCGATTTTTAAGGGAGTGTTCCAGAGGCCTTTCTCCTTTGTTGTTTCACTCATATTTTCAATGAACTTCACATTTGACGTAAGAGGCATCTTAGAGAGGTCCCCTGCCTCCTGGGCTGCTATATAACTGGAAGTTGCCGCCTTCAGCATATTCCGGTCACACACGCAGTCCGGTTCCGGCTTGAATTCAGGCAGGTCAACAGTTTCGCCTGTTAAATTAACGCTCAGGGTGTGAATATTTTGGTATTTGCCGTCTACAAGTCTGAACAAATGTGAATCAGGCATACCAGTGTCAAATTCTCCAAAACGGCAATATACATTAACGGCACCCATCTCTTCGTCAACAACAAATGTCCGGTCATTTACATACATTTCTCCAAGCGGTCCCGGAATCTGGCAGGTATCCCTGTTTTCATTCTTTTCATTGGTGTAAATGCCTCCTTCAAGACGGGCGCATGGAGTGCCCCAGGGCGGCCTTATACCTTTGTCCAGGAATACAAAATCAAAGTACTGGTGTCCCGCGTCGATCAGGTCCTGTCGGCTGATCCGGTCATCAAGGGGAAGAACAGGCCATTTTTCAGCCTTTGAATACTTAAGATAGACATCTGCATTAAACAGCCAGTCGTCCTTGTCTGTAACCAGGCTGTCATACTCTGTAACTTTTCCTTTATCAACTGTAAGTCGGGTTCCGATAACATAGGGGTGTCCTCCCTTGGTAACAATTACTTCAGTAAATGTTTTGCAGCGCCCGGTGTCGTAAATACTGAGGTGATGAGCTATAGGTAATGCTGTATTCAGGAGGATCTTGTTCTTTGTTGTCGCACTCATGTTTTCCATGAACTTCGCATCCGGAGCAAGTGACATCTTTGAAAGATCACCGGCTTCCTGGGCAGCGATATAACTTTTTGCAGCATCTATCAGCGTAGATCGTGTGCACTCGAGTTCCGGCGGTTTATAGGCGAAGGGATTGGCTTTTGGCGGGGCTTTTTTTGCCGGAGTCGCGTCCTGGGCCAGTGCTGTTGCCTGTCCAGCAAACATGAAAAAACAGCACAATAAAATTAGCATATTTATTTTTGATCTAATCATAGGGCCTCCGAATTATTGGTTGATATACCCTCCCTTAATCGGGAGTTGAGTTGATAAAATTTAATGAAGTGTGTGAATGAAAACGGAATTTCATAGTATTTTGACTGTAGATTTTTGTCAAGTTTATGAAGTCTCAGTTCCGAGCTGATTTATGATATGATTTTTCTCAATACATTTTAAAAAGTTATGTGTTCAATTATTATACCCTCCAGCTTATCGGTTTCTTAAAGATGCCTAAATTGTCATGCTTGATTCATATATATCACTTCTATGGATTCCCCGGTCAAGCCGGAGAATGACAAACTGGATTTTTCTGTCAAACCCACCTGAAAGCGAGACAGGCTGGAAACCTAAGGGTCGCCACGGCGACCTTCTTGACAAACCTTTTCATGAAAGAGGAATGCCGCGAAGACAAATTAGGTCATTTTAGAGAAAGTGAAGATTAGATTTTCTAAATATAATTAGAAAGTTGATATGGGGACGTAGATTTTTATCAGGCCGATTTACAGCTGCTAATAATCGCGCTTGATTCAAGACCTAGGAGGTAGCATCCTTTATTTTGTCCTTCTTTTATTTCGGAAATATGCCTTACCGTACCATCTACTCTGATCATCGTCTCTTCACTATAAAATGTAATGTCCGCTATCCGATCTTCTTTCTTTAACAACTTGGCCAGATCGGAGTCCTTTTTAGATATCAATAATCCCAGTCCTTTTTTAGAGCAGTCAATAACATCTAAATTATAGACCTTATCTTTTTCCGGGCCTTCCTTTACAGAAAATTCCACACTGACAAATCCCATGATTTCATACATAGATCTTGGATTATCACGATTTTCTCTTACCTCTATATATGCAGGAAGCTTCATGATAAAGCCAAGATGGGGCTTAATACTGCTTATTCCCCCGTATTCCAGATTACACTGCCAGATATGATTCTTTAATAAAAAATTTACATCAACCTCAGACACCGATTGAATCAGTCTGTTACCTCTCCCGGGTGTAAGCTTTTCAATGATTACACTTGCATGCTCTGCGAATGTCGAAAATAAACTCTCATCATCTAATTTTATAAACATGGAGTTAAAAATCTCATCATCGCCTTTTATTTGCACATTGATTAGTTCCTTATTAGCAACCAAATATTTTATAATATCTTTTACGTTTTTTCTATCATCGATCACCTGCCAGGTATCGCTTTTTATCTGCCTCTCACGATTTATATTGTCCCCGGAGGAAGGGCTTTCAATTCTGAGCAGGGTATTCCCAACCGTGAAAGACACTCCTTCATTTAATTTAATTTCTTTATTAGGCTTTAGCCGGTTGCCATCAATCCAGGTACCGTTGTGACTCCCTAAATCCTCAATAAAAAAAATATTATTTTTTCTTATAATTCTGGCGTGCCGACGAGAAAGGGTTTTATCTTTTATTTGAATGTCATCTTTCGGATCTCTTCCAATATATGTAATACCATTCTTTAATTTGAAAGACTGACCGGATGCTAGTCCTTTAATTACATTTAAGTTGTATGATGTGTTATCCATTTAGTAATTTCCGCGAGTAATAGTGTGGTTCTAATCTGATAAAAAAGGGCAAAGTAAATCCCCTATGTTGATTTAATCTCATGTTTTTGAAATAGCTTGTTCCTATTATATTGTTAAATAGTGTATTATTCAATCAAGATTATGATTACAACATTTAGCCTTAAATAGTATAGAGCATATTATCTCCCGGCAATCAAATTGATTTAATAATACCAACAAATGTAACTATCTGTATAAAGTGATAAGTGTCCTGGTTGTTTTATCTAAATAAGTCACAAAAGAACAACTTCTGAATTATAGTATAAACAGCTTTTTGTTGACTGATAACTAATTTATTTATATAAATTTTCATCTCTCATGAGCTGAAAATTCTATCCTGCTGCTCAAGTTCAGAAATAATTAATCGCAATTGTTGTTATCATATAAACAGTAACCTTCAACTGAATTATTTAATTTTTCCGTAATTAAGGCATGGGCCGCAATCCCATCCTTTACTATTCACGTTAATTATAATCCAGGGGATGCACTATGTTAATATCACGATTTATTCCTGTTTCCAGCAAGATCCGGATCAATATTTCAGCATTTATTTCACTCCTTTTGCTTGTCATTGCAACCGGGCTTCAAGCCCAAACTCCTCCTCAAAACGAGCTTCCACAGGAAGCTTTTACCATTGCACTGGAAAAACAGCCCCCACTTGATCCGAAAGTGGTTATCGGCGAATTAGATAACGGTATCCGCTATTATATCCGCAGGAACACTGAACCTGCAAATCGTGCTGAATTGAGGCTGGTCATTAACTCAGGGTCTGTACTCGAGGATGAAAAGCAGCTTGGTCTTGCGCACGTTCTTGAACACATGGCCTTTCAAGGCACCGAAAATTTTGAGAAAAAGGAGATTTTAGACTACATGGAATCAATCGGCATGCAGATTGGTTCAGGCATTAATGCCGGTACGGGTTTTGATGAGACTATTTACATGCTGAAAGTTCCAATGGATGATATAAGTTATGTGTCTACCGCTTTTCGAATCCTGAAAGACTGGACCACTGCACTGACACTTGATCCTGAAGAAATTGAATTGGAGCGGAAGGTAGTCATCGAAGAATGGCGCCAGGGCCTGGGAGCGCGTGAGCGTATTCGCGATAAGACAATACCTGTCATTCTAAAAGATTCTCTATATGCCCAAAGACTTCCCATAGGAACCCTCGAGAACCTTCAGAACTTTTCTCATGATGACCTTAACCGTTTTTATAAGGACTGGTACAGGCCTGACTTAATGGCTGTAATAGCTGTAGGTGACTTTGATACTGCGGAAATAGAAAAACTGATCAAGGAACAATTCAAAACCATCCATGCCTCAGAAGAACCCAGGAAGCGCGAGGGCATCAAAGTGCCCGATCATGATGAGACTTTATTTGTTGTTGCGACAGACCCGGAACTGCCTATGACCCAGGTGTCTGTCTATCACAAATTTCCGGAAGATCATGATTGGACAGTTGGAGGTATTCGACAAAAAATAGTTGAGGGGCTCTACAGCGCCATGCTGAACGCACGTTTTCAGGAGATCTCCCGGAAGCCTGATCCTCCATTCCTGGCCGCATCTTCCGGAAGATCATCCCTGGTGCGACCGCTTGCGGCCTATATGCTTATGGCAATGATGCAGGAAACCGGTATTGAGCGGGGACTGGAGACACTGTTTGTGGAATCTGAGCGTGTCGCCCGCTTTGGTTTTACCGCGGCAGAACTGGAGCGGCAAAAGACATCTTTGCTGCGCGGTATTGATCAAATATATGCAAATCGTGATAGCCGTAATTCAGGTTTGCTTGCCGATGAGATGGGCCGTGCCTTCCTGACTGGAGAAGCTATACCCGGTATTGAATTTGAAACAGCTCTATACAGGCGTTTCATTTCGGGAATCACTCTGGAAGAGGTCAACCAGGTTGGTAAAAACTGGATCAAGGATGCGAACAGAGTAGTTGTGGTAACCGCTCCCGAAAAAGCCGGATTTAACCCGCCTTCTGTACCGGCCTTAAAAAACGTCCTGGCCTCCGCGGCCAATATGGATATAGCACCCTATAAGGAAATTGTAGTTGATGACCCATTACTTGCGGATATACCAGCAGGATCCAGGATCACCGAAAAACATGCCCTCGAAGGCGGATTGATAGAATGGAAACTCGCCAACGGTGTAACCGTGATCTTAAAACCAACGGATTTTAAGGAAGATGAAATTGTTTTTACCGGCTTCAGCCCCGGCGGCACATCGTTAGCCAGTGATGAGGATTTTATTCCAGCGGATACAGCAACCACCATAATAACAAATGGCGGCCTGGGAAAATTCAATGCCATTGACTTACAGAAAAAACTTACCGGTAAAGTGGCAAATGTTTCAATTATATTCTCCGATTACGAAGAAGGTGTAACCGGCAGCGGTTCACCCGTTGACCTGGAAACTTTATTTCAATTGATTTATTTGAGAATGACGGCACCCAGGGCTGATGAAGTTTTTTTCAATATTTTCAAAACTCAGATGAAGCAGATGTTAGCCAACAGAACCGCAAATCCTTTAACTGTGTTCAGTGATAAATTCAACGAATTGCTCTATTCAAACCACCTGCGCAGACAGCCCCCAATCCCGGAAACGATGGACAAGACTGATTTAAATAAATCCCTGGCATTTTATAAGGAAAGGTTCGCGGATACCGGAGACTTTATTTTCTGCTTTGCAGGAAGTATTGACCTTGATGTAATGAAGCCATTGGTGGAAACTTATCTTGGAGCCCTGCCAAATACCGGCAGGAAGGAAACCTGGACGGATGTAGGTATTCGCAGCACACCAAGAGGTATTATCAAAGAAACTGTGCGACGCGGCAAAGACCCCAAGAGCACTACGCGAATAGCATTTACCGGCACCTTTAATGATGTTCATGATCCTTTTGAGCGAACTCTTTTTAGAATGACAACCCAGCTGCTGCAAACAAGACTCTTTGATGTGATTCGTGAGCTGCTTGGCGGCACATACGGCGTCCAGGTCGGCAGCAGTTTTGGCTGGGAGCCTGTAAATTACTATTTGATAGGAATTAATTTTTCATCGGATCCGGAACGTGTAGACGAACTTACGCATGCAATCTTCTCAGAGATCAAGTTATTTCAAGAGTCCGGCCCTAAAGAACAAGAACTGAATGATATCAAACAGGCTTTTTTACGTTCCCATGAGACCGGGCTGGAACAAAACGCTTACTGGCTCGCGAACCTCAAGGTAGCCTATAGTGAAGGTGTAAATCCAGGTGCGAAATTAATTCTTTCCTATCCGGATACTGTCAATGCTGCGACCGTCCAATCAGCACGCAAAGCCTTTCAACAGTACTATGATATGGAAAACTACCTTCTGGTAACCTTGCTGCCGGAAGAGTAGCCAGTCTTTTGGGCGTAAAAAAGAAGTAACAGGAGGGACAAAAATAATGGGGTCAAACCCTGATTAGTGTTTACAGCTCTTGAACAAATCACTAATCAGGGTTTGATCCCATCCTCTCCCTGAATTGACTTTTTACAATTCCCGCCTATTTTAATCTATAAGCAAACATTTCTTTGTTTTATGGTATTTTAAAGGATATTGATTCTCCTGAGATTTATTTTTCTTTTCATGGAGGTTAAACATGAAAAAATTTTTAATTGTAGTTTTAGCACTGCTTTTTATTACAGGGATTTTTATTGTCCGCGCCTCAGGCCAGGACTATGGATATAAAGGATCATTCAGCGGGTATGATGTATCTACTGACATGATCGTATTGAAAATGATAGAATCGCAAACAGACCCTGAGACAGAAAAAGTGATGATAGGCGGCATGGCCCTGAAATTTGAATATTTCAGCAATGCCCTGGTTGAGATTGACGGCTACCTGGTGGCTGCTGTTAATTTTTCTGATAAAGAAGACAAGTATCATTTTGACTATTATGTTAAAGAAGATATGGTCGTAAAGATTATACTTTTTTCAAAGAACGGCGAGTTTATAAACAAGCAGGTATATCCAGAAAAAAAAGGGGAGCGCTCTGAAGAAAAAAAGAAGTAACCATCTTGGTGTATATGCTTTCTTTTCTTTGTTGACCTGGCTGGCTGTTACTTTGCTCAGCCGTGGTTTGCTGGGAACAGAGGGATTCTTTTATGACCTCCCCAATAGGCTGATGCCCTTTGGGAGATTTTTTATATTATATACAGTAGTTTTTACGCTTTACTTCTTTGCAATAATTAAAGTTCCGAAGTTATCAGCAGACAGACGAAACATATTTATTGTTCTGGCCGGCGCTTTTATTTTTCGTCTGGTTCTTTTACCGGGTGTACCCATACATGAAAATGATATTTACCGTTATATATGGGACGGTAAGGTTTTTAACTCAGGAATCAACCCTTATAAATACCCTCCGATTCAAGCCAGTATTAAACCTGCCTCAAATGAAGCACAAAAGGATTTTGAAACGCTTAAATCCTTAAGAGACGAAGACCCCGGGTTTTACAGGCGTGTAAGTTTCAAGGATATTTCAACAATCTATCCGCCTTTAACTCAGGCGGTTTTTGCGGTTTCAACACTTCTGGCCCCAGGATCAGTATGGTTTATGAAGCTTTTGTTTGTATTGTTCGATATAATGGTCATTATCCTTACATATATGATCCTGAAAATTTTAAAACAGAATCCTTTATACATTATTATCTATGCATGGAATCCCCTTGTTCTGAAGGAATTTTCCAATTCTGGACATCATGATGCACTGGCTGTATGCCTTGTTATGGCTGCAATATATCTGGTTTTAAGAGAAAAATATATCCTTTCATCTGTCTGCCTTGGGCTGGGAGTCCTGTCCAAATTCTACCCCCTGGTATTGGTTCCGTTTTTTCTGCTGAAAAAACAGTATAAAGCTCTCTTTGCCTTTTCTGTTGTTATAATCGCAGGGTACCTGCCTTTTTTTATGTGGGGGGATATTGGTCCTGTTACTCTTTTTACCGGTCTTGGTATATACACAAAAGAGTGGGCAAATAACGGCTTTATTTTTGAGTTAATATTTTCATTGCTCTCAACCTTCAGCAGTAATCCTCTCATTTTGTCAAAAATCATGTGCGGCAGTATATTCGTGATTATATGGCTGTATATTTTTTACGGAATGCAGGATTTTATTGAAAAAATGTTCTGGGCTTTGACCGCTCTGTTTCTGCTTTCTCCGGTAGGTGATCCCTGGTATTTCTGCTGGGTAATTCCATTTTTGTGTATATACCGGAAATACAGCATGATAGCCCTGTCCTACCTGTTGATATTAAGTTATTTTGTGTTTACACGGGATTTCGGAGTTATAAACCTGAAAAGTTTCAAGATGAATACTCTTCTTTTGATTCAGTGCATTCCGTTTGTTGTATTCCTATTATTTGAAAGCTTATTTAACAGGTTTTACAGGAAAACCAAAATCAACCCTGTATCGAATTAGCAATGGTAGGGGCACGGAGCACCGTGCCCTTACAGGAAAGATTGACCCGAGGAAATTATTCATCAAAATAAAAACGCATAAATTCCGGAACCACAATGTATAAAGAAAATAAAATATCCGTAATCATTCCTGCATTAAATGAAGAGCAGTCCATTACAATGGTAATAAATGATCTTCCAAAAGACATAGTAAATGAGATTATTGTGGTTGATAATGGAAGCAGTGACAACACTGTTTCAGTAGCTGAAAAGGCAGGGGCAAGGGTTGTAGAGGAAGATACTATGGGGTATGGTGCCGCCTGTCAAAAAGGCATTTCCTGTGCTCAAGACCCTGACATAATCGTTATACTCGACGGGGACTACAGCGATTATCCGGAAAAAATAACCATACTGCTTGATCCCATTATAGATCAAAATTTTGATATGGTTTTGGGATCAAGGATTTTGGGAAAAGCAGAAAAAGGTTCCCTGACTTTACCCCAGGTTCTCGGCAACAGGTTAGCAACCTTTTTGATAGCAAAGGTAACAGGTTTTAAATACACTGACATGGGGCCTTTCAGGGCGATTAAAAGTGAAAAACTCAAAAGGCTCAAAATGAGTGATAAAAATTACGGCTGGAATGTCGAAATGCAGATAAAAGCAGTACGGCAGGGATTGAAAATAAAAGAGGCGCCTGTTGATTACCGAAACCGTATTGGAAAGTCTAAAATCAGCGGAACAATATCCGGAGTTTTAAAAGCCGGGACCAAGATAATCTATTCTGTTTTTAAATATGCGGGATAATCCATCCCCTGAATTTATACACTATCCCCTATGATTTTTGCGAGGGATTCCGGGTGATGCTCCTTTATCCGGCATTTTACCTTCAGTTTTAGGTTACAGCGGCCATAAACATGCAGCCGCGACAATTATCATCAGGCAAGTTAAGTAGATGTTCAGGGCATTTTGTGCTTTCATTTTGTTATCTCCTTTCCTTTGTCTTTTGAATAAACAAGAGGCAAGGAGTATGCCGAAATATTGAAAATATTTAACAGCCTGAATTAACTGAAAATATTTAGATTGGGTCGCATGCTGCTGTCAAAATGAGTACTGAAAAAGATCATATTATGAGCAGGCGTTATACAAATTTTGTACAAAAGGCGATTTCTAATAATGAGGAGAATGCGTTTTAACTCGCTATTAATTTTATAAGAATTCCCTGTTTGGAGAGTATAGTGCAAATAATTTCTCTAGAACACTATTCTATGTAATCTGCACTTTTACGACTTTGAATAATATTATGATTTATAGCAATCACAACATTGGCCTATACATATCTCAGAATTTTACGAGGTGCGAAAATTTCAGATATTTGCAGGTTGCAATTTCGGAGCATTAATCTGAACCACAATATGTAGTAATGTAGCTCATTATGGAAGTAGGTTGAATTGAGAATTTGACGATATCACAACTGTTGATATCTTATCGTTATTAACACTTTTTAGTCATTGTTAGGGATTACTAATACTCGGAGTTATTAACACCAATGTCTTTTTTTACTTATTAGATGTCCCTCTTTACTTTTTCATTGAATTGAATACATCTGATAAAAATACTTTGATCCTTTAAGAAGTCCCATCAACTATCACCCTACCATTTTTTTTAAAAGTGAAGCATATGAAACGATTTATCATCCCAGCTAATCTCCTCCATTTTCAGTTCATACTTTTGAAAAAGGTTTAATGGCTTTTTAATTTTCATCGTATGTTCAGATATGACCGATTTCCATCTTTCCATAATAATCGTTTTTGCAATCCCAGTCCGAATAAACATATCTACTCTAGATAAATCACAAATTGTTAAATATCTACCGTTGTTCATATTTATATTTATATCTACATCGTTTGGTAGGACTCGAAAGTTCAGAATATTCTTAGGTTTCTGAATAGGAAGCCTTGGTTTGAAAAATGATGCCACCAAAATATATAACATTCTAAAAATTAGATTCATTCAAAATTCTCCTTGTTTGTTTTATACATAACAGAAAAGTCCAGGGATCTACGCGACAAAATAGTTGTGCGTCGGGTGAAACAATTTGTTAAATGCCCATCAGTATTTTATTGATGATTTCCTTAATACTTATTTTGAATCTTGGCTTTAATTGTTTATTTAGTTTGCTTGCCATCCATAATTTCTTTTAGCATCAAGTATGCCATCAAATCCAAATTTCATTATGTGGCACAAATTCAATTGGTTAACCGTGTTGTCGGTTGTAGACATTTTTAGGGGTAGCTGGATTTAGAAAAATTGCGAGATCGTTTTTCGTAAAATCTCGAAAACAGGGAGTCCCATGCAATTAAATTTCTAAGTGGATATAGTGCATTGCCCTTTTTCTCCGCTTTGGTTTATTTAATCAGGCGCATATTATTTCATACGCCTATAACTATTCAAAATTATAGGTAAAATCCTTCTAGAATTATTTTTAGCGAATATTTTTTTATGCAAAATCGCTCCTTTTAAACCCGAACAAAATCCCTCGGTTTTTTCTAACCCCCTTATATTACAAACAAATCACTTTATAATATTTTCCGATAGTTGGTGGCATCAATTTTGCGTAAGATTAAAGTAGAACAGACTCATGGACAGATAGGCGGATCGATTAATTAAACATTAGGGCATTTCAATAATGCGGTTTTGGGCAATTAACAACTGCTATATTAGTCGATTTAATGTTTTTGGGGTCACTATTAGGAGTTTTCATGAGCGCAACGATTGTGTTTGTAAAAAAGGAGGTAGCATCATGAATATTATGCAAGAAACTATCAATAGAAATGTGGATCTAGGATACCCACCACCTCATGTTCTTTTAGTAGAGGATGAGCCTAACATGGCAAAAGGACTAAAGATGGTCATGAATGAAGGGGGCTATAATGTGGACTTGGCTAGGACAGGACAAGCCGCGCTCAACGCCTTTGGAGAAGATGACTTTGACCTGTTAGTGGCTGATCTTCGTTTACCGGACATTGACGGCATGGAAGTGATCGAGCGTGTAAAGGGAATACATCCTGACATAAAAGTTATTATCATCACAGGATTTCCCAGCGTGTCATCCGCTGTGAAAGCTGTCAAGATGGGAGTATCAGATTTTCTTCGAAAGCCTTTTACGAGTGATGAGTTTCTTGCTGCCGTTTCTGATGCGATGAAGGTGAAGAAACCTTCAATAGAGGAACTTATTACTGAAACCGAAAAGGAGCGGTTAATCCAGAAGCAAGAGGTTCTAAGAGTATTGGACAGAGCCTCTCAAGACACTGATTTTTGGACAGACATATATGAAAACAATTCCAATGCACTTAAGGATTATCAACTATCGAGTTCAGCAAAGGCCGCTATTATTTCAGGTGACCTGCATTGGATCCGTGAAAATGTAGGGGAACTAACAAAAGAACAGCTCCAATTAATTATGAGTCGACTGGAACGCGAGGTTTGGTAAGTTTCTTATTATTCACAGGATTGTTCCAATGAAACTTGATACTGCTTAGCAACTTCTGGCGAAAACCTGGTTGCTATTCAACTCAATTCACTTTCACTTTAAGACGGAATAAGACAAATGGAAAATTCTACACAACAAGAGGCCTTCCAACTTACATCTGATATCCAGGCCGTTATGGAGACGATAGGTAAAGATGTTGTTGGGAAACCGGATGAACTCATCGAACTGCTCCAGAAAGTCCAGAGAGAACTGGGTTATCTCCCTGAGTCAACCCTGCTGGAAATATCTCGCCTGACGGGCCAATCTGCTGCGAACATTTTTGGAGTCGCAACGTTTTACTCACAGTTTCGATTTCAACCTGTAGGAAAGCACATTATAAAGGTTTGCCGTGGTACAGCTTGCCATGTGAAGGGATCGGGACGAATTCTGGATCATCTTATGGAATATTTAAAGATTGCTCCGGGAGAGACAACAAAAGATGGATTGTTCACACTAGAGACGGTCGCCTGCTTCGGCTCATGCGCTCTGGCACCTGTTGTTGTGGTTGATGATACCGTTTACGGAAGCATGGATCGATCAAAGACCATCAAGCTTATTGATGATATTCGCACACAGCAATTTGAACTCAAAATAGAAAAATCAGCAACATAAGGATAATGGTGACTATCATGTTTGCATCAATGAAAGCCAAAGCGGAACGCGAATGGAAAGCGTTGGAAAATTTACAGCAACCAGTTATACACATCGGGATGGGAACCTGTGGTAAGGCTGCGGGTTCGGATGACGTTTATGCTGCAGCCAAAGAGAAACTCCGGAACATGGGGATTCTTGGCCGGATTTTTCAGGTTGGATGTATCGGGATGTGTTACCTTGAGCCAATTATGGCCATCCGGAAACCTGGGAAGCCCTTCATATATTATGGAAACCTGACACGAAATAAAACCGAAGAAATACTTACAGCCTATCTTCGTGATGATGATCCAAAAACGAAACACGCGATATGTACCATGGGAAATGATCGGGTGGAAGGAATTCCCCTTTTTGAGGAAATTCCCATGATCAAACCACAGGTGCGTATCGCCACACGGAACTGTGGGATAATCGATCCAGAAAATATCAATCATTACATTGCCCGTGCGGGATATGCTGGACTCATGACCGCACTTAAAATGAAGCCCGAGGATGTCATTCAGGAGATCATTGACTCAGGATTAAGAGGGCGTGGGGGCGCGGGCTTTCCCACTGGAAACAAATGGCAGTTCGCAAGAACTGGACCCGGTCCAACAAAGTACTTTATTTGTAATGCCGATGAAGGTGATCCGGGAGCTTTTATGGATCGCTCTCTTCTCGAAGGAGATCCCCACGCTGTGTTGGAAGGAATGCTGATAGGGGGATACGCCATTGGTTGCACGGAAGGTTATGTATACATCCGGGCGGAATATCCTTTGGCCATTAAGCGACTGGAAACGGCAATGAAGCAAATGGAGGAATGCGGTCTTTTAGGCCAAGGCATTTTAGGCACACAATTTCAGTTCCAGATTCATATCAAGGAGGGGGCCGGTGCTTTTGTTTGCGGAGAGGAGACAGCACTCATGGCTTCCATTTCCGGCGCTAGGGGCATGCCACGATCCAGGCCACCTTTTCCGGCAAATAAAGGATTGTGGGAAAAGCCTACGAATATTAATAATGTGGAAACATTAGCCAATGTCTCAGCAATCATGGAGCGCGGTGCAAAGTGGTATTCCGGGTATGGAACCGAGAAGAGCAATGGAACAAAAACCTTTTCTCTGGCCGGAAAGGTTAAGCGGACCGGTCTTATCGAAGTACCCATGGGAATCCGCCTCAATACTATCATAAATGAGATTGGGGGCGGCGTACACAAAGGGAAACAACTAAAGGCAGTTCAAACCGGCGGACCCTCAGGTGGTTGCATCCCGGCTTCCCTCCTCGACCTTCCCGTGGATTATGAGCGACTGGCCGAGGCTGGATCGATCATGGGTTCCGGCGGGATGGTTGTTATGGACGAAGACACATGCATGGTGGATGTTGCGAGGTATTTTCTAGGTTTTACTTCATCGGAATCATGCGGCAAATGCATGCCCTGCAGGCTTGGAACAAGGCAAATGCTGGATATACTGACCGATATTTGCGCTGGCCATGGCATAGCGGCTGATCTGGATATTCTCGAGAAAGTTAGTGAGGCTGTCCATAAAGGATCTCTTTGCGGCTTGGGCCAGACTGCTCCGAATCCGGTAAAAACGACCTTAGACTATTTCCGGTCTGAATATGAAGAACATATCCACGATAAGAAATGTAGAGCCGGTGTCTGTAAACCACTTTTTCATTATGAGATTGATGCGGATAATTGTAATGGTTGCGGGCTCTGCGCCCTCAAATGCCCTGTTCAAGCAATCGCCGGTGAAAAGAAGGCACCACATCTTATCGATCAGGATATATGCACAAAATGCGGTACCTGTTATGAAGCCTGCAAATTTAAGGCTGTAGTCGTTCATTAGAAGTTAGTGTCCATTTTTAACCATGCACTATTTTTTTGGTCCTACCAGGGAGGATAATCCTGTGAAAACAATACAACTTTCAATTGACGGTAAAAAGGTAAATGTTGCGGAGGGCTCTACAGTTCTTGACGCAATACGGAAGGCAGACATTTATATACCCACCCTCTGCCATGACCCGGCACTGGAGCCCTATGGTGCGTGTCGATTATGTATAGTTCAGATTAAGGGGATGCGGGGTCTGCCGACCTCATGCACCACTCCCGCACAAGAGGGTATGGTTGTTACCACGGAAACAGAGGAAATTCGAAGGGTTCGCCGTACTATTATTGAACTGGCCATATGCAATCATCCGAACGATTGTCTGTTTTGTGACAAAAACCAGGAATGCGAGCTTCTGAAAATAGCCAATTATCTTGGCGTTCACAAATCTGAGTTGGAAAACATGCGCCGTAGAAAACAGGTTATTCCCCGGGACACATCAAATCCCGCTTTCGATTTTGATCCGGAAAAATGTATCCTCTGTGGCAAATGCGTTCGCACCTGTAACGAGATCGTAGGAGTTAGTGCAATTGATTTTGCCTACCGCGGTTACAATACCATAGTCAGCACATTCGGGTCCAAACCTCTTGACCTGTCTGCCTGCCAGAGTTGTGGAGAATGTGTGGAGCGCTGCCCGACAGGCTCTCTCGTAAGCAAGGATGCCCACCCTTATCAGAAAGAGATAAAAACAGTGTGCCCTTATTGCGGAGTGGGGTGCTCCATCATTTTAGGTGTAACTAATCAGCGCATTGTAGGGATCCGGGGTGACCGGACAGCTGCAGTTAATCAGGGAGAACTCTGTGTCAAAGGCAGATACGGTATCGACTTTATCAGCCACCCAGACAGACTTTTACGGCCGCTCATCCGCAAAAAGAACATTCCCAAGGAGACAGATCGAGTAACTCATTTGGATGTATTTCGTGAGGCGGACTGGGATGAGGCCCTGGAACTGATTGCACAGAAACTATCTGCAACGGTCAACCATCATGGTTCCGATGCTGTCGGGCTTTTAAGCTCGGCCAAATGCACGAATGAGGACAACTACATCCTTCAAAAATTTGCTAGAGCTGTCCTAGGCACCAACAATGTAGACCATTGCGCCCGGCTCTGTCATGCCTCTACGGTTGCTGCTGCTCTGGCAGCGTTTGGAGATGGGGCCATGAGCAACTCTATATCTGATATCGACTATGCCGAAGTGATTCTGGTCATCGGGTCCAATACCACAGAATGTCATCCTATTATCGGGAGAAAAATCAAACGGGCGATTAAGAAGAGGGGTGCTCATTTAATTGTTGCTGATCCACGAAGTATCGAACTGGCTGAAATGGCTGAAATCCATCTTAACCATCTGCCTGGTACAGACGTTGCCCTTCTTAATGGTATTATGAGGCAAATCGTGAAAGATGGTTTACATGATCAAGCCTTCATCTCCGAGCGATGCGAAGGATATGAACCATTTCTGGAATCTCTGGAGCAATATGATCTGGATAACGTGGAGGGTATAACCGGTGTTTCCCACGAGAAGATCCGCCAGAGTGCCTTGCTCTTTGCCGGGGGTAATAAAAGAGCTATTGTCATGTACGGTATGGGGATCACGCAACATACCACGGGTACCGACAATGTAAAGGCTATTGCCAACCTCTTAATGCTGACTGGAAACCTGGGCCGTCGCGGAACAGGTTTCTCTCCCTTGCGCGGGCAGAATAATGTGCAGGGTGCCTGTGATATGGGCGCCCTACCTACGGTCTACACCGGCTATCAACGGGTGGATGATTTTACCGTAAAAGAAAAATTCGAGAAATCCTGGGGCAAGCAATTATCAGAAAAAGTCGGCCTAACAGTTACGGACATGTTTCAAGCCGCACATGAACAAAAACTCAAAGCTCTTTATGTGATGGGGGAAAATCCAGCACTGAGTGAACCTGATTCGGATCACGCCAGAGCGGCTTTGTCCAAGCTGGACTTCCTGGTGGTGCAGGATTTATTTCTTACCGAAACTGCCCAACTGGCCGACGTGGTGTTGCCTGCGGCCGGCTTTGCCGAAAAGGATGGTACTTTCACCAATACCGAACGCAGAGTTCAATTGCTCAGAAAGGCCGTTGATCCACCCGGGCAGGTTAGGCCAGACTGGCAGATCATTACAGATATTTCTAACCGAATGGAATATCCAATGAGCTATACCTCGAGTGCCGAAATCATGACTGAAATCGCCTCACTTACGCCCATTTACGGTGGAATTTATCATGACCGCTTAAGCGAGAATGGCCTTCAGTGGCCTTGCCGGGACCGGGAACATGATGGTACACCGACTCTGCATATGGGAAGTTTTACCCGGGGCCGTGGTTTGTTCCATGTAGTGCACGATACTCCGCCAGCAGAACTCCCAACCCGGACTTATCCTATTCTGTTGACAACCGGTAGGATTCTAGAACACTGGCACACCGGAAGCATGAGCCGGAGGTCACGAGTCTTAACAACCTTGGAGCCTGAAAGCCGGGTGGATATCAACCCTCTGGATGCGGATCACCTTGGCATAAAGGATGGTGACACTGTTTCCCTCAGATCCCGCAGGGGAAATGTGCAAACCAAAGTCAGGAAGACGGAACGGGTCAAACCGGGACAAGCATTTATGGCCTTTCACTGGGGAGAGGCACCTGTGAATCGCCTGACAAACCCGGTTTTCGACCCCGTAGCCAAGATTCCCGAATTTAAGGTTTCCTCCATCAGTGCTATCCTTACTGTTCTGGAAAGGGCAGCGGAAGATAATAAGTTTCTGGCAGCTCTGGCTGAAAATCCTGCGGGAGTGCTTGAATCCTATGACCTTACCCCTGAGCACAGAGAAGCCCTGGTTTTGCAGGACATTAAATCCCTTGAAAAATGGGTTGGCCCTTTGGATGAGCGCCTTCACACCTGGTTGAAGGCCAGGTTAAAACAGGAAAATTTCTAAAAAGTTAAGTAGTTCTCAGTATATTCTTAATCTTTGACTTCACTCGCTGAGAGGTTATGCTTTTTTAACAACGTAGAAAAATTTGCCCTTTGCATGCCCACCCTTTCGGCTGCGTGGGTGATATTCCCATTGCACGCCCTTAGAGCTTTAACGATAAAGGCTTTTTCTATTTGCCCAAAGGTTTCCTCAAGAAAACGCTTCTTTACTACCTTGAGCTCATCCAGGGTTTCTGGAACAGGATCTTCCCTCCAGGATCGTTTCAGTTGGAGTTGGCTTAAGAGATATATCAAGTCCAGAGTTCTGTCATCGGACATGATTACAAGACGCTCGATCACATTCTTGAGTTGTCGAACGTTGCCCGGCCATTCGAAATTCACCAAGGCTTCAAGAGCATCATCAGAAAACCCATCGACCCGTTTTCCGGTCTTGCGACAAAATCGTCTGAGAAAATGATAAACAAGTTTGGGAATATCCCCCTTTCTTTCTCGCAAGGGAGGGATGTAGATAGGGAATACATTCAAACGATAGAAAAGGTCTTCTCTAAATTCTCCCTCATCAACCATACCTTTTAAGTCCTTATTGGTGGCGGCAATAACCCGTATGTCAGTCTTTTTAAAGGTGCTTCCACCGACAGGTTTATATTCGCCAACTTCAAGAACTCTCAGTAACTTGCCTTGGATTTCCAGTGTCAAATTTGTCACATCATCCATGAAGAGCGTTCCACCGCGTGCCAATTCAAATATCCCTTTTTTTTCTTGAATAGCACCGGTAAAGGCACCCTTAACATGCCCAAAAAGCTCACTCTCCAAAAGACCAGGAGAAAGAGTACTGCAATCTACCGCTATGAGTTGTCGAGTAGCTCTTTGACTGTGACTATGAACAGCTCCTGCGAACAGCTCCTTTCCGGTCCCGCTCTCACCACAGAGAAGGACTGTGGTATCTGTAGGAGCGACTTTTTCGAGCTGTTCGAAGATTTGAAGGATAGAAGGATCATTCCCCACAATATTATCAAAACTGTAACGGTTGAGAAGTTCTTTTCGGAGGGAAATATTTTCCTCGATTAAGCGTTTTTTCTCAATGGCTTTCTCTGTTATCAGCACGAGTTCATCGTCGGTAAATGGCTTGGTTAGATAATCGAAAGCCCCTGCTTTCATGGCCTCTACAGCGTTTTGAACCGTGGAATAACCAGTCATAACAATAATATAAATGTCTGGATTCTTCGCGTGAACTGTATTAAGGATGTCCATCCCGTTTATGTCGGGAAGCTTCATGTCCAATAAAATGATATCGTAAGTCCCCTTTAAGGCTGTGTCCATCCCTTCCTGGCCCGTTGTACATACGGTAACCATGTGACCAGTTCCGGAGAGTACCAGGCGGCACCCGTCGCGGATAACCTTTTCGTCGTCAATGATTAAGATTCTAGATGATTGTTTTTCCATATTAAATAGTATGTTTAGAAGAAATGCCTTGAGCAACTGGAATTTCTATAACAAACCGCGTACCTTTTCCAGGTTGGCTGAAGGTCTGAATTTTTCCATGGTGTCTCTGGATAATTCCATAACTTACGGCCAAGCCAAGACCGGTTCCCTCTGACTTGGTGGAAAAGAAAGGGTCAAAGATTTTTTCCATGTTTTCAGGGGGAATGCCGCTTCCAGTGTCCGTAATCTCAATTACTGTTTCCTTCTGGTTCTGATTTATATAACTCCGGACAGTGATCGATCCATCTTCTTCGATAGCTTGAATCGCATTCAGAAATATATTAACCAATACCTGTGTTATTTGGCCCTTGTCCAAAAAAGTGTCAGGCATTTCAAGAGCCAACTGTTTCTTCACATTGATATGGTGGAGTCGAAATTCATTATCCAGGATAGATAGCGCCTTCTCCAGAATTTCATTAATATTGGCTATCTCTATCTGAGATTCGCTTTCCCGGGAAAACTCCAGTAATCCCTGTATGATTCTTTTACATCGCTTAGTCTCTTGGGTAATGATATCCAATCCGTTCTTTAAGGGACTATCTTCGGGTATCTTTTTAAGCATGTTTGTGCTGAATAACAGGATTCCACCCAGGGGATTGTTTATCTCGTGGGCAATTCCAGCGGCCATTCTACCCAAAGCTGATAGTTTCTCTGTTTGAAGAGCTAATTGATTGTATTGAGATTGTTGTTTTTCAATTAGTCTCGCCTTTTCAATCGCAAAGGCACCCTGTTGAGCGATGGGCACTACAAAACCCAATTCTTCCTCTGAGAGTTCCTTTGGTTCAGAAAAGTAGAATCGCAGGATCCCTATAATATCCTTTCCAAAGCCAAGTGGAACATCGAGCATCATCCGGATTCCTTCATCCCAAGCCTCCTTCGGAAACTTAACACGAGGATCATGCAAAACATCGCGAATAATGATAACCTTGTCTTGCTGGTATAGATCTGTAATGATGTTTTCCTGGGCGGCAGCACCCTTAGAAAGGTACTTACGCCCCAGACCATGGGCTGCCCCTAATTCTAATTGATGGGTTTCTAAATTGAGAATTCGGATGATGGCGCCCATGGCGTTGAGCGCTTCAGCCGAATTCTTTACCACGGTCTCCAACACATCCTTGACATGCATACCGGAATGTACCGATACGCTAATATCTCGAAGAACCCTATAAAACTTTTCAAAATTGATATCGATACTCATGACAATTATTTCCTTAGCTAAAGCATTCTTTTTTAAAATTGTAAGTCGATAAAAAGTGTTTTTCTCTTCAATCCACAACCTGTCGGGCGCTTTATTGTTGAAAATATGTTATTAATTTTTGTCCAAAGCTGGTTATCATAACCTATCTGCGCTTGTCACAAACCAAAAGCAAAAAGGGTAACCCCTATGGCAAGTCCAAAAAAAAGATTTAAAAATTTTATAATTACAGAATCCTTTATACTATATGAAAGTAAAGGGAGCATTCCGTGACCATCCTGAACAAATGATGTAGTGAAGAGCACTGAAAAGGGTGCTAATCCCTCAGCATACATTATGACAAACACGAGATGTGGTCCAGATTCCGGCATTATTCCAAGAAGCGCGCCTATCACCAGCACCAACAGTATATGTTGATCAATAAACGTATCCAGGTTCCAGAAGTCCAAACCCCAATGTACAAAAAGTAAAGAACCAAAGCTCCATAAAAAGACTTTCAAAAGATGTCTTCTGATAATATGTTCCCATATATGTGAATGCAGATAATGTTCTGAAGCTACTACAGTTACAATAAGGGAAAAGAACCCAAGACCTATAAGCGTAACATGTTTCCAATCCCAGCAGGTCGGCCCCAGGATTCCGAACAATACCAGAACCATAAAGCAAAGTATAAGTTGTAGAAGAATAAACCGCGTAAAGGAAAGGGAATAAAAGTTCTCTCTAATGTTCTTTAAATTATAGATTTTATCACTATCTTCTACATTTTTTATGCTTTCAATGCAATATTCACAATCTGCCTCAAGGCATGATTTACAGGTACCAATTCTGAGGGTTTTAATCACTTTATCGCTTATCCAACCGAAAATGATCCCTGATAGAAACAGCAATATAAAAAGGATTAAGGCTGTACGCGGGAATTTGATAAGCATCACGAAGGCCTCATCACCAGATGTGGCTATCATCCCCCCTACTATAGCACCAAAACCAATGATGCCGTGGACATAAAGACTCACGTTCATGAAAGCCCCTAAACAACCAGGTGTTGACCCGAGAAAAGAAGATAAAATGTATTGCCTCCATTGTCCTCTTTTCATGATGTCTGACATCCGTTTCTTACTCGCTGTATCGATAAAATCGACCAACAGCATCATAACAAACACGAATACAGTTATCATCACGGCGTCTTTAAGAATATATATCACTTCAATACATCACCTCCTATTTTGAACAGCGACATATTAGTGTGTCCCCGGGGCATTTTTAAGGTAATCAGGGTTCTTCGACCAAACAACCTGTTCAACAATATTTCGAAGTTCCTCATTTTCCAGTTCAAGATACTGTTCAAGATCATGCATGGAGTAGTTCTTGAGCCTCTTAATCCCTGATAATGTGCGCAAAGGAATCTTTTTAAAGTTCTGTGAAAACTCAAAGGCTGTTCTCTCAAGTTCATCAACAGGGACAACTTTATCCACAAGGCCAAACTTTAAGGCTTCCTGGGCAGTAATCTTCCGCCTTAACAATAATATTTCATAGGTTTTCCAGGAATCCAGGATCCTGGAAAGAAAAAATGGGCCGCCTCCCTTGGGTAATAATCCAAATTCGATGTAAGGGTTATGATATATAGTGTTATCAGCAATTATTCTGTAATCACAGGCAAGACTTATATTGAAAAAAAGTGGAATAACATCTCCTGCATTCACATGAATAACAAATTTATCTAATCCTACAATTTTCAATATAAACTGGTTTACAACATTACAAAGCCTGTAAAAGGCATTTAAGTCATATTTTGATTTTAATAATTCATCGTAGAAATCAAAATAATCCTTCTGGTCTCTCTTTTCCAATGAAGAGATGAGTTCAATGGTTTTAATTGAATCGTCTTTTGAAAATTGGTCTAGATGATTTATAACAGCATCTCTTGTACTCAACTCAGTTACGTGAAACAGCATATGCTCTTTGAAATGAATGATACCGGCATTATCCATTCGGCTGACTGTAAAACAATCAGATTCACGATCTATGATTTCTTCTTTAGTCATTTTTATTCATCCCCGCCGATACTGTTCATCCAAAAACTAAGGTTTTCAGATTCAAATTATCAGCCTTCAGCTTTTATCGACTATTTTTTAGCTAATTCAGAAAAAGAATCTTAAAACAAATGTTTAGCTGAGTACCTTCCGACCCTGATGATTCGACAAAAATCCATCGAATATCTCAAGACCGAAGGATTGAAAATTATATCCATAATTATGCACTTTACAGGTGATATAAAATAGAAACCAGAATCTATTCTCGTATCATACCTGTACCGCACTTTGGGCATTTTTGCTCATAGCAGGGAGTCCCTGATTGATGATCTACCCGTGTACCACAGTTGGGGCAGGCACAATTTCCACCGGGCCCTATGCCAAAACCACCACCTCTGCTCATTCCTCTGCCTGGAACAGGCCCCTGACCTCTCGGTCCTTTCCCGTCACCTCTTGGCATTTCACTCACCTCCTTTATTTATATAAAACAACAATTCCTATCGCTCGCTCGCCCTCAATTTCGTCAATACCCCCCCCGCAGCATTGATCAGGGGGTGTACTGTTGGTGATGAGGTTAGCATTGGATGTGTGGCTATTTGCATCATATCCAGCTCACGTACAGTTACTTTTTTTTGAATGGCAAGCGCCACCATATTGATCAGCTCTCCAACAGATGGACCACCAGAGATCTGCCCCCCGAGTATGATACCTGATCTATCTGCAAAGACTAGTTTCACCTTTAACTCCTGTGCTCCTGGAAGTGTCCCGGGATGGCGATCCGGAGCAGTTGTAGTGGCCGTTACATAACGAAAACCCTCTTTTTTACACGTACGGCATGTCATCCCTGTGCTGGCGTAGCAAACACCACCGATCTTCGTGGAAAAGGCTGCGATCGTTCCCTGTATTTGACGTAACACGCGGATACCGAACAGATTTGTTCCTGCATTACGTGCCTCTGATGTGGCAGTAGATGCAAGCCATACGGGTACGGCTTTTCTTGTAAAGAAGTCTCTTTTCAGTGCACAATCCCCAACAGCAAAAACCCCCTCAGTTGTAGTCCTCATATATTCATCTACCAAGATTGAACCGTCCTCAATGATGCGTAGTCCTGCCTTTTCCGCGAGTCCGGAACAAGGTCTGGTGCCGACACTTACCAACACTACATCGGCAGGAAGACTATTTCCTCCCTCAAGGGCTACAGACTCGACATGCTGATCGCCGTTGATGGATACCACTCTGGAGTCAGTGTGGATGGAAATAGATTTTTCGACCAGGGCTTGTTTAATTTTATCACAGAATTCATCATCAAAGGCAGTGCTCAAAAGCTTTGGCATAATTTCGACAAGGTGGATCACCTTTCCAGTAAACTGTGATAATTCGTCTGCAAATTCAGCACCAATGAAGCCACCACCTATAATAACCACATTCCCGGCTTTTTGTATTTTCTCTCGCAGAGCGGTTATTGCTGATAAGCTTTTTTGAATTGTAAAAACGCCTTCTTTTTCTATTCCAGGTATTGGCGGTTTGACTGATTCAGTACCTGTTGCCAAAACGAGCCGTTCATAAGAAAATTCCTGACCGGATTCCAATATGACAATGCATACTTTTGTGTTAATGGATACCACTTTATCCACGACAATCTCTACCCCGGCGTTCTTAAGAGGTAGATCGCCCATCTTGTTTTGTTCAGGATTGGACATCGTGTGCATCATATAAGGGATGGCGCAGGGGATTATACTGTCACCGATTTCCTTTATCATACATATGGTTTTTTCAGGATATACGCTTTTTGTTGTTAAGGCCGTTATAATTCCCGCAGGCCCTCCGCCAACTACAATTACATCATATTTCATATCAATTACCTTTCTTTGAAAATCTTAAATTAAAAGTTTATATGTCTGATATTTTTTCTGACTTCCGCTATTAGTGCAAATCTGTTTTTAACATCCTCTTCACTTTTAGGTCCTCTAATTCTCTCTATCTTTCATCAACCGGGTCAGTGACTGTTCAATAGTCTTTATTGTAAATGGTTTATCGATTAAATCATTTACACCTATTTTATTTGCCTTTGAGAAAATATCCTTGTTTCCATAGGCTGTAATTAATAAAGTCAAAGCATTCCTATGAGAGCTTTTAATCCGTTCAAGAAATTCCAGGCCGTCCATAACCGGTAACCGATAATCGACAATGATAATGTCATAGTTATGCCTTTTTAATTTTTCCAAACCCTCTTCGGCCGTTTCAACAGCAAGTAAATTACATCCCTCGCTCTCAAAAAATAATCTCAAAGAATCTCTAATCCACTCATCGTCATCGATTAGTAATATTTTCAACTCTTTCAATTTGGTAAATAGATCCATTTTTTCTCGTTAAGTGATACCAGGGGTATCGGATGTTTGTGATTTATTTTCATTAGCTATATTTTTGATGGATTCATAATATTCTCTGTTAACAGTCCATATCCTCATGTATTTAAATCAAACGCAATGGGTAATCTAACAATACAGTCAACAGCCTCACCGCCCTTCATAGCCGGCCTGAATCTGTATTTGGCAATAGCTGCCAAAGCTGTTTTCTCAAAAACACCTTCCGGATTCGCCTCTACCACCTGTGGCTCATGTACCTTACCATTGCTGTCTACTACAAACCTCAGCACAACTCTTCCTTCTATACCTTTTTGTTGTGCTTCAAATGGATATAGCGGAGGCATGGCCCTTAAGACCCTGGGTGGCTGATCAACTTCACTCGGTTTAAATGCCGATACGAAGAGAGAATCTGATATATCAAAATCATCTTTATTAATAAGGCCACTAATTTTTATACCACCAATATTTGATCCAAAAGTAGAGACCTGAAGATCAATTTTTGGTCTTGACACTCTGGCAGTCTTTTTGACCTCTTTTGGTTGTTGACGTTTCTTTTGTTCAAGCTCTTCATCACGTTCAGGCGATGGTGGTGGTGGTGGTTTCCTTTGACTAATCAACACATGATGTTGTTGTTCCTTCTTGGTGGATGTATTCGAAAAGTGTGTTAGCATGGGTATGCAAATAAAAGTTATAGCCGTACATAGTAATCCAAAAAGGACACTAACGAGGTGTGTAACGATTGTTTTTTTAGATATACTCATAATTATCCTCATGACAGAATAGGGTTACTATACTTTTAAACTCGCATAAAGCGTGCCATAGTCTCGCGATTTAAATAAATGAAATAAAAACAAGTATTTAACTTTATTGGAGCTGATTTCTAATTTTTAAAGGTAGGCAGAGTTAGAAAAAATTCAAAAACTGTATTAGCGAAATTTCGAAATTATGAAGCTCAACACATATGGCATGCATATAAGCTTGTTATTTGGACCATATAATACGGTAGCGGTACTAGGGGAAATTGAAGAGGAAAGCTTTTCGTCTTCCAAACGGTTTCGTATCGACTTTTGCAGCAGCGCTCAACGAGGGAGGCACCTCAGGACCGATATCCTTCGTGAACCAACCGATTTTACGAGGCCCCTCCTCTTGGTCAATTAAACTCGTTATGATGGGTGTTGTGACTTCAACCCATACACCAAGGAATTTCATCAGTCTGATAGTTTCCCGCGACAACTGAAGGTGTGCTCCCTAAACCTCCTTATAGGACGTGCCTTTTTTCTATCAAATTTTTACTTAGGATAGGCCGTCTCCTGACATTTATTTTCCCATTTGTTCATTAACGATACTTTTGATGGATTCATAGATGTCAATGGAGTGCATTTTGTTCTTATCGGCAATTTCCTTGATGAGCATCTCCGGTTCCGCCTCAATATCTATAGCAGAAAGACCGTGTAACACGATTGGAAGATTCAACTTATATTGCTGACAAATGTCCGCTAAAGAACGTTTGCCTATCCCTGGTTGAGGAATCTCCGGCATTGTCTGAGTTATCTTTTCTCCCAGGGCTATAGCCAAATACACCTGCTGAGGTGTCATATTATTCAAACCCGCAATTTCTTGAATGGTTTGTTTGTCGCTTTCGAACATGATCCCCGCATGTCTTAGCAAATTTATGCTTTGAGCCAAATCCAGGTCCATCCTGGACGTAAAGGTTTTTAAAGTCGAAAGTTCCGCGTGTCCGTAAGGGGGTTCTCCATATTTCCTTGCGCCTGAGTTCTTTATGGATTCATTAATATCTAACACCCATCTAAAAGGCGGTACCTCCCCATAGGTTCCCAAGATGAACACCGCTGTAATCAACAAGGAAATGTTGAAATTTCCAGTAAAGATTTTCACGTGCTTAGCCTTATCCCTCAAATAAGAGACCATGATATTCCAGTTGTAAGGGATATGGAAGGATATCGCCAATAGGAAGAGGACACCAATATTAATATGGATACTATCCCATTGGGATTTGCTAAGGCCCCAAAGATGCCAATCAGCCCAGTAGGCAATTCTTCCATGGGGTTCGATGTAGAGAATAGCACCTGTCAAAACTAAGAAGATAAAGGTCAGTGCTGCCGTTAAAGATGTCACTTTCCGTATGTTCATAATAACAACCTCCACTAAGAAACAATTCGATTATACGTGATCTTTCAGTCTTTAACTCAGGCTATTTTCATTTTCCTCGACCACGACCCATTCCTCTTCCTGGGCCCATACAACTGCCCATGCCACCCTGTCCAACCATACCATAACTCCCCGAGACTGAGGTCGGGTCTGTGATCTCTAGCTTGCCTTTTTTATAGTTTACTATAGCTTCTCTTACCGTGCCTGTTTGGCCAGTAACTAATTGGACTCCTGCTGCTGCAAGGGCGCGTCTGGCATTCGGACCAACAGCTCCGGTTATAACCGACTTAGCACCCTTGGATGTAACAAACTGTGCAGTTTGAATCCCTGCCCCTCCACTTAACGCGATATTCTCATTGTCATAGGACTCAAAAGTCATATCCTCAGTCTCAACGATCAAAAAACATGGACACCGACCGAAACGAGGATTAATTGATGAATCCAGGTTCTTTTGATTTGCACTTACAGCTATTTTCATTTTAATCATCTCCTTTCATGTAACGCTCTTGATTTTAAAACTAATTTAAAGCTGAATAATCGCAAGAAACATAATAGTCTCACCTAATCACGGAATACTCATACAGGGGAAGCATACTGTAACCTTCTCATAATTTTTGAGAAGTAAAAGGCAAAACCACCGACTCAGTGAATCAAAAACTGGTTAGATCTTCATCTAACCTCTTTTTAAATGACTCGAATTTTCTTGTGTTAATAAAATAAATTAAACTAATCATGTGATCGAATCAGAAGAAGAGGCCGGTCTGCACGGTGAAGTACACCAGCCGCCACGCTGCCATAAAACACTCTTGATAAACCACTTCGCCCATGACTGGCTAATGCAATAAGATCCACGCCTTCACGTTCGGCAGCATCAATGATTTCTTCAACAACCGGGCCAAAAGCAGCATGGCTACTTACCTCAATTCCTTTCTCCTTGAATTCCTTCTCTACACCCGCCAAGTATGCTTTCGTTTCCTTTAACAAGAGTTCGCCTGTATCCTCATACTTGAAATAAATAACTTCCGAATTTAGTCGAGCTGGTTTAAGTTCGATTACTTTTAGAAAGATTACTTTGGCACCATATCGTTGGCTTAGCTCTTTTACATGAGGTAATATTGCCTCCGCTCGCTTCGATCCGTCTAATGGGACTAATATTTTATTATACATTCTACTATCCTCCTTACTCATTGGTCTCAATGGTTATACCAACTTCCTCTATGGCTTACTTGATTGATATTAGTTTTCCTTAAATGCCGCCAACCCGCATCTAATCCTGTGTTTTCCCCCGTTTCTAAAACCAGTTCAGGAGCTTTCTCTCCTATAAATTCAACCCGGACAGATTTTCCTATATGATCGGATAAGTTTTTCTGGAGAGTTCCCTTTCCAAAAGGGTGAATGTACTTCAGACGATTTGTATCAATGAAAACCTTACTAATGCCACCGCAGTTTTCTTTTAGGTTATTGATTAACTCCCATGCTGAGGAACCGTCGAAATCACCTTTCAATTTTAGATGCAGATTTTTGTCGTCTCGGTGGATAGTAATTCTGAAATTGCATGCCATGATGATGACTCCTTTCTATCGAAAACCAGATCTCTTATGATTGAACAGCAAAATTGTTCAATATCTTCGGTTTTAATTGATCTTATTGCATATTGTTCTTTCATCTTACTGATAAACGCAGTATTTTTTCTATTCCTGTATTCTAATAACAAAGAGATGGACGCGCCTGGGAGTTGATTATCAAACCAAAGACAAGGTTCTCAAATCTGCTTTTATTTCATGCTGACCTCTTTCATGGTTCCAGGAAAACGTAAACCCAAGCTTTTCAGCCAAATTAAGCATGTGAGTGTTTTCCCGCAACACGTACCCCAATAGTGTCTCTTTGCCCCGTTCTTTGGAGATGATTATAATGTGTTTCATCAAGGCTTCACCAATCCCTTCTCCCTGCCATGGGTCACCCACTGTCACAGCAATCTCTGCTGCTTTACTATCTGGAAAGCTCATAACACGAGCTACTCCTAACATTCTTTCTGTTGGGTGTGTTTTGTCCAAAGCCACCAGGGCAATAGCACGGTCATAGTCAATCTGGGTAAAGTAAGCGAGCATATCAGGCGATAAGAATTTCATGGGGCGGAAGAATCGATAATAGATGCTCTCCTTGGATAGGGTATGAAATAATTCCACGAGCAGGGGGGCATCTTCTGGTTTGATGGGTCGGACAAAAATCTTTATTCCACCTTTGGTGGTCGTGGTGAATTCATATTGCCCGGGATAGGGATCGATGGTTATGGTAGGAGCCAGTGACATTTTTACCATTCTGCCTTTATAACCCGGTAAGGATTGATGGTCATGACAGGAACCGGCGACATTTTTACAACATTGTCTGCCACGCTTCCAAAAAAGACCCGGTTAAGTCCCTTTCGCCCATGTGTCCCCATAATAATGAGATCAATATTCTCAGACGCTGCATAGTCTAATATCTTATGTGAAGGATCTCCGTTTATAACTTGAGTAATGCAATCGGAATATTCCTTAAATTCTGTCTCGGCGAACTCCTTTAACTTTTCCTCTGCGCCTTCTGTAATCCTTAGCGAAAAGTCATCAATGGTTACTTGGGTAAGGTTTAAAGTGCTAAAATGTTCAAACGTGCGTGCGACAAAAAGCAGATGGATTTGAGCTTCAAACCTTTCTGCCATCATGATAACCCACGGCATTATTTTAGGGGAAACGTCCGACAAATCGACAGGGAATAGAATTTTTTTAAATGGCTTCATGATAATTCCTCCTTATATCTATAGATTATCTATTTAATAAAATTAGACTTATTCCATACCTATTGAAAACATTGCTTCCAGGTCATGTTTTGAAATCGTTATGAAGGCAAGGTTTGTCTCTGTTTTTATAATTGATTCAACTTTAATTAATTGATTTGTAACTAAATCAGCAAGATCATCATTTGTCCTAACTCGTACAATTGCAATAATGTCATATTTACCACTTACAGAATAAACTTCAGAAATGCCTTCAATTGCGGCAAGCTCTTGTGCCACTTTATTTATTTTTGTTCTTTCAGCGTTTATTAATAGAATTGATGTAACCATTTTATATCCTTTTTATTGAAATTAGCTCGTTAATCCATTGGTATCAAGTCCTTTGAAATTGATATATAGAAGGTAATTCCCTTTCTTCCGTTGTTGACCATCCAAGCCTTACCTTGATGCCTCGTAGCTGCTTCCTTTACAATAGTCAATCCCAAACCGGAACCTGATATTCCACTTGATGTTCCATTCCTTTGGAATGCCCCGAATATCTTTTCTTCCTCATCCTCTTTTATGCCAACTCCGTCATCACTGAAGGAAAAAATATAAAAATCTTTGTATTCTTCGTATCCCACAGAGATTTCAAGCAATTCTTTTCCACCGTATTTCAATGCATTATCAGTTAAGTTTCGGAAAACTCTTAGAAGGGACATCCTGTCAGCCGTAATTTCCGGCATGACCTCAGGCTCTGACCACCTTATATGATGTTGTTTCAATCTGCTCGAAAATTCATTTCGGATTGATTCGGTGATCTCTTTTACCTTGATTTTTGTTAAATTCAGTGGGGTTTCCCTTGTCACAATATATTCGTTGATAGTTTCCACCAGGGAGAGTATCTGTTCAGCCGTCCTCAAAATCTGGTCGCAATAGGCCCTGCTTTTTTCATCAACACTGATCTTGAATTTATCTTGTAGGCGTTTAGTAATAGCATAAAGGCTTGTAGCCGGACTTTTCAAATCATGTGATATGGAATAGGTAAAAAACTTTAGCGACTCAATTTTTTCTTCAAGGACTTTAACCCTATCTATCAGATTTTCATGCATCTTTATATTGTTCGGGATTAAAGCTGTCTCGCTATTAAGGCTTCTTGAATTATTTGCCTCTTCCTGATCCATTTTAATGATCTTTCTGCTGGTTGAATTCATGGCAGCTCCTGTTTATGCTCCAGTTTTTTATTACTAAACACATATAGATGTGTCTTTTCATATCATTACTAATAAATGTTAGCATGAAGTATGCCACGCAACTATAATCATTAATTTTATAATGATTTCATTGTGTTAGGGATACTCAGGAGTAAAAACAGTTCTTGGCAATAGCCCGATTTAGAAAATATTCCATATATGATTTAGAATAATTTCGAAATCCCAGGGATGGTTAAACATTGCTGGAGGAGAATATTTTATACAGGAAATAAATACAGAGTAGATTGCAATCGGAATATTGGGATTATTATTTTAACAGCTTTTTCTTACGGTAGCGGAAAGTATGGTGATTTATATTAAGCAGTCTGGCAGCCTTGCTTTCGTTACCTCTGGTCTCTTTCAATGCTTGCTCAATGTAGTATTTTTCAAGCGATTCCAGTATCGAGGTAAGATCAATTCCTTCTTCAGAAAGATGAGGGAAAGCAAATTCTCCGCTGGCTTGCTCTCCTTTTTTGGTCTCATTTTCAGTTTCTATACCCAGGTTTTTAACCGTCAACTCCTGCCCTTCACTGGTTAATACCGCTTTTTCAATAATATTTTTTAATTCTCGTACATGACCTGACCAGTTATACGTTATCAGCGCGGTCTCGGCTTCGGCGGAAATACCGGTGAAGGTTTTGCCAAATTTGGCACTGAATTCCAGTAGGTAGTGCTTTGCGATGGGAATAATATCATCACGCCTTTCCTGTAATGAGGGGACCTGCACCTTAATAACTCCCAATCGATAATACAGGTCTTTTCTAAAAAGTTCTTTTTCCATCAGGTTGTCCAGATCTTTGTTTGTTGCAGAAACAACTCTGGTTTGGATTTGCAGCTTTTTTGTGCTACCGACTCTATAAAATTCTCCTTCCTCTAGAAATCTCAAAAGCTTTGCCTGGGCCTCGAGACTCAGGTCGCCAACTTCATCGAGAAACAGGGTCCCATTGGCAGCCTCTTCTATGAGCCCTCTCTTTCCTGATGTCCGCGCCCCGCTAAAAGCACCTTTTTCATATCCGAAAAGCTCACTTTCAATAAGATCCTTTGGGATGGCTGCACAATTAACTGTCATGAATGTGCCTTTGTAATTGGGGCTCCTGAAATGGATGGCGCGGGCTACCAGCTCTTTGCCTGTGCCTGTTTCCCCGATGAGTAGAATGGGCGTATCGGGGCTTTTTGCCACCTTGCCGATAAACTCCATGACACCCTGAATCGCACTGCTTTCTCCTACGATGCAGGGCATATTCTCCTCAAGATACTGTATTTGAAGATTTTGAACCTCTTTTCTCAGGCTTATAGATTCAAGAGCATTTTGAACTGTGATCTCCAGTGCTTCCATATAAAGCGGTTTCACAACATAATCGTATGCACCCAGTTTCATGGCAGATATAACCGTTTTAACATCTTCAAAGGCAGTTATCATGATGACTAAAACATCAGGGTAATGATCTTTTATCTTGCTCAGCGCTTCAATCCCGTCCATGCCTGGCAATCCTATATCAAGCAGTACCAGATCAGGAGGATTGTCTTTCATGGCACCAATTGCACTCTCTGCAGTAGCAAACGCCTTAACCTGGTAGTCTGCCTCAAGTGCCATAGTTACTGAATTCCTAATGGTTTCTTCATCATCAACGATATAAATAGAATACCCTATCATCTCTAAGTCGTTCCTTTCGCTAAGGGGATTTCAATTCTGAATTCGGCACCACCCCATTCGCTTTGATACACGTTCAAAAACCCACCGTGGTCCGAGATGATTCGTCGACAAAGACTGAGACCGATCCCGGTGCTGCCATTTTTAGTGGTGTAAAAGGGATCAAAAATTATTTCTTTAACATGAAAAGGCACTCCTGACCCAGAATCAATGACCCTTACTGTAATACAATCATTTTCCATGAACGAAGTTACCCCTATCCTTTTTTCTCCCTCCACATTCTTCATAGCCTCTGTGGCGTTCGTAATTAGATTCAGAAGCACCTGCTCGATCAGTTGAGGATCCGCCTTGCACAGCGGTATATCACCCGACAGGGCCTTTTCAAGCTTAATCCCTCTTTTGCGCAGAGTGACCGATGAGAGGTCAATGGCCTCTTCAATGGGGTGATTTATGTCTGTTGAAACAAAATGGGGTTCGCTCGGCCTGGAGAAGTCCATGACTCTTCTAATTACAGATTCAATCTTATTCGAAGCTGATTGAAGCTGTTTAAATATTTGCTTTAGCCTCTCCGGTCTTTCCCCTCTATCGTACATTTTCTCCATGGTGTTGAGATATATATTTATGCCGGAGAGCGGATTTCTTATTTCATGAGCGATACCGACAGCCACTCTCCCTAAAGATGACATCTTGTCTTGAATTCTTAAAATATTTTCCAGTTCCTTGGCACGGGTAACGTCCATCATGTTAACCAGTATAGCTTTTCTGCCATGATATTCAATCGGGCTTGCTCGGCAATATGACCATTTCATATCAAGCCTGTTGCCGTTTTCATCCTCAGGATAAAACCTGAATTCCGTTTCCTGAGATTGTACTTCATTCGAATTTAAATTTTGATAAAACTCTTTTACCTTCACAACATCATCCGGATGTATATTTTCGTAATCTAGCAGTTTAGATATTCGGGGTAAAGGTCCAAGGAGTTTTTCCTGTTCCGGATTTTGATAAACGATTTGATCATCCTGGATGATACAAATGCCAATAGGTGAATATTCAATAAGATCACGGAAGCGCCTTTCGCTTTTAATTAGAGCATCCGAAGTCCACTTGCGTTCGGTAATTCGCCCCAGCCGTTGGCAAATAGCATTCAAGAGGGCTCTTTCTTCTTTCGTGAAAGGTCCTTCCTCATTTTCCGGCCTTTCCTTCAGGTAACAGATTTCCAGGGTGCCTTTCGGCGCGCTATAGACAATAATGTTACCTGCCTGGCACCAAATAGTCTTCTTGAAGTTGCTTGTTTTAAATTCTTGACCATCGAGAATGATTCGAGCACATGTGATTTCAGGGTACTGCCAGGCCTGTGGAATGAGATCAATCGCACCTTGGAATATCTCCTCCAATGAAATATCCTGTGTTTCAACCAATCTGGAAATAGAGTAAAGATAATTCAGTTCCTTGACTCTCTCGTTGAGGCTTTGCATGCTTTTCTGTAACAGTGCTTGAGTCTTCTTACGCTGAGTAACGTCCTGCAACGTTTCTATTGCACCGATAACTTTTCCATTAGTGTCTTTTAATGGTGCTGCAGTTAAAAAAAGCCATTTTCCTTTTTCCCCGAGGGAAGGGAAAAAATTTTCAACTTCATATCCGTCCTCTCTCTTGTCGGATTTTTTAGATTTGCCTTCATAGTACTCCTCGATTTCTTCGTATTTTGCATTATCAATTATAAAGTCAGATAGGACCTGTCTCTTCTCAGAATAAAATCCCTTCCACTGATTCTGAGTCCCAATCATCTGATCGCAAGAAATACCGGTCAGGTCCTCACAGGCTCTGTTCCAGTGGGTAATGATATGCTTGTTATTAATGACAAAAGTGGGTATTGGATTTGTCTGAATGATTTGTGAAAGGTTTGTTTCGCTCTCACTCAGTGCTTCTTCTGTCTGGCTTTGCTTTTCCTCACGATCTATAGTATAGAGCCCAAAGGCGATGTCACTAGCAATCTCCTCCACAAGAGCATGTTCTTCTGTGTCTCGGATAAACTGTTTTGGAATAGACATAGATAATATCCCATAGATATGTCCTTCGTTCTCCAACCGCACAGTCATCCCTCCTCTGCCGGTATAATTACCCGACAGAGGGCAATCTCTACAGTCCGATACTGGATTTTCAGTTAAGAAGATTCCGGATTTATTTAGTGCACTCCGAGTACATGCAGTAGTCAATGCGGTATGCTTCAAATTCTCGATTATTAGCGAAAATTCCTCGCCTAATCCAGCTTTAGCAGTTGGGATCAAATTGCCCGACTCATCCAACAGGGCTATCCAGGCGTTATGATAACCTCGATTCTCAATAAGGATATCACAGATACCTTGAATCAGCCTCGTCCTATCCTTCTCCTTTACTAGAAGCTGATTGACTTTTCGAATGGTACTTAGGACGAGATTGAGGCGTTCCGTTTTGTCCTTATCTTTATTCAATTCCAATCTCCAGGCTGTGGGATCAAAATCCGTATTTCCGGCTAAGGGAACGGAGGAAAAATTCCCTGTAGATTGCGGTGTGATTAGTCTATTGCCTTTTAATAATAGAAAACAGCCTAAGATGCAACTGCTCACATTTAAAGGTTGCAATAACGAGTAATAATCTAATTATATGTAGATTCTCTCATTGTTTCCTATTAATATAAATGAGCATATACTCAAGATGCATCCTTACTGATTTAAAATATTAAAGCGGCCATATTTTATCAAAATATTTTAAAAATTTATATAAATTACATGATCGTTTAAGTCACCATCTAACATAAAATACGGTTTGAGGAAGACTCGAATCACTGGCGAATAAAAGTTTTCTGACAGATATGGTTCTGGAGCCACTAAACGGCCAACTCCTTTAGGAGATAGCACTTATCAGGAAATGTCACACTGGCCCGGATTGTACCATAGGACAGCGAGGAAATAGAATTAATTCAAATTCGGTCTGGGTATAAACTTAAGATTAGAATGTGAGGCAGGAAAAAGCCAAAACCATATAGGGCCTGAAAATCCTTTCTTGATAAAGGATATTTTGCATTATGCTAAACTTGGGATATCTTTATCTAAAGTTTCCATATTTTTGTGATATATTGAGGTTTAGACTACTTGCCATAATCATATATTTTACCAGATTATAGACTTCCCAAATAAATCGTCAATCAAGCCTTCAATTTGGGCCACCCCTATAATAATCCCAACCTGACCCATATCTGTCGAGTTAGTAACTATTTGATTTAAAAGGTTATTCTGGGGTGCGATCCTATAGGTTGTAGTGGTTGCAGTCTATATGTACTCGGACTGTTATACATTATAGTAATATCATCATGAGTTATCTCCCTCCCGCGAATTTCCAGCATTTTATTGTGATATTGATTTCTCTTTTATTTAAAATACTTATGATCTTAGGACAATTTAATTATTCCCTTTATTCTCA
>JBHPCX010000027.1:0-36922 GCA_042573485.1 Thermodesulfobacteriota bacterium | reverse complement strand
AAAAATGTTAAATTAAATCCTCAATTAAAATCTCTGCCTTCGCGGGAATGACATAATAATTGTTTTCGTTCGGTTAATATTAAACCGGAGAAGATTAAAGAGCCTTTTATTCTTAAAAAATAAACAAATTGATGTCAACAGGGTGGAATGTTGAACCCAAATCCACAATCAAGTATTTTATATGTTTATGATATTAATGTATTTTGGGTATGCTCTGGGTATCAGGAAGGTGTTAGGCATATAATCAGGTGGGGTGTAATCCGCCGTCGTTAAAACTATGGCGGGACAGGAACCACTCCCTACATTTTAAATGTTTTTCGTAGGGTGGTATTTTATATGCCACCGAAGTCAAGGTATCCTGTCGACTTGCTCAAGACCGTGATTTTACCGGTCGAGAATAATCTCCTTTTTGCCCCATAAATAAGGATTAAAGAAATACAGCAATATTGTAATAGACTTTCCCCTTTGATATAGTCGATATAAAATTTTATAATTAAATGGCATAGACATTATAGATAAGATGCAAACATATTTATAATACAGGAGAAATTCTATGAAAAAACATATTCGAATAATTGTTATTGTTCTGTCGATTTTTCTTGCTGCCGGCTATACAGGGATGGAAAGACTTATGGCCGGAGAAAAAAATAGTGAGCCCGGCTTTGAAATTTCATTCCACCATGTGGGCATCAGTGTCGCAAACCTGGAGGAATCCATCATCTGGTATAAGGAAGTGCTCGGGTTCGAGGAAGTGATGAGGATGTCGGAAGATGCCGCGAACAAAATGAAAATCGGGCATATAAAAAGGGGTAACTGTTACATAGAGCTGTTCCAGGTTGAAGGAGCCAGGCCTTTACCTGAATACAGGCTCGATCCCTCGGCTGACCTCAGAGTTCATGGCGTCAAACACTTTGGTCTGCAGGTGGATGATACCCATGCCGCGGTTAAAGAGCTGAAGTCTAAAGGCGTGGAGATTGCCATGGGACCCATCGATACTCCCGGAGTCTGTTTTGTCTTTATCAGAGATAATTCAGGAAATGCCCTGGAGTTGATTGAGTATAAATAAAAAAACAATACGGGATTCTACGGTATCGGATTATGGTCATTCCGTGGCTTGCCTGCCGCGCCGTAGCCTAGTGCGAAGGCTGGATCGGGGAATCCGCAACCTATTGTCTTAGCCTTATAGGGGTTGCGATTTGGGATGACGAAGAACTCTGGGTCCCGCATCAAGTGCGGGATAAACTTCGGCGGGAATCCGCGAACTCCGTCATTCCCCGACTTGATCGGGGAATCCACTTGAGTTTTTAAAAGCAAAAACAAAATGGATGCCCGTCTGCACGGGCATGACAGAGAATTAAACCTTTATTGTTATGTGCTAACTACCTGCTGCTGATGCCCAGCTTTCTTCTCCTGGAATCAAAAGTGGACCTGTTTAATCCTGCCTCTTCTGCCGCCCGGGACACGTTCCATTTGTTCTTGTTGAGAAGATAGAGCACATAACCCTTCTCAAGTTCCTGCCATGTGTAACCGGCAAACAATTTTTCATCTTTTTCCTGAAGAGGCGTTCTCTCTGAAGGCGATTGTTTTTCTAACTCGTCAGATATACCAGCAGGGATATGTTCTTTGCTGCCGCCCTGTTTTATGTAATCCGGGATATCATTCACGCCGACAACAATATCATCTACCGTGCTTAATATATATTTCAGGCAGTTTTCAAGTTCCCGGATATTCCCCTCCCACTGGTAGTCTTCCATATATTTAAGCGCTGCCTTTGAAATTCTCTTCTGAGAAATTCCCATCTCCAGGGATTGTCTCTTGAGGAAGTAATTTATTAGAAGGGGAATGTCTTTTTTTCTTTCCTTCAATGATGGGAGGTATAATGGGAGGACATTAAGCCTGTAAAAAAGATCTTCCCTGAAATCCCTATTCTTTACTGCTTCATCCAGGTTCTTGTTTGTAGCTGCTATTATCCTGACATCGAGCCTGCTTGTCTTTGTATCACCAAGGGGTTTAATTTCACTGTTCTGGATAACTCTCAATATGCGGGCCTGCAGTTGTAAAGACATATCACCAATTTCGTCAAGGAAAATAGTACCGCCGTCCGCTGATTTAAAAAGACCGATCCTGTCTTCAGCGGCCCCGGTAAAGGCCCCTTTTTTATATCCGAACAATTCACTCTCCAGTAATGTTTCCGGGATGGCACTGCAGTTCTGCACTACAAACGGTTTATCTTTTCGGGTGCTTAGCTTATGGATTGCCGCCGCTATCAGGTCCTTTCCTGTTCCGCTCTCCCCGGTTATCAGTACGGGAAAATCAGTCCCGGCATAGTCACGGACCTTCTTCATTACCTGAATAAAATGATTGCTCTGTCCGATTATCTGGACTTCACTCCGGAGTTCATCAAGAGTCTGTTCAAGCTGGAGATTTTTTTTCAATTGCCCATTATAATTCAGGGCATTGCTGAGAGCTATGGAGCCCATATCAACAATGTGTTTGAGCAGTTCAAGGTAATCTTTGTCAGTATTAAGGCGGCTGGGGCCGGGCTTAGTATCAATGATTTCAAGAACACCATAAACCTCCCCATTCTGTAAAACCAGCGGAAAGGCAATGATCCATGTGCTCTTCAATTTCATCCCTTCCTCAAATCTGGAATAATGCCTGGAATCTTTACCTACTTCAACAATAGTCATTTCATTATGTTTCATCACCCAGTCGACAATACTCGGTGTGTCAAATCCTATGGTCTTTCCTTTTATAATATCCTTATCTTCAGGGCTTCCCAGTGACTCGACGCACAGGTAATGTTTTTCCTTCTTTACCCATATTGATCCCCTTTCCACATTCTGCATTCTCAGAAGCAGCCTTAAAAAACGCTTCCGCATATTTTCAGGATCAAGATCTTCAAATAATATCCTGTAAAAACCGGATTCTATTTCACTCATAAATATCTCCTGTTATTTATAGGCAGGGGTTGTTTTAAATTTAAAAATTGTTTATTTTTCATCATTCTGACTGAATAGAGATATCTTGTCTTTAGCAAAAGTTTATGGTATCAATTTTTTCAGATATTACCTCAAAATGACATTACAGGATCGGCTCAATGGTTTTCCTGCCTTATAAAATTCTACATGCAGTGATTATGCTTAAATATCGGCATAATTGCATATATGCAAGCATGATGCCTTTCATATAAAAACTAAATTAAATTAATTTTATAAAAATATTTAATAACTTAGCTGTGTTTTAGATGTGTTGTTTGTTTATTGATATAGCATCAATAATTAATTTATATTTCATCAATATGTAAAATTTCAAATTTACTCTTTATAAATTATGTATCCTTTTTAATGCTTATATATCAGTATGTTATAATGAATTATGATATATCGGTATTTTGGCATGTTAGTTGCTTAGTTTATTGTGAATAATCAACAAATAATTGTTTGCCAAAAAATTCTCTAAACTAGCTTTCTAACATGTTTTAAAAAGGAGGTCGTTATGGACTATATTATTCTATGGATCGTGTGTTTAGCCATGAGCCTTTTATTTATTGCGGCAGTATCTTCATTAAGCGCACGCCATAAATCCATCATACTGGCAGAAGTTTGGCCCCGCCTTGCCTTCTGGCTGCTATTTTTAATTAACCTGTGTCCTGTTATCATAGCTATTTTTCTAATGAAGCACGATATAAAACCCTCCTGGCTTTTTCCATACACACTGAGTCTTATGGTTTGTTACGCGGCCGGCGGAAGGTTCATCCTGTATAAAGGCCTGAAAAAAACCGGGGATCGTTTCAATGCTCACAAATGGCCCCGTGCCTTTTTGTCTATATTCTTTTGTATTGCCTTATTTGCCCTTATTATACCCTTTCACATTATGAAGTTGAACACGGTGGGAGATAGAGACCGGATTTTAACAAGGACGACAGGCGATGCAATATATACTCTACCCGCAAAAGTTCCGGGCGACCTGGACGCGGGCAGATACTATGATAAGGCATACAAATTGTTTGAGGAAAAGGATACTCCGGACTGGTTTAGATTCTGCACGAGCCATGAATTCAATCCTGATTCGGAAGAAGTGACGGAGTTTTTAAAAGATAACCAGGGTGTTCTGAACCTTGTAAAACAGGCGGTAAGCCGACCCGCTATTAACATAGATGTTGATCCGGCCGGTTTAATAAGTTCCCCTATTCCCCAGTTTTCTAAATATCGGGCCGTGGCGGGGCTGTTGAGCCTCTCGGCAAAAGTAAAGGCACTTAAGGAAGGGCCTGAAGCTGCTCTGGGCGACCTGGAAACGATGGAAAAACTGTCCGCCCACCTCTATGAAATGAAGACCCTGATCAGCCAGATGATGGCTATCGCAATCGACGGAATGAGGAAAGCCGCTCTCGAGTATGTTTTGTCCAGGGAGCCGTTTACTGAAAAAACTGAAATAGCCAGGCCGATTAAAACGGCTTTTTCCATTATGCCCTATTTCAAGGATTCCGTTCAGCTTGAGTACATTTCTATGAGGCAGACAATTGCCTCCTTTAATTACCGGGATATTATTGATTATCATCCGATAAAACAAAATACATTCATGGCTCGATTAGCATATCTGCTCTATAACGTATTTTTATATCCCTATGATTTTCAGTCCCTGAAAAAATATGAGGCCCGGGTAAAAGACGCTTTTGAAAATCCTTTTCACGATACAATAAAGGCCATGGATGATCTTGAAAAAAGTTTTTTTGAAGATCAGGATGCCGGTTTTATAACAAAAATAATGGTACCTGACTTTTCAGCTTATTACATTCGTGTCGGCCGAATGACTGCCGGAAGAAGCCAGATGGAGCTTGCCCTGGCTGCCGCGTCCTATAAGGCTGAAAACGGAAAATACCCGGACAGCCTGGAAGTCCTGGTTCCTGATTATATAGAATCTGTTCCGGAAGATCCCTTTGATGGAAAACCTATGAAACTGAAGGTTGTGGATGGAGGCCTGGATATATACAGTGTAGGTGAAGATGAAAACTTGCGTTATTACAGAGGAGAAATTCACTTCTACCTTGGGCCGGGGCCCTTTAACGAGTACAGGTATAAACCTGCTATGGAAACAGCAAAGAAATATGGGAGATATTAGATTGTTGGAATAAAGTCTTTCAACCTTTTAAAAGAGGACATATCCAATGAAATGTCCTAAATGTCAGAATGAATTACCGGATATATCGAAGTTCTGCAATCTTTGCGGGACGCAATTGGACAGCAATGTCCAGGATGACCGGTTTTCTCTTCTTCACGACTATATCCCTCCCGTGTTGAAGGAGAGAATTCTTGAAGCCGGAAAACAGCTCGAAAGTGAGCGGAGGTTCGTGACGGTCCTTTTCGCTGATGTTTCCGGCTTCACATCCCTGTCCGAGAAGCTCGATCCTGAAACGGTCACCATAGTCATGAACGATCTCTTCAACGGCCTTATAACCATTATTATAAAGTATGAAGGACTCATCATAGATTTCTTTGGTGATGGTATCCTTGCTGTGTTTGGAGCGCCGCTGGCTCATGAGAATGACCCTGAAAGGGCAGTGCGGTCTGCCATTGACATGATGCCCTACATAGACCAGTTCAACAGGGTAAGCCCCCACAACCTGCCTGCTCCCCTTGGCATGCACATAGGCATACACTCGGGCCTGGTGGTTGTGGGCAACGTGGGGAATGATTTAAGAATGAGATACTCTGCTGTTGGTGATACGGTCAATTTGTGTTCAAGAATCGCTGATCACGCAACAAGAGGTGAGATATATATCAGTGACAGCACATATAAAATCCTCTCTTCTCAACTGGAAACAGAACCGGCGGAATCAGTCAGGTTAAAAGGGAAGGGAGAGCCTCAAACAGTCCATAAGCTGCTTTCGATCGGTGATGAAGCTGCTGCTGAATCTGAGAAAGAAACTAAAGGGTTTGTAGGAAGGAGAGAGGAAAAGGAGAAAATCTCTAAAGCGCTATCTAATGTGCTTGATAAAAAAGAGGAGAGAATCCTTGTATGCGGTGAACCGGGAGTAGGGAAGAGCAGGCTAAAGGATGAGCTTGTGGAAAATGCGGTCGGCATGGGATTCAGTGTGTTCGAAGGGAAATGCTCCAGCTTTGAGACTAAAACACCATACTATCTATGGAACACTCTTCTAAAGAACATACTTGGTATTTCGGATGAGGCACCGGAAGCTAAAATTAAGACACAACTCCATGATACTCTTGCTATCCTCAACATGGATAAGGAAGAGCCATACCTGGCAACGCTCCTCTCCCTTAGATATGAAGAGATCCTCCTTGAGGATGACCAGGAAAGGAGAGGGCGTATCTTTGAGGCAATGCATAAACTGATTGAAAAGTTCAGTGAACGGGAACCTACAGTATTTATATTTGAGGATATCCACTGGGCGGATCGTTTCTCCAAAGAGCTCCTGGAGTTTCTTATGAATAAGGATGAGCTGGCTCCGTCTCTCTTTTATATAATCTTCCGTCCTGAATATACCGAATACAAAAATATAATGAGCCGTGGTGAATTAATAAACCTGGACAGGCTGTCGGAGGAGGACATCCTTGAGCTTGTAAAGATGAGACTTGATGCCAGGGAAGTACCTGATGAGCTTCTTCAGCTGATAAAACAACGTACCGGGGGAAATCCTTTCTTTATTGAAGAAAGTCTCAAGACACTTTTGGAGAATGAATTTATCTCCGTCAAAAGGGGAAAGCTGAAACTGGATAATGATAACCTGGAGTCAGGAGTGCCGGATACCGTGCAGGGTGTTGTTATGGCACGTATTGACCGGCTTGAGGGCAAGATACGTGATGTGCTTCTTAACGCGTCTGTAATAGGGCGGGAGTTCTCAAAGAGACTGATAGAGAAACTTATTAATGAGGAAAGTGATGTGGTTACACCGCTTAATCATCTGAAGGGTCTGGAACTAATTCTTGAAAGGGAGGAGGTGCAGGAGTTTGAGTACCTGTTCAAGCACTACATGATACAGGAGGTAGCCTATAACACTATCCTGATTAACAAACGTAAGAAGCTTCATGGTCTGATCGCCAATGCAATTGAAGAGATATATGTAGACAGACTGAAGGGGCTCTATGAGCTTCTGGCGTTTCACTATGAGAAAGCAGAGGAATGGGAGAAGGCGGCCGAATATTATGGCCGTGCGGGAAGAAAGGTAAGGGAGATTTACACCGAGGAGGAATCCAAAGATCTTTTTGATCGAAAGGAGTATGCCATGGAAAAGGTATATGAATCTACTCCAGAAAAAAGTTTTGTCTTCAAAATACTTAAATATTTTACAGGCTTCTTGTTCTTTTTTTTGTTTGTTTTTCTCTTATGGACCTTCATTGGTTTAACCATAAATATATTCAGGTCTGGATTCCCTTCGATGGATGAATTTAATTTTATAACAAAGATGTTTCTGTCCTCCTCTCCTGTATTTTCCCTCTGGTACCTGACATTCATTTTCTTCATAATTTTAATACCTCTTTTTCGACGAATCAGGTTCTTTGATGTAACAGATGACAGTATGGAGATTGTAAAAGGAAAAAATAAGAGATTTTCAATTCCTTTTTCTGAAATCGAGTCAATAATTCATTTTAAAAAGAAAAAAGGTTCGATTCATAAATACCTGTATAAAATGATTGACAGGTATAATGTTATAAAAGACTACCAAGAAGTTTCGAGTTTCCGCCTTTCAAAAATGACATTCGGTCCATATGATATTGGTATCGGGAGTGGTAAAAAAGGTCAAATCTATATCACCCGAAAATCAGGAACTATAACATGGGTAAAGTTTCTTTTGCCATGGATGCATACTCTTGAGAAAAGTAAACGTTATAGCCTTGGCACTTCGGAACCTGAAGAATTTTATGACCAGTTATCTGTCGCCTATGAGAAATGGAAACGGACAAATCCTCCTCCAACTATAACGGATTAATGTATCGCAGGACCAATAAATGAGGCTTCTCATGAAACTTCTTAAAAGAATAAGCTTAGCGATTTTAGTCTTGTTGCTTCTTTCAATGGGTCTTTGTTATGGGCAAGACGATTTTATTAATAATCGTGACACTGTATGGGAGTTAATCCAAAAGGGATTGGATTATGGTTCACAGGGTAATTTTAAAGAAGCCGGAGTACTATTTGAGAAGGCTAATGAGCTTTATAAAAAAACAGGATCTGTAATAATATGGGATTCCTCACGTTCCGCAAAACATTTGAGAATAATCGAATATGCTAACCAAAAAAAGATAAAGCCTGATCTGGCTGTTCACTACTTTAGGGCAATATGCAAATTAGAATGGGTTAGCACCCAATGGGAACGGGCAATCGATTATTTTGATAAAATTATAGAACAGGACCCTGGAGATTCCGGCGCCTATTTTATTCGAGGTCATATCTATCACTATTATGGCGGTAGAAAACTCGCAGGCGACAAGGCCATAATCGATTTCAGCAAAACTATTGAATTAAGCCCGGAATTTTATGACGCCTATTTGATGCGGGGCATGGTTTATCACAGTAAAGGTATGACTGATAATGCCATATTTGATTTCAGCAAGGCTATAGAGATGCATCCCGGGCAGGCGGAGTATTATTTTTTCCGGGGACGGGCCTATAATTTGAAACAGGATTATGACAAAGCCATAACTGATTTCAGCAAGGTTATCGATCTCAAAAATAACCATGTTGAGTCATATTTAAGGCGCGGTAAGTCCTATTTTCTCAAAGGTGAGTACCGCAATGCTATATCCGACTATGGTAAAGCCTTCGAGATAAATCCTGATTCTTTTGACGATTGGTCAGGTTCCAATATGACAATATCTCTGCCTTTAATGTTTCGTGATTATCAATACCGCTCCAGAGAGTATGAAAGAGCTGTCTCTGATTTTAAAAAAACCGGCATGATGAAACTGGAGAAAGATGAGGAATATTTTGCCAGGGGAATTGTGTATTGCACAATTGAAGAGTATGACAAGGCGATTTCCGATTACAGCAGGGCTATAGAGCTGAATCCTGAGAATTACAGGTATTATTTGGAAAGAGGAATTACCTATAATTATAGAGTAGAGAAATATGACGAGGCGATTTCTGATTACAGCAGGACCATGGAGGTTAAACCTGAAAAAGCAGGAGGACTATACATTCTTCAGGGAGACGCGTATTTAAAAAAAGGAGAACCTGATAACGCCATTTTTACTTACAATAAAGCCATGGAACAGGGTACTTTATGCTATGAGCAGCGGGGAGATGCTTATTTTGAAAAAAGTGAGTACGAGAAAGCAATAGCTGATTATAACAGGCATATTGAACAGAACCCAAATATTTTAATTAATAAATTACTAGAAACGGACAATGCATATTTTAAACGTGGAAATGCTTACTTTAAAATAGCGAAATATAAAGATGCCATTTCAGACTACAAAAAGCTGATAGAAACAAACCCTAAAAACCCCACGTTTCAAATTATCCCAATATATATTAAACGCGGGGATACCTATGATGAAATGGGCGATCTCAAAAACGCCTGCTCTGATTGGATAAAAGCCAGGGACCTGGGTGATATGAGCCGATGGTCTATTATTAACAGGATAAGGTGTTTGGGGAAGTGAGAAAACAGCGATCAGCTTTCAGCATTCAGCGCTTAGCTAAAAAGCATTAATTATAGAATAGAGGGTTTATGAAACTTCTGGATAAAATAAGCATAGTGGTTTTAGTCTTAATATTTTCCTCAATCCCTATCTGTTACGGGCAAAATTATCAAGGGCGACGTGATGCTGCAGATAAGTTATTGGAAAAGGGTGAGATGTATGGCTCTGAAGGCAAATTTAGGGAGGCCAGGGAAGCGTTTAATAAATCTGGAGAGTTACGCTTCTACACACCATTAGATTTAGGGATTAACCTTGAAATACTCGATTATGTTGAGCTGCAAAAAATTAAGTCTTCCCTGGCTGTTAATTATTTTAAAGCTATTTGTGCCTATTCTTCTTCCCAGGGACATTGGAAGGAAGTGATTTCACAATACAACAATAATGTTATAGAACTTAATCCTGATGACCCAAATGTATACTTTATTCGAGGGCATATTTATGAATACATATATCGGGATTATAACATGTCCCTCAGGCTAAAAGCATATGAGAATGCCATGGCTGATTATACCAAGGCAATAGAGCTTGATCCTGTTTTTTTTGATGCCTACATAAAGAGAGGCGACCTTTATTTGGTTACACATGACCTGTATGATAAAACCATCTCTGATTATATTAAAGCCATAGAATTGAACTCGAATTCTGCTAAAGCTTATAGTGGGTTGAGTAGAATATATAGATTTAAACGTGAATATGATAAAGCCATTTCTAATATAAGCAAAGCTATTGAACTGGATCCTGAAAACCCTTCGTATTATTCTTCAAGAGCAAATTTATATCTGAGACAAAAAAGAGAGTACGACAATGCCTTGTCTGATTATAGTAAAGTTATAAATCTGGATCCTGATAACTTTTATGCTTATGGAAACCGAAGCGATATTTATCTTCTCAAAGGCTTGTATTATAAAGCAATCTCTGACCTTGATAAGCGACAGGAAAAACTTAGAGAGAAGATTTCTGGTATTGATCGTATAAATCCATTCACTAATTATTCTTATCGGAATGATGAATATATTGATGAAAGAATCTCTGTCTGGAAGAAGGCAAAAAATATAGTTCTTAATAATGATAATGAATATTTTATCAGAGGGCGAACATATTATGACCTGCAACAGTATGATTATGCCATATCTGATTTTAATAAATGCATCGAGTTGAATCCAAAACATTTTCTATATTACGAATATCGTGGTGCTGCCTATCTAAAGGAAAACAAATTTGAGGATGCCATATTCAATTACACTAAAGCTATAGAGCTTAGCCCTAAAGATGCTTTCAATTATTATATCAGGGGAAAAGCTTTTAAAGAGAATAACCAGTATAGTAATGCAATCGTTGATTTTAATAAAGCCCTGGAACTGGAACAGGAGCAATATAGTTATACTGAAATATACTTAGCCCGTGGAGATGTTTATAATGAATTAGGCCAGTATGAAAAGGCTATTAACGATTATGAAAAGAGAGGGTTTTCGGAAAAATTGGCGGATCTTTACGATAAGGTAGGCAGGTATAAAGAGGCCATTGATGTATATACGAAACTTTTAAAAAACAATAATGATTCCAGGTTCTATATTAAACGAGGGAATGTTTATGATAGATCAGGTGATATGGAGAAAGCCTGCGCCGACTGGAAAAAGGCCTGTTCCCGTGGTTTAGGGAATTGTGAAGGATGGTCTATTGTAAACAGGATAAGGTGTTTGGGGAAGTAAGAAAACAGCTATCAGCTATCAGCGGTCAGCATTCAGCTCTCAGCTAAAAACACTAATTATAGATTAGAGGATATATGAAACTGCTGAAAAAAATAAGCTTAGCCATTTTAATCATATTCTTTTGTTCAACCGTTTTCTGCTGTAGGCAAAGCGATTGGGAAAGTGAATGGCCTGCCAGCGTACAAGCTGAAGTGGAGTTAGTTAAAAAGGGTGTGAGGTATGGTTCACAGGGCAAATTTGATGAGGCAAGAGAAGTATTAGAAAAGGGCGCGGCCCGGAATACTTATGGGAAACAGGGGCATTTAACAGTACTCGAATATATTGATCAGCAAAAGATAAAAGCTGAAACAGGCATTCATTACTTTAAAGGAATAGAATATGTGATTGAACAACAATGGGATAAAGCTCTTGAAGAGTTCGATAAAGCTATTGAGATTAATCCCATGTTTGCTGGTGGATATGTGAGTAAATATGGTGCCTATCTTAATAAAGGCGATTATGAAAATGCCATTTCTACGTTGAGCAAAATCAAGGAGATAAACCTCAAACTTGGTGAAGACGCAAATAAAATTGAACCTCGACCACTGTCTCACCTTCAATATATTCGATCCGATGAAGAAGCGTACCGTATGGCTGTTGATTATTACAGTAAAGTATTAAAGCTGAATCCTGATAATGCAGAGGCGTATAAAGAAAGAGCGAGTATTTATTACTTGTGGGGTAAATATGAAGAGCTTATTCCAGATCTAAATAAAGCCATTGAGTTGAATCCTGATAATGCAGAGGCGTATAAGGAAAGAGCAAGAATTTATTACAATTGGGGTAAATATGAAGAAGCTATTGCAGATTACAACAAAATAATTGAGTTAAATCCTGAAGATCCTGAGCGTTACATAAATAGAGGACGATATTATCATATTCTTGGAGAAATGCAAGACAGGCCTTTTTTTATGAAGGTTATATCCTTTTTTGGACAAGACATAGACGGGCTTGAACCTGGCGGCCCTATAAAAGAACAGAATTATTATGCTAAAGCCGTTTCTGATTACAGCCGGGCAATAGATTTATCTCCCGAAAACCACCGTTACTACTCTGACAGGGGTGATATTTATGATGAAATGGAATTGTTTGAAATGGCTATTGCTGATTACAGCAAGGCTTTAAATTTGGTCACGGAAATGAATAATAGTTTTAATTACTTTTATGACACCTGGTACCGAAAGAAGATGGCATATATTTATGTTAAGTTAGAACAGTTTGACAAAGTTATTTTTGAATACAGTAAGATCATAGAATTGTACCCCAGGAATATTGAAGCTTTAATAAGTAGGGCTGATGTCTATGCTGAGATGAAGGATTATGACAACGCTGTTGCTGATTACAACAGATTCATAGAATTATCTCCAGGTGATGATTCAGCCTATATAACAAGAGGGAACCTGTATGATGAGGCCGGGGATTTATCAAATGCATGCTCCGATTGGAAAAAGGCTTTTAGTATGGGGAATCGTAAAGGGTGGTCTATTGTTAACAGGATAAGGTGTTTGGGGAAATAATATCAGAGGACAGATATCAGATGTCAGTAAAAACTTTGTTTATTAGGTTAGAAGATTAATGAAACTGTTAGAAAAAATAAGCATATCGATTTTAGTCTTCTTTATACTCTCTACCGGTGTTTGTTATGCACAGGAGACTGCTGAAGAGCTGCATAAAAAGGCTGTTGAATATGCTTCGGAAGGGAAGTTTGATGAGGGTAAAGATGCATTTGAAAAGGCTCTTGAGGTTGATCCATACTATGGAAGCCCAAAAAATATCTACATAGTAGGCGATTCATACTATGGTAGTCCAGAGCGACACCTGAAAATAATAGATGATGTTAATAAGAAAAAAATAAAAGCTGAAGCGGCTGCTGTCTATTTTAAAGGAATGACATATTCATTCAAGTACCCAAAGCATATTGCACCTGAATACTCAAAACATAAAGCACTTGATGAGTTCAATAAAGCTATAGAAATGAATCCCGGCTATGCTGATTTCTACTTCAGCCGTGGTAAAACCCAGGAAACTAAAGAAAAACGTATATCTGACTATACAATAGCTATAGAGCTGGATCCCAAATTGAAATTCGCCTATATATATCGAGCTAGTACTTATAGTATTACTGAAGAATATGAGAACGCTATTTCAGACTGCAATAAAGCGATGGAGGTAGATCCGAAATTTTCGGATGCCTATATTAAACGTGGGGATATAAAAGATAGTAAATTATCTTCTGAAGCTGGAATATTGGACTTTTTATTTTTCCCGGGCCAGCATTTTAAAGGTGTAATTACTGATTTAAACAAAGCCATAGAACTGAATCCTGAAAACCCAAGGCTTTACGAAGTCAGGGGAAGGTACTATCGGAACCTTAGTATTTTTGGCAGGTTTGAGAATGAAATAATTTCTGATTACAGCAAGGCCATTGAATTGGATCCTGAAAACAGCAGTTACTACTTTTATCGTGGACGTGCATATTTTTATTTGGGCCAATATGATAAGGCTATTAATAATTACACTAAAGTCATAGAGCTTGAACAGGAATCTTCCTTTAATTATTCGGTGCGAGGTAATGCCTATGCTGAAGCGAAACAGTATGACAAAGCTATCTCTGATTACACAAAATCTATAGAAATTGATCCTCGTTACTACTACGCATATTCCGGTAGAGGCGATGCCTATATGGAAGTAGAACAATATGATAAAGCTATTGTTGATTACACCAAACAAATAGAGATTAGTCCTGGAAATTCTTTACCATATTCAAAGCGTGGAAATGCTTATGATAAAAAAGGTAAATTGGAAAAGGCATGCGTTGATTGGAGAAAAGCCCGCGATTTGGGGAAAACTGATCAGTGGTCTATTATTAGACGAATAAGATGTTTGGGGAAGTAGTTACAATTAACAATTATCAATAAGCAATTAACATTGAGAGGTCTGTTGTCTCTGTCCTATAGGAGTTACGATTTGAGATAAAGAAGAACTCTGGATCCCGCGATCGAGTCGCGGGATGACGGATGGTGGAAGAATTCGTGATCCCCGAAAACAGCGTAGGGACAGGCAAGAACGCCCCGCACTTGATGCGAGGTCGCGGGATGACATTCTACAATAAATCATTTTTGCTTTTTGGAATTAATACTGTCTTTAAATAAAAGTGAGGAGGGTATGAACCATGAAGTGTCCTAATTGCCAGCATGAAAATCATGATGAAGCGAAGTTCTGCAATGATTGCGGTACAGCGTTAAGCGAAGCAAAGAAAGCAGCAACACAAGATGACCGTTTCTCTCTCATTACTGACTATGTCCCTGCGGAGTTGAAGGAAAGGATCATTGATGCAGGGAGGCAGCTTGAAAGCGAACGGAGATTTGTGACGGTCCTCTTCGCGGATGTTTCCGGCTTCACATCTCTATCTGAGAAGCTGGATCCCGAAACTGTCACCATGGTCATGAACGATCTCTTCAACGGACTGATAACCATCATCATAAAATATGAAGGCCTCATCATTGACTTCTTCGGAGATGGTATCCTGGCCGTGTTCGGAGCACCTCTTGCGCATGAGAATGATCCTGAAAGGGCAATACGGTCCGCCATCGAGATGATGCCATACATAGACCAGTTCAATAAAGTCAGCCCCCATAAGTTGCCGGCTCCCCTGGGAATGCACATAGGCATACACTCCGGCCTGGTTGTTGTTGGCAATGTGGGTAATGACCTGAGGATGCGATACTCGGCTGTTGGAGATACGGTAAACCTCTGTTCAAGAATAGCTGACCACGCTACCAGAGGTGAGGTCTATATCAGCGACAACACATACAAGCTTCTCCCCGCACAACTGAATACAGAACCAGCGGAGTCTGTCCGGTTGAAGGGTAAAGAAGAACCGGTAACAGTCCACAAACTGCTGTCAATAGAAGATGAGGCTGTTGGTGAATTTGCTGCTGGAGGAAAGGGGTTTGTCGGCAGAAGGGAAGAGAAAGAGATAATCTCACAGGCACTGTCCCGGGTACTGGAGAAGAAGGAGGAAAGACTCCTTGTATGCGGTGAACCGGGTGTAGGAAAGAGCAGGCTCAAGGATGAGCTTGTAGCTAATGCACTCAGTAAAGGCTTCAGTGTGTTTGAAGGCAAGTGCTCCAGCTTTGAGACAAAGACTCCCTACTATCTATGGAATACGCTTCTCAAGAACATGTTCGGGATTTCTGTAGAAGCATCAGAGAATGAAACCAGGAAGCAGCTCCATGACACCCTTGCTATCCTCTCCATGAACGAAGAGGAGCCCTATCTCGCTACACTCCTGTCCTTGAGATACGAAGAGATCCTTCTTGAGGATGATCAGGGACGAAGACACCGTATCTTTGAGGCAATGCATAAATTAATAGCCAAATTCAGCGAACGCCAGCCAACGGCGTTTATCCTTGAAGACATCCACTGGGCTGACAGGTTCTCTAAAGAGCTTTTAGAGTTTCTTATGAATAAGGATGAGCTGGCTCCATCTTTCTTCTACATTATCTTCCGCCCTGAATACACTGAATACAAAAATATAATGAACAGGGGTCAATTGATAAACCTCGACAGGCTATCAGAAGAGGATACTCTTGAGCTTATCAAGTTGAGACTCAATGTTAATGAAGTTCCTGATGAGCTGCTTCAATTGATAAAGGTGCGTACAGAAGGTAACCCCTTCTTCATAGAAGAGAGCCTCAAGACGCTTGTGGAAAATGAATTTATCTCAGTCAAGAAAGGCAAACTAAAACTGGACAGTGAGAACCTGGAGTCAGGTGTGCCCGACACTGTACAGGGTGTTGTCATGGCCCGTATAGACAGGCTTGAGGGCAGAATACGTGATGTGCTTCTTAACGCGTCTGTTATAGGCAGAGAGTTTTCAAGGAGGCTTGTAGAGAGGGTAATTAACGGAGAAGGTGAGGTGCTGACATCTCTCAGTCATCTTAAGGGTCTGGAGCTAATTCTTGAAAGAGAGGAAGTGCAGGAATTTGAATATCTCTTCAAGCACTACATGATACAGGAGGTAGCCTATAACACAATCCTGATAAACAAGAGGAAGAAGCTGCACGGGATGATCGCCAATGCCATAGAAGAGATATATGAAGACAGGTTAAAGGGTCTCTATGAACTGCTTGCGTTTCATTATGAGAAGGCGGAGCAATGGGAAAAGGCAGCAGAATATTATGGCCGCGCGGGAAGAAAGGTCAGGGAGATATACACAGAGGAAGAATCAAAGGACCTTTTTGATAAAAAGAATTATGCGATTGAGAAGATATATGAAGCAAAACCCAAAAAAGGCTTAATTGCCAAGACTTTTTTAGGCATTGGTATTTTTGCATACTTTTTTGTCTATTTCGGGGTCATTATAGGCTGCATCTCCAATGGGGATTTTTCTCCGTCAACTTATTTATCATCCGCTTTTGAAGAAGGGGGCTTTGTTAGAGCTAACTGGGATATCATGAGCCTGTTAATGGATATCTTTATCATTGTTTTCGTTTCATGGTGTTACCAGATTATTCCGTTTTTTCTCCTGAGCATCTTTCTCCAAAAAATAAAGCTTTTTGATCTAATGAACGACAGGCTGGAGATTGTAAAGGGAGATAATAAAAGGTTTTCTATACTGTTTTCAGATATTAAATCGATTATTTTTTATGGAAAGGAAAAGGGTTCATTGATCAGGTACCTGTACAAGGAGGCAGATCAACATAAATCTATCGGGGCTGATGATAAATCGTCGATCTTCACGGGATTGAAAACATTCAGGTTTACAGGGATGATGCCATATTCCATCGGGATTGGAGGTTCGAGCCTTGGGTCTGTGTATATTGTTCGAAAATCAGGGTTCAATTTATTGAAGATATTAATTCCATGGCTGAACACCCTGGAAAAAAGTAAAAACTATATGCTTCACCCATCTGACCCAAAGGAATTTTTTGACCAGCTTCATATTGCCTATGAAAAATGGAAAAGGGCTAATGTGAAATCTCAATCTGAGGGTTAAGTGGTAAGGATCAAGTTATTGCCAGGTTATCCAAGTGTTGACTTTAGATGACAGAAATCAGAAGTCAGCCGCCTTCGCTTGTTGAGCTACGGCGCGCCAGGGAGGACAGATGACCGAAAGCTGATCGCTGACTGCTGACAGCTTTCATACAAAAACACCAGTTTTTGTATGAGCATCAACTATTCAACTTCTGGTCCGCTTCCAGGAAACGGTGGGCAAGGGCTTTTATAAAGGGCCCGAGCCAGGTGCCGGCATCCAGTTCCTCTTCAAAGTAAATTCTGTTTATAACAGCAACAGTAACGTCAGTTATAGCTTCAACACTTGCGGTACGGGGATTATCAGTTAATATAGCCGTTTCTCCAAAAACCTCTCCGGGACCAAGAATACGAATCTCCACTTTTTCACCATCAATGTTTTTAAATACGCGGCATTCCCCGGCCTTTATAATAAAGGCTTCATCCCCATGGTCACCTTCGCCTACAATTAATTTACCCGCGAAGTATTTCCGACCGGGAAAACGCTCACTTCCTTCCAGAAAGTTTTCCAGTTCATCTCTGAGTTCTTCAACTGTCTGGTGCCTGTCTTCAGGATCCTTGCTCATTGCCTTCATGGTTATTTTTACCAGGCCTACAGGAAGCGGGAAATCCACTCGTTCGTCAGGAGGCTGAACATTATACTCTCTCGCGTTAATAAGCATCTCCTGCAGTGTTTTGCCGGCAATGGGAAATTCCCCGGTTAGAATCTCGTATAAAATCGCACCAAGAGAAAAAATATCACTTCTTTCATCAATTGCATTAATTTCTCCCAGTGCCTGCTCCGGAGACATATAACATGGTGTTCCAAATACATTCCCTTCCTTTTCTTCACGGATATTATATTTCTTACGCTTTTTTAAACCGGGTAATTCCATGTTTGCGGCAGTTTGGTTAGCACCATCTTTGACATAAGCAATTCCCCAGTCCATAAGGTATACCTGGCCGTATTCTCCGACCATGATATTATCCGGTTTCAGATCGCGGTGTAAAACACCCTTACTATGCGCGTATGAGACAGCATCACATACCTTAAGCATGATCCGAATCAGACGGAAAATATCTTTTTCAGTCCTTGAAGGGAGTTCTTTTTCATTGATCAATTCGTAAAGGGCCTTACCCTGAACCTTTTTCATTGTAAAAAAGAGGCGTTTCTTTTTGTCCATTCCAAGTTCGTATATGGGCACGATATTGGGATGATCGAGCTGGGCAGTGATCTGGGCTTCTATTACCATGCGGCTGAGTTCATGCTCATCCTTGGTTTTATCATCCTTTAGAATCTTCATGGCCATTTTGCGCATCAGGTTGGTATCGATAGCCTCCATGAGCAGGGACATGCCGCCTTCCTCGAACTTTTCTCCAATGGTCAGTCGCCTGTCGGTCTTTTTTTCAGGGGCTATTGATTCAATATAGATTACATCTTTAGACATAGACTCCTCCAGGTATCGATTACTATTTGCCTGCTGAATCTTAGATCCGCCATCATATAAAGAATAAATTTATTAATATTGGCAGACTCATATAAAATCACCGAACATGTCATTCCCTAATGGTAAAACACTAAAATTGTCTAAAATGGATCCCCGCCTTCGCGGGGATGACACAAATTTATGGTTTCGACTTTTTACGAATCAATCAATATTGAGGTTTAATGGATAAGAAATATTTTTGATTAAAGGAATATAAAGAATAAGGCAATATATGTCAAACAGAATACAAAATTCTCGGCACCGGTGTACTATATAAAGCTCTGTATTTATAGAACATTATACCCTGCGCCTTGAGCCATGTGCCCTGCGCCTTTTTTATACACCGCGAATAGAAGCGATCGAAGACAACGCAGCAGATAAAAATTTAATGGTTGACAAGGAGCAATATCCATCATTGCAATTTAATAATAGTTTTAGTACTCTTATAGAGTTGCCGGCATGATATTTATTTATAAAGCCATGCAATATTACAGGCCGATATCCCTATAATTGAGGTCCTTCATGACTGAAAAAAGAAAACAACCCAGAATTTCTGTGAACTGGCCCGTCCGAATTACTTTTGATAAAAAAATCATATCTGGGAAGATAAAGGATATAAGCATGATAGGTGTTTCTGTAGAATGCGATGGCCCTATTCAAGTTGGAGAAAATATACCTGTCACCATAATGCCTCCCGGCGGAAAACTTATTAATATAGTAGGGAAGATAGTCTGGTCTGACTGTTATGCACTGGATATGAATAATGAGAACGCTACTCTTGCCATGGGCCTGTCATTTGTTGAAATATCCATGAAGGACAGACATATACTGAAGGAGATAATTGATATACCGGTAGAAAAATCCTGATGAAAATCCTGCCAGCAAATATCAGATTCTGGATACTTTTATTAACATATCATTGAGAAGGTATAGTTCCTTCCGGCTTAAATCTTTATATTGAGACAAATGCAATTCCAATAAAGATTTTTGAATTTCAGCCACTAACTTTTTCCCTTTGGAAGTCACTCGGACCATCACAATTCTTCGATCATCTCCACTTGATCTTTCTACAAAGCCGTCATTTTCCAGTCCTACGACCATTCGTGTTATGTTGGGTTGATAACTTACCGTATTAGAAGTGAGTTCCTGAATCGACAAAGCCTTTTTTTGAGATAACAGGATAGTTTCCATCAGATCATACTGAGCAGCGGTAATCTCAATATTTTTGAATACCTTATAAGTGCCGCCATGCATGATATTATATGCCCGTTTAAGGTTTCTGGATAATGTTTTCTCAATGGGAATATCCGGTTCCGTAGGATTACTCATAGTAGCCTCTCTGAAAAGTACAATATTTATTTAATCACTATTTAATAATTATCACTTTCGACTAAAGACAAGATATTATTAATTCACAATATCAATATGGAACATCATTCAACGATAATAATTGTGAACTTTTATTCGTCATTCCCGCGGAGGCGGGAATCCACCAACTTCGTCATTCCCCGACTTGATCGGGGAATCCACATGAGTTTTTAAAAGCAAAAACAAATGGATGCCCGCCTCCGCGGGCATGATGGCTTAGGAAGATATTATTTTAAAACTTCAGATCATAATTCCAGGATCTATCAATATATCACAATCGTTCTATAACGAATATTAGCCCCCACACAATCAATTGAGCTTGAACCATATGTTGCCGCCGTGCAGTACAGCCTTACCGGCATCAGCGGAATAGTAGAGCAGTGGTTTTTCATCTGTTATCGGTACCAGCAGGGCAATCCAGCCTTCCAGGGAATCTCCGGAACTCAGATCCCCCCGCATCCCGGGTCCAGGTAAGATCAGGTCTGTGTAGGGATAGTCCTCACCATCCATGGAACAGGCTGTAAACTGCTCCGGTGTAAGTTTATGAACGCAGAGACCGGGTTTGCCGCGTGCATCGTATTCGAATTTAAGACGGGCAAGAATATATTCAAAACCGCGTCCGGCCGGCTTATTGACAGTACTGACCTTATGAAGACGCTTCCACGCTTTATCCCCGCGTATTACCTCAAGCATAGTAATTTTCATATCGTACAGTTCATGAGAAGTGTAGCCCCTTCCGCACTCGATAATACCGGATAATTTTGCGCCTGCCGGCGCCGGATCAAAAGGGGAACGGCCTTCCCCGGCCTGTGATCCTGAAACTACCGTGATGAAAAGGGTAGTAACTAATAGAACGAAACAAATGCATTTGCTGTTTCCTTTCGCCATCTCCTCCTCAATACCTGGTAATGATTACTCATAAAGTTTGAAAAAAGAAATTTTACCGCGCGACCATGCTCCGCCTGAGGAAGGGTCGAACATCAAAAGTGGCCGGCTGTCCTGTTTTCTTACTGCAAGGGCTACCCAGCCTTCCGCGTATTGATCAGCTGAAACAGTACGTCTTAATGCTGGTTCAGGTATAACTACTGCCGGGCTCTCGTACTCTTCAAAATCACTCGAAAATGCCGTGAACTGCAGCGGACTGTCCAGGTCAAAGGTCTTATCTCCTGGTGCTCCCCGGGCTTTCATTTTAAAACTTACACGGGCCAGAATATATTCATATCCGTCACCGGGTTTTTTATTGGAACCATCTGCCTTTTTAATAAGTCCCCATGCCCCGGAACCTCTGATAACTTCCAGAAGGGTGATTGCACCATCATACACCTCAATTCCGCCCGCGCTCTTGCTGCAGTTGATCTGGGTTTTTACAGAGCCTCCAATCGGAATTGCTTCCTCGTGAGATTGGCCTGTAGCTGTATTCGCAGCAAAGAAAATAGCGAATGCCAGGAAGACTGCGGAGAGGACGGCGGCTGTTTTTTTTCTCATAAGAAATGTCTCCTTTTCTTATCCAGTGTTTAAACAAACTTGAAAGTATTGAATGCATTCAATCAGTTTTTAACAAAAGACGTTAAAACATTGGCTTAACTGATCGCTGACTGCTGACCGCTGAGGAATCCACCCATAAACAGATTGTTTATGGGTGGGTTCTCCCCTTCCCTAGTACCTAACGTAATTAGGGACCATGGTTCCGTATTTTGCTTTCAGTTCCTTCCAGTTTTCAGGCAGTTTGATTTCCCTGGTAACAAAATAGTTGCCAAAACCGCCCGCGCTCTGGAGCAGACCCATCCAGACACCGGGCCCGCCCGCGACTACAATAGCAAAATCTTCATCCTGCAATTGTCCGAACCTGCGGCTGTCTCTCCTGCCGGAATTTTCCTTGATATAATCCTTAACCTTCTGCTTTGACCAGCCTTCGCTGAAAAACCTGTTTGCGTGGTCCGGAATTACAATCATGGTGGACAATGATCCGGGTGTCATACCTGCAAGAGCAGTGGCTATGCCTTCCGCAGTGGTCTGGGCTGGAATTGTCTGTGTATAGCGATTGGGAAACATGACTGTAACAGTGCTTGAATCCTTTTTATACCCGAATTCAACATGAAGAGGATCCCACGGGCTGTTTTCTTCATTTTCACCTATGACAAGAGTGTATTTCATGGCATCACCAAGAGTTCCCATGTCCTCAACACCCTTTCTGGCTCCGCCGACATTTTTTACAATAAGACCCACAGATCTTCCTATCGCCGCGTTAGCAATATCCCCGGGGCTCATCATACCTGAGCCGCAATTGACATTGATATCAGTTCTTATGGGGCCATTGATAATAAGCAGCGGCGCCCATGAACCAGTACTGACCTCAAAGGTGTCAAACCGTGTTTTGGGATCCGATAAGGCATCAACCGCTGCTATTATAACAGGCAGATGGGTCGGTAACGCCCCGGCCATGACAGCATTAACCGCGATTTTTTCAACAGTGGCTTTACCCATTCTGGGGATCAGTTTTGTCACGATATGGTCCGGGGGAAGATCTGTTCCTTTCATCATTTCCTTAACAGCTGTTTCAGATGGAGGCACAATGGGCAGACCATCTCCCCAGCCTTTACGGTAGAAAAACTGGTTAACTTCATCATAAGTGCCCTTGAAGGCGATCCGGGATTCTTTCCCTGTTTTAGGTTTAGGTGATTTTTCTTCCTCGGTAAGAGGATTGGTAAGCGCTCCGATAATATCATCAAGCGATTCATCTATACCGATCCTGATATTTTCGGCATCAGTAGATTCACATAAAATTGTTGTTCCCAGTGCCCGAACCCCCGGCATTCCCTTTCCGGAAGCCGCGGAACGGACATCATTTAAAAAACCGTTATTCGCCAGTAACACGACCGGCGTTCCAAAGTCCTCAATGGCTACGCCATTGTAAGCGAGGAACTTTGTGCAGGAGCCTCAATCCCCCACCACGCCGACTACAGCATCAACACTTTTAGCCCAGGCAGTGAACTTCTCCTTGTTTGCGGTTTCTGTTTCATCGACATTCGGCAGTGTGGAATGAAACAGGTGGGTTTCAATATCCGGGAACCGTTCTTTAAGCCTTTTTTCAACCTCGGCAGCAATAGGTCTGGCCGCGCGTTTGAAGTTGGCAAAAAGCCCGATCTTTTTCCCGGCAAGTGTATCTACTCTTGGGGAAATTCCCCGAAGTGGAATGGGATCCACTTCCGCCCAGGGACTGAGTACCTCATAGAGATACTCCGACCCATCCTGTTCAGCTTGCACAGCCTTGACAGGCGTGTCTACCGAACATGATGATGTTGCCATGAAGGTAATAACCGCCATGGCTAAAATTGGAATAAAGCGCTTCATCTCATCCTCCTTCTTTGCATTATTTGCGTATAGTATAGTTTATCTACATTGCGTGAAGAAAAATTATATTAAACTCCCTTTTGTTTTATAAAAGGGAAAGCCTGCTTTTCCTCCTCATCTGCAAGTCATTTATGTTTGTCATTTCGAGGTGCATCATTGTAAGGGCACGATGCATCGTGCCCCTACTCCTTGTGACTCGATTATAACAATCAAGATCTCTCTCAGCCTTTATCCCGCTTTCCTTTGAGCAGGAGGCGAAATGACATAAAACCGAAATTATTCAAAGATCTTTCTATGGTATATAAGCCTGTCTAATTTTTTCTTGACCGGGACTGATTATTTATTGTAAATACATAAATTATATATCAATTATATATAATTTACACGCGATATCATGTCAAGGATTATGTATCTAAATTACTGCATATTTAAAAAGCAATACTTAGCATATTTTAAAAGGAGGTTCAGCATGAAGAAAAGAATTGGCTGGTTTGGTCTGGTGCTTTTACTGTTACTGTGTTTCCAGATAACGGAAACGTCTGCGGGCCAGGATGAGAAGATCACTGTTTATAATCCAAGGGGAATTCAGCCCCCCATAAGGCTGATCCCCATGCCTGAACGGGGCAGTATTGAAGGCAAAACCGTTTACCTTGTGGATACGAAATATCCGAACACAAAACCATTTGCAAATGAACTTTTTAAGATATTAAAGGAAAGGTATCCAAAGACCAACTGGGTTTTTAAAGATAAAAGAGGCATGTACATGGATGATGACCCAAACCTCTGGGCTGAAATAAAGGAGAAGGCCCAGGGAATGATCATGGTTGTCGGGCATTGAAGTACCTGTACGCCGTCGGTCGTCGGCCATTGTGTTACAGTTGAAAGAATAGGTGTCCCTACAGCCCCAATTGTTACCAGCAGGTTCGTGGAGCTGGCCTCAACAACTGCATATAAAAAAGGTATTCCCAAGTTGAGGATTGTTTACACTCCTCATCCCATTACAGACCAGCCCGCGGATATGTGCCGTAAATTTCTCGAAGGAAATGATCCGCACACAGGTAAGCCGATGCTGGATGAAATCATAAGCGCCATAACACAGCCCCTGTCAAAAGAAGAAAAGAAAAGAGGCTTTTTGAAAAGAGATCCCAGGCCAAAGTTTCTGCCTCCTGACACGGCGGATAATTTACAGCAGTATTTTATGGACAACAATTTTACGGACGGCGGGCCCGTTGTTCTTCCTACCAGGGAAAGGGTGGCCAGAATGCTTGAAGGAACCAGTCATGATCCGGAAGAAATTGTTGGAACAATGCGGCCTTCACCTCCTCATGAAGCATGGGAATATAACGTAGAGATGGTCGCTGTAAACGCCGTCATGGCAGGGGCCAAACCGGAATACTTTCCGGTTATTTTAGCCCTGGCATCCACAGGGACGTCCTCCTTATTCAGTTCCACGTCTTCATTTGCGAGGATGGTACTGATAAACGGACCTATCGCAAAGGAGATAGGTATGAATCCGGGTATAGGCGCCATGGGACCTTTCAACCAGGCGAACGCTACTATAGGAAGAGCATGGACGTTAATATCCAAAAACTTGGGGGGCTCAGGCAAACCGGGTGAAACCTACCTTGGAACCCTGGGAAATCCTTTGAGTTACAACAATATGTGTTTTCCGGAGAACGAAGAGGAATTGCCAAAAGGCTGGACACCTTTCCATGTACAGAAGGGTTTTAAGGAAAGCGATAGCGTTGTCAGTATTTTCAACGGCTGGAGCTATAACAATATTGCCTGGTATTCCAATTTGCGAAATCAGGACGTAATGAAGCACTGGTTATCCAATTTCTTTTCCTTCGGAACCAGCCAGGCTATATTTATGATCGATCCTGTTACTGCAGACTATATCCACGATGATGGATTTGATTCAAAGGAGAAGCTTGCCGATTACCTGGCAAAGAACTCAACAACCCCGGCCTGGCTTTACTGGCAGCGTCGTGAGAGACAGATGGAGATGGGTAAAAACGGGGTGGAGCCCTATGCATCCTATTTGAAATTGGGCCCAGACGCAAATATTCCTGAATCCCGTTTTATTAGAATGCCTGTGCGTAAACAGGATACCAGGACCGAATCGGGGAGGGCGTTCCTGAGGGACACGATTGACACTGATAACTCTCTTGAGATCATTGTTGTGGGCGGGAGTACCAATACCTACTGGGGCGGCGGAGATTTCAGCTATATGTCGAGCGCTCTTGTTGACAAGTGGCGATAGTTTTTTTTAAAGGAGTAATTATGAAAAGAGGAGGCTCAGTGAATGTTGCTAAACTTCTCCTATTTATAAGCATTGCCGTAACTTCCTTGTTGATCGTATCTGTATCTATCGCGGGTCAGGAGGATATCCCCCGGATAGGTATTAAGGAATTAAAGAAGATGATAGATGAAGGAGAAGAAGTAACAATAATTGATACACAGCCAAAAGCAATATATGATAAGGGACATATAAAAGGGGCAGTTTCTATACCCTGGAAGTCCCAGCTTTTGCTTGAGGATGTATGGTCTATCCAGGGAGGTGTGCCGGTTGTTATATATTGTGCCTGCGGTCCAGGTGAATCAGACAGTACTGATGCCGCCAGGCAGTTAATCAAAATGGGTTACAGTGATGTAATGGTGCTGAAACATCCTGCTATTGAGGGATGGAAAGACGCGGGATACCCGATAGAAAAAAAGTAATTTTAACAGGGCCGTAGATGGAGATATTATAAGCGGTAATATAACTTCACAAATGGGTGACATGCCCTTCAACGGCCGGAGAAAATAGGCCTGTTTATGCTAGGCTGCCCCGGTCTTTCTGCCGGAGCAGTCCTGCGAATAATTCAATTTATCATTTCTTGAAATAAATATCCCTGAACTCTGCAACCAGTTTTTTTAATGTTTCAACATTTGCCTTATCTGTCGTCTGCTTGCATTTCATGGTGTATACCAGCATTTGATGGAGGATTTTCAGCTTTTTGTCATAATCTTTCGTGTCAAACTTTATCCTCTGGGTCATGAAATACTGGGTCACAATCTCCTGGAGCTGATTGGCATGGTCTTCCTTGTTCATGATCCACCTGACAAGCTGGTTTGAATGATGGGACGCCTCCCCTTCTTCAAGTGCCTTAATCTGGTTCATTGATTTTTCAATTGTATTAATATGTTCACTGATCATCTTTACACGCATTTCATCGTCATAGATACCGCATGGAATTTCACAGTGGGCATAAGCAAAAGTGTTTAAAGCGAATAGAACCAGCAGAAAAACTAATATTTGATATCCTTTTTTCATGATTTTGACCTCCTGTTTTTGGATGATTTTTAAATAATATAATCAGTCATCCGGGAATTGCTGTAATATTCTCATATAGATATAATTAATCATGTCCAGGGTCGCTGAATGACGAATGATCCAAGGCTGTCTAAATCCGTCATTCTGTTCCCGCATTAAGTGCATGAACAGACTCTGGCGGGAACCCCAAACGCTGTCATTCCCGCGAAAGCGGGAATCCATTTTTTAAATTTTTTGTTTATTACATTGCTTTTACGCTATGGGTCTTATTAGTCAGCCTGTTTAATCCCCAGATTAGAGAATTTTTAAACTTTCTGGATTCCCCGGTCAAGCCGGGGAATGACGAGTTGCTACGCATCAATAAAAACCTTTTAAATCTAAAAGCGAGGAATTTAAACTATCCAAAATCGGAATACTGACTAAAACCCCATCTTCTCAGGCGGTCTTCTTTCGGGGACATATTCGTGGGAAGTTTTTCCTTCGTTCCACTCCTTTGTAACATATAGATTGCAATAGCAGCTGCCGAATTCCCTGATGTCCTCTTCCCTGTACTCGCAAGGGCATATTATGTCCGCGTCCTCTTCTTTATCACCGGATGAGAGTCTGCAGGGGCAGCACATGTAGCCATACCTCTCCTTGTTGGTAATAAGGGCCTCCATCAACTCCATTACTTTTTCCATATCATCACTGAAATAGTACCCTTTGGCTTCCTGGACTTTTTTCAACATCTCATATAATTCTTCCTTTGTCATATCCCCAGGGCCTCCTTTATCTCATCTTCTTTGAAACCGACAATTACTTTTTCACCTATGATTATTGTTGGAAATGAGCATCTGGGATTAATCTTTTTTATATCCTCAAGGATCGCCTTTCTTTCTTCACCCTTTAGTATGTCCACATCTGTAAATTCATACTGTATTTTGCATTCTTCCAGAAATTTTTTTGTAGCGCTACAATGACTGCATGTACTGAGTGTGTAAATCTTTACATCTCCCTGATCTGTCATCTCATTCCTCCTTGGTATTTATTGTTGATTGTTTATTTTCATTTTTTGTCATTTTCTTTAGCCAGTCAATCATATCCTGGATATTCTTTGATAAAAAGTACCGGCCATTTGCAAAGGCCCCGTAATCAGCGCCTGCCATAGCTGAAGCAAACCTGACTGAATTAGCATAAAAAAGCCATTGCTCGAGCCATTTCTTTTCAATCCCTTCATTAAAGATACTATCTTTCTTATCAAGACCTTTCGCCACGCCATTCTGCCATGCAGACAGGAGAATTTTTGTAGCTTCAAGTGTCATATGATTAGTTGTCAGCACAGTGTTTTCAAGCCTGTCAAAATGACCATCTACCCATCCTGATGCGTGGCATGATAAACATACTTTCTGCATGTTTGCTTTTCTGCTCTCCTGCTCCTCTTTGCTTATAAGAAAATCCGTGACCGGCTCTCCTGTCAATTCAGTGGGAAGCGGTAGTCCAGCGTTGTTTTTTATTATTGCTGTATCGGGAGATTCCGGGTGAGGATGGGCATATATAAGTCCGAATATCCTGGTATGGAGTCTGTCGTTCATCTGGTGGGTCCTCTTTGTGATCACATTGTTATCAGTGTCCACTAAAAGACTGACATGACAGGACGCACAGGTGGGTGCTGTAAAATCCTTTCCGGGCACCCATGGTAAAGAGTTAAAATTCCATTCCTCCTTATTTGAGGAATATATATTTCCATGCTTACTTACCTGGTAGACATTGTATGCGGGCACATCCGGACCCTTATGACACTGGGAGCATGTGGAGGGTTTTCTTGCCATAGCCATGCTGAATTGATGCCTTGTATGACATGAGGTGCATGACCCCTTTGAACCATCCGGATTGATCCTGCCCACACCCTGATTCGGCCAGCCTTCAAGTACCGGAAAATTCATTTCATCAAAGTCGGTTTCTACTATCTTCTCTCCCTTTACTTCTATTTTTGTTCCATGGCATGAAAAGCAGGAATCAGCGTTGGTTTTCATGTCTGGAGGAGTAATGGTCGTGCTCATTCCCTTGAAAGACTGAAGTCCGTTTATAGAATCCGCAAGGGACATGAAGACAGGATTGTTTTTGAGATTGCCATAGGCATGGGACATAAGATTTTTTCCATACTGTTCTTCCTCAACAGGATGACAGACAGAGCAGTCTTTAGGAGTAACAACAGTATGAACAATGTAACCCGCGTGATCAAAGCTGTCTTTATGGCTATCAGGGTTCATCCCGTGACATTCCGCGCATCCAACCGCGTACCCGGTCAACTCTTCAGGTATTTCTTCCGAGGAGACGCGTTCACCCTTTTTCAGACCTTCAAGGGGAGTAGTCTGAGCATGCCGGCTTCTTTTCCAGTCTTCCACAATCCCGGGATGGAGCGATGAATGGCAGTCCAGGCATGATTCTGTCTCATCACTTAAAGGCGCATCCTCTGCCTTCGATGATGGAACAATAAAAATAAGAAAACATATAAAAATGAGAAAATAACAGGTTTTATCTTTTTTCATTCTTCACTCCCCTCTAGCGGAATTATATGCTTCCGGTTCTTTATTCTTTCAAGAGCTTTTTCTGCCTGCTCTTTTACGGTACTTGTTATCTGCCTGTTTTTTAAAAATAATTGAACAGGCGTTTCATCCCCTGTCAATAATTCAAGCTCTGAACGGGATTTATCATATTCGAGAATACCGAGAACCCGCGCAGCCAGTCCCCTTACGGTGGCATCATTTGATTTGATGTATGGGATTATGTGCTCTGCCGCTTCCTTTCCAGTAATTTCAGGTCTCGCCTCATACAGGCGGCCAATACCCCATAACACTCCGCGCTGCATAAGTTCATGCTCCTGGTAATTACCATCCTCACGCCCATATGAAAGTAACACAGACGCGTATTCCCGGGCAAGGGCAGCATTCACGGCAAGAATTTCACCCATTGCCTCGACCGATCCCCAGCCGATTCCCCCTGACTCATCATTAAGATTCCACATGAGCCGTCTTATTATGTTCCTGGCTGATTCCATATCCTGATCAGCCAGTTCAGATACTGCCGCGCCCATCGCGATAACGGTATTCCATTTTATAACAGGATTTTTATGATACAGGAAAGAGAAAAGAGCGTTAATTAGTTTTAATAATGATTTTTGTGTTAACTCCAGTAATTCTCTGTGGTCTGAGGACGACTCCAGGACTTTAGATATATTTTTTTTAATTGTCCGGACTGAAGTCTGTTTGTGTTTCACAATTTGTCTCTCTGGTCAAAATCAAATAATGAATGATTTTGAGCAAACCCTGAGCACCAGTCAAACATTTTCCCAGCTAATACAATCTGCAGGGCAAACACTTATTACCTGATCAACAAGCTCCTCAGGGTATTTATTCAAATCCGCGACTTCAATATATCCTGTTTCACCGTTCCTCCTGAATACTTCGGGGCAGAGTTCCAGGCAGGATTCGCAATCCGTGCATTTACCAATATCAATTACCGGGACTTTCTTCATTGTTTCTGTTTTTTTGCCACTCTAAATATTGCCCATATGTGAAACCGGTTCCCAGCAGGGGCTTTTTACATGATTTATTTTCATTTCTGCACAACCGGCAGCGGTTTTCACTGCACATCTGACAGTAGTCACAGTCCGGGCATTTTGGTTTCTTTTGCACTTCATGCTGTATTTTAGTCAGGCAGTTTTTCGGCAATTCTCTTTCCCAGTTCCCTGCAGGCATCCAGTCCATCTTCATCCGGGACATAGAGTATTTTAACGCCTGGTTCAACAATGTCGAATTTCATTTCTTCAAGTGCGGCTGTAATTAATTTTACTGCTTCACCACTCCATCCATAGGATCCAAAGGCAGCGCCGACTTTATTTTTAGGTTTCAATCCCTTCATATAGGCAAGAATATCACCGAGTGTCGGGAAAATATTATTATTAAGAGTGGGGGAACCTACTATGATTGCTCCGGCATCCAGAGCTTCAGTTATAATATCACTCCTGTGCCATTTTCTAAGATGCATGGGCCTTGCGTCAACACCCTCTTCTCCGAGGCTTTCAACTATTGCTATCGCCATTTTTTCCGTTGAATGCCACATGCTGTCATACAGGACAATGGCCTTTCTTTTAGGTTCCTGCCTGCACCATTCTTCATAGGCGGTAATAATTTTTCCGGGATCTTTCCGCCACATTATACCATGGTCCGGGCATATCATTTTTATCTGAAGGCCTGACTCCTTCACCTTATCAATGAGTTTCTGGATTAATGGTGAGTACAATAAAAGAATGTTGGCAAAATACTTTTTGGCATGGGGCATTATGGCTTCACCGATTTCGTCATCAAACATTTCCAGCCCCGCATAGTGCTGACCGAAACCATCACTGGAAAAGAGGATCTGATCTTCAACAGCATACGTAAACATACTGTCCGGCCAGTGGATCATTCGTGTTTCCATAAAAGTAAGTGTGCGCTTTCCGATTTTTAATTCTCCGCCGTTCTCTACAGGCTGGTAGTTAAATTTATTGGGAAAATGAAGCGAGAGGTTTTTATGACCGACCTTTGAACAATAGAGAGGTTTATCTTCTCCTATCCTGTGCATTATCCTGGGAAGACCGCCTGAATGATCCATTTCCGTATGGTTGCTTATTACATAATCTATTTTTCCGGGATCAACTATCTGACTGATGTTGTGTAAAAGATCATCAGCAAATTCCTTTTTAACCGTATCAATCAGGGTGATCTTTTCATCCATTATCAGGAATGCATTATAAGTTGTTCCATCATATGTGGAATATCCGTGAAAATCTCTGATATTCCAATCCCTGACTCCAACCCAGTAAATATCCTTTGCAATTTCTATCGGTTTCATAGTTCATCCTTTATCTAACAAATTAACTGATATTATAATTTTTAATATTTTGAATCCTGAAAGTATATGGAGATATATACCATATGACACCTTTACAAACCATTAAAAATAATAATATCAGGTATGATTCAAGGTGTATGGTTAAAGGAATGGGTTATTCCCTGAATTTTGCACCACATAAGGCTTTCGGCGCCTCACTACGATATCCGATGCAAAGTTAAGGTATAAAGCATTTTCATCTCCCGGCTTCGGGAGCCGGAAGATGAAAACAAGGTAATATTAAGCCTTTTCAAACTGGCTCTTATCTGCCCCGCATACCGGACAGGTCCAGTCATCCGGAACATCATCAAAAGAAGTTCCCGGATCCACTCCATTATCAGGATCACCATCTGCCGGATCATATATATAACCACACACCGAACATTCATACTTATCCATAGATTCCCTCCTTTGTAAGATTACAGTTTTTAAAATATTATTGTGTTATGAACTTTATATCAACCAAAATCAATCATTGTGATAAAATTTGGAGTATTGCCAGGCTAGGCTGCATCAAGTTTCTGCCTGTCAGCCATATCCATAAGTACCCTGTCCCTGGCCTTATCGATTCCCAGTGCCGCTCTCTTTTTATCAATATGATCAATCATCATATGGGCTATTTCGTAAGGATCTACAGCAAAACCCCATTTGCCCAGGCCCATGTCCTCCAGGCCTTCAAAAAGAAGTTTTTGAAATTTGGTATTTTGAACAATCGGGAAAGTAACACCAAATACAGTGAAAACACCCGATGCAACAAAGTACTGTCCAATAGTTATGGCCTTTTCACTCATCCATTCAGGTGCTGCACCGGCTACAGGAAGGTCTGCAATGCTTTCACCCAGTCCACCGGTACGAACCATCTCGGTACATGCCACTAAAATCCTGCTGTTATCAACACACGCGCCAAGCCCCAGAACAGGCGGCATTCCTACAGTCTCACATACTTCCCTTAATCCCGGACCTGCAAGATGAGCAGCTTCCGGGGTGTAAAGACCTGCCTTTGCCAGGGCAACCTGGGAGCACCCTGTCTGTACAACAAGGACATCATTTTTAATGAGTTCTTTTACCAACTCTACATGAACCCAGTCCTGTTTAACTCTTGGAGTGGTACAACCTACAACTCCGGCCACGCCCCGAATTCTGCCGTTTATTATATTATCATTAAGCGGAGTATATGATCCCCTGAAGGTACCTCCCAGCATATAGTTGATATACTCATGAGAAAAACCATGTATTCCGGAAGTCTTTATATTGGGGATCTCAATAGGCATATTGCGGTTCTTAAACCTTATAATTGCCCTTTCGATTATTGCATCCGTGCATTCCCTGGGTGTGTTCTCGTGAAATTCAATGTGCTCCGCACCTTCAATATGGCACCTCGGGTTTGTGGTAAAAAGTTTTGTCCCATAGCAGTCTGCAACCTTAGCAAGACCCTGTTTTATACACTGGACATCAACACCCATGGCATCAACAGCGCCTGTTACCATTACAGCTTCTGTTGACATGAAGTTTCCGGCATGGGGAATGCCGTGCCTTGAAAGCATATCCGCCCCTGAACAGCACATTCCGACAAGATTAAGGCCTTCCGCACCCGCATCCTTTGCAGCCTGGATCAGGGTCGGATCATTTACTGACATCAACATTGATTCAAAAAGATTTGGCTCATGTCCGTGTATAATTATATTTACCTGGTCCTCTTTCAGGACACCCATATTGACTTCTGCCTTTGTTGGCGTGGGAGTTCCGAAAAGTATGTCAGAAATATCAGTTGCGATCATAGAACCACCCCATCCGTCAGCAAGCGCTGTTCTGCTGCATTGTTGGATAATGTTATTATAGTCCTGATCAACCCCTATTGCGGTACGATGCATCATTTCCATAATTTCTCTCATTGCACCTCTTGGAACAATGCCGAGTTTCCTCCATGTTTCAAGGGTTTTGGGTGGAACTCTTTTTGCAAGAGGTATTTCACCTTCTACCTGTGTATAGGTTCTTTCGAGATCTTTATAGAGATCCATAGCAATGTCTTCAACACTTCTGCCTTCTACTTCAATCCCTATTTCCTTTGCAACTTCTTCGAGTTTATTAGTGTCTTTTATTTTATAGTCCTTGTTTTTACCGCTGACGACATCCCTGAAAAGATCAAGCATACTCATCCCATGGTCAGTATGAGCAGCCCCTCCTGCGGCTACCATCCTGCCGAAATTCCTTGCCTGAATAGTATCAATTGTGGCACCGCAAACACCAACTTTGCCGTAGGGATCTTTTGAGACAAGCCTGCAGGGACCCATGGAACAGTGTTTACAACAGGCGGAATCAGCCCCTATAGGGCAGGCCTTCATTGAAGCAGCCCTGTGAAAAGCTGTTTCAACACCATCTTTTTCCGCTTTCTTAAGCATCTGAGCTGTCGCGTCACATGAGGTTACATCTCTTATGTTTAGCACTTTTAATTCCTTTTCCTTTTTATCATTATCCATGGGTAATGATCTCCTTCATTTTAAAGATTAACCCCTCTTTTTAAACGGATATTTTTGCCAAAATTCCGTATTAAATTTCCTTTTTCCAAAAGGCTACTACTCCGTCACTTCCAAAACTTAACTGTACAAGTTCCCATCCCTGAACGCCGTTTTCATTAAGTATATTTTCAAGGACTGAAAGCTGGTCAGAAGGCAGCTGATCCAGGTTACACTCTCCCTGGTCAGTGCAAAAAAAACCTACCTTTTTGAAATTATTTGATGGATGTTTTGTAATTCTGTATTCAAAATTTTTCATGTTATAACCCTATTACAGTATAAAGAACACTTCCTTTAAGCCTGGGCGTCAAGGGTGCACTGTGTAAAATCAATCTCCTGATTACAACCTTTACAGGTATGAGACCTGTTAAATTCATCTGAGAATATCTCTTTTTCCATTCCGCAGCCTGGACATTTGCAGGCAAATGACTGAAGATTTTTAATATCATTAAAACCGGGACAATGTTGTGGTGTTGACATGATAAGTCTCCTTTAAATTAAATTAAAGTTTTCCGGCTATTTCACGGCCATAATCCTGGGCCATCTGTGTTCCCCCTCCCAGTGAAGCGGATTTTAAACGCATGGGGGTCTTGACCATATCCATTTTAAAAATATTTTTCATTGTATCATAAATGCGATCCGGAGCTTCTCCACTCCATCCGAAGGCGCCGAATGATCCGCCTGCTTTTCCCTCAAGGCCCGCCTTCTCGGCAAGAAACAGCATGGTCTTCATGCTCTGCATCATATCTCCATGATAGGTGGCTGAGCCAAAGACATATCCGTCATAACCCTCAAGGTCACCCTCGTTTTTAATATCAGTAATATTAACCACGCTGGCTTCAGCTCCGGAAAACCTTACTCCTTCAGCTACGAGCCTGGCTATTTCTTCGGTTCCACCACTTCGAGTGGCAGATACTATCAGGACTTTAGCCATAGTTATTTATCCCTCCCGATTCACTAAATGATTATGCCTTCCATAAACCATGCATATTGCAATATTCACGCGCGCTTACTTCACTCGCATCTATTTTAAACACTGCTTCCGGAGTATCTCCGGGATTTAAAAACTGTCTGTATGCTTTGCCATCCGCGATTATCTCGATCCATTCGATATAATGGCTTTCTTCCATCGGGTGGGGAACGCTGCCTACTGATACCTTAAACCCACCTTCGACCTTTTCTATTACAGGAACATGTTTTTCTTTGGCCGCGTCCACGGTGTTTTCCTGGTATAACTTCATTGCTTCACCGCAACACACAAGTTCGCCACCGCCGCCGGTTAATACTTCAACTATATTTCCGCATGCTTCACACTTATAAATTTCCAGTCTCTGGGCCATTGTTTCTCCTCCTTTTAATATTGTTATTAATATACAGGTTTCAAACCAGTTTTTTTATTTCATCAATTACTTCGGTATAATCAGGTTCTTCCGAGAGCTCATTTACTACCTGAATATATTTAATAATGCCTTCACGGTCCAATACAAATACTGCCCTTGCCAGCAAACGAAGTTCCTTTATAAGCATACCGTAGGAGTTTCCAAAGGATGCATCACGATGATCAGACAATGTAACTACCCTGTCTACACCAGCCGCGCCGCACCACCTTTTCTGGGCAAAAGGGAGATCCATACTGACTGTAAGGATAGTCACATCTTCTCCAAGACTTTCCGCCTCCTGGTTGAACCTTCTCGTTTCCAGGTCACAAACAGGTGTATCAAGGGACGGTACTGATGAAATTACACAAATTCCCCCCCTGTATGAAGAGATATCTACAGGGTTTAAATTGTTATCAAGAAGGGCCGCATCAGGTGCTTCATCTCCTGTTTTGATTTCATTTCCCAGGAGAGTAAGAGGATTGCCGTGCATGGTGATAATTCCTGTACGCTCAGACATTTGATTTTCCTTTCAGAAAAAATTAATAATTCTCTCCAAGCAGCTCAAAATGGGCCTTGGGATGAGCACAGGCCGGGCATTCTTCAGGGGCTTCGGCCCCGGTATAGACAAACCCGCAGTTTCTGCAGCGCCATGTAACTTCTTCATCTCTTTTAAAGACCCTGTCATTTTCAATGTTTGCAATAAGGTCATTATAGCGTTTTTCATGCTGTTTTTCCGCCACTGCTATACTTCTGAAGACTACGGCAATTTCATTAAAACCTTCCTCTTCCGCTACTTTTGCAAATTCAGGATACATTTCCGTATGCTCATAGTTTTCACCTTCCGCTGAGGCCTTCAGGTTTTCAAGGGTACTCCCGATTACACCAGCCGGAAACGCGGCAGTGATTTCCACCTCTCCGCCTTCCAGGAACTTAAAAAGCCTTTTTGCGTGTTCCTTTTCCTGGTTAGCCGTTTCTTCAAAGATGAATTGCATTTGTACATAACCATCTTTTTTTGCCTGACTGGCAAAATAGGAGTAACGGTTTCTTGCCTGGCTTTCACCTGCAAAAGCTGTAAGTAAATTTTTTTCGGTTTGTGTTCCCTTCAAGCTGCCCATATTTTCTCCTCCTTTTAATATTGTTATTAATATACAGGTTTCAAACCAGTTTTTTTA
>JBHPCX010000026.1:0-36947 GCA_042573485.1 Thermodesulfobacteriota bacterium | reverse complement strand
CCCGAGAGCACCCTGCCCGACCGCGGGGATAACCTTTTCAGGTGAAAGCTTTTATGGCTTGTGCAAACACCCCAGGTGTTCAGGTATAAAGATATATATAATGCTCACATGAAAGCATTAATGGACGGGTGGGATGAAGTTACTGATGACGCGCTTCTTATGGAAAAAATGAATATACCGGTTAAAATAATCCCCGGATCAGAAGAAAATATTAAAATAACAACACCTTTTGATCTTGAATACGCGGAATTCCTGCTGAGAAAAGGGTTTGGAGAGGGCTGAAACCGGCCATAATGAACTTATGTTATCGAGAATCATTTGAACGGCCATTCTGATCTATAAAGATTAATATTAAATATGACTGAAAACATGATAAAAATAGGGACAAGGGGAAGCAAGCTTGCCCTTGTCCAGAGCACTCTTATTAAGGAAATAATAGAAAAGAGACACTCTGATGTAACTGTTGACCTTGTAGTAATTAAAACAAAAGGAGACAAAATAATTGACTCTCCTTTAAGCAAAATCGGTGGAAAAGGTCTTTTTGTAAAGGAAATCGAAGAAGCACTTCTTGATAAGAGGATTGATATCGCCGTTCACAGTATTAAGGATGTCCCGGCGAAGCTGCCTGAAGGATTGTGTATCCCGTTTTTTCCCGAACGGGAAGACCCGAGTGATGCTTTTCTCTCGCTGAAATATAGAAATTTTAAAGACCTTCCGCAACAAACCAGAGTGGGAACCGGAAGCTTGAGAAGATCATCCCAGCTTTTAAATATTAGACAGGATATTAATATAATACCCATAAGGGGAAATGTGGATACCCGGCTTAAAAAACTTGAATCAGGAGAGCTTGACGCGATTATACTCGCGACTTCCGGTCTGAACAGGATGGGGCTGGCCTCAAGGATTCGGGAAAAGCTTTCACCTGAAAAGGTTATCCCCGCGGTCGGGCAGGGTGCTCTCGGGCTTGAAATAAGAGAGAATGACGGATTATGTCATGACCTGCTGGGATTTATTAACCACAGGAAAACCGAAATTGCAGTAAAGGCTGAAAGGGCATTCCTGAACAGGCTTGAAGGGGGTTGCCAGGTCCCCATTGGTGCCCATGGCAGAATCGAGAACAATCAAATTATACTTGAAGGGATGGTCGCGGAACTGGATGGCAGCAGGATCATCAGGGATACGCAATTTGGTCAATGTGGTGATCCCGAACAGACAGGCAAAATACTCGCAGAAAAGCTCCTGGAAGCCGGCGCTGATAAAATTCTTGCTCGGGTATATGGTGAATCCCGGAGCATATAAATAAAAAAAGGCGTAAATGATATGGAATGTAAAAAAGGGACAGTCTATCTTGTAGGCGCCGGGCCGGGTGATCCAGGATTACTTACAGTCAAGGGAAAGAACTGCATCGAAAACGCAGATGTTATTGTTTATGACTACCTGGCCAACAGGGCATTTCTCGATTATGCAAAAAAGGACACGGAACTTATATATGTCGGGAAAAAGGCCGGTGCCCACACAATGAATCAGGAAGAAATCAATCAGTTGATATGCGAAAAAGCTGCCGGAGGTTTAAGTGTTACAAGGCTTAAAGGAGGAGATCCCTTTATTTTCGGAAGGGGCGGAGAAGAAGCACAGGAATTGCTTAAAGCGGGTATTCCCTTTGAAATAGTCCCCGGAATCACATCAGCAATCGCGGTACCGGCCTATGCAGGAATCCCCCTGACTCACCGTGATCATACCGCCACTGTCGTTTTTATCACGGGCCACGAAGACCCTTCCAAAAAAAAATCAAACATCGCCTGGGACAAACTGGCGACAGGAGCAGGCACAATAGTTTTTCTAATGGGAATAGGCAACATTGAGAGTATTTGTAATGAGCTGATTAAAAACGGCCGTTCCCCCAACACACCCGTCGCGGTAATACATAAAGGTACAGGTCCTGAGCAGGTAACCCTTGAGGGGAAACTGAGAACCATTCCGCAAATTGTGGAAAATTCTAATATAAAGCCACCCGGCATCATTGTTGTTGGTGATGTTGTTGAGTTAAGAAATGAATTGAACTGGTTTGAAAACAAACCACTGTTCGGCAGGAAAATTATCGTCACAAGGGCCCGTGAACAGGCAAGCAGTTTTTTAAAAGTGCTTACTGACCAGGGAGCTCATTGTATAGAGTTCCCCACAATAGAAATAATACCCCCTGAATCCTGGGACCCCCTGGACAATGCAATCGAGGAACTGGATAATTACAACTGGCTTCTTTTTACAAGCGTAAACGGTGTTAAACATTTTTTTGAACGCTTATATGAACAGGGAAAGGATATCCGGTGTCTTAATAATATAAAGGTTGGTGCTATCGGGCCGAAAACAGCGGATGAGGTCCGCCTGAATGGAATTATCCCTGACCTGGTACCTGGAGAATACAGGGCGGAAGCAATAGTGGAGGCCTTTGAAAGCATGAATGCTGACAGCTTGAAAATGCTTCTTCCCAGAGCGTCAAAGGCCAGGGAAATTCTCCCTGATGAGTTGAGAAAAATGGGGGCAGATATAAAAGTCGTTGATGCTTATCGCACAGTTATGCCGGATTTCAAAACCGATGATGTCAAAGCAATGCTTGAGTCGGGTGAGATAGACATGGTGACTTTCACCAGTTCATCAACAGTCTCTAACTTTATGAATATGTTCAAAGCCGATAAGGATAAGGCGAAATCATGGTTAAGTAACGTTGATATTGCGTCGATCGGCCCTATAACCTCTGATACTGTAAGAAAGTTGGGATTAAATGTTACAGTAGAAGCTCGGGAATACACTATTTCGAGACTAACAGAGGCTATTTTGGAATATTACGGGTAATGGGTAAAAAAATCAAGGTTCAAAGCTGAAAGAGGGAGGCCATTATGATAAAGGATCTAATAAACAAATCATTTATAAAGGATTATGCGGGTTATATTTTCCTTTTTATACTGATCCTTTGCGTTTCCGGCGCGTCGGGAGAAGTAAAAAAAGATAAGATGAAAGATGAAAATAATATCTATAATATTCATAACACAGACATGGGAAAGGTTACAGAGGATCGTATCATATTCAATAGACACGGAAGATCCATTGGTTCCGTTGATGAAGAGGGAGTTATCTACAATGTCAGCAAAATAGTAGTCGGCAGGGTAGAGAGTAACGGGAGTGTAAGAAATCAATCAGGGACAATACTTGGTTCTGTTAATGAAAAAGGGGAGATTTTTAATATAAGTAAAAGAAAATTGGGAGTTGTTAAAGATATTTCTGATACAAAATTGATCGGAGCTGCAGCCAGGTTACTGTTTTTAAAGTAGAAAAATATTTCTCTGTGGAAGCAATCAAATTATTCAGAGCAACAAATGGAAAACAACATTAATCCTATCGGTGTTTTTGATTCAGGAGTGGGCGGTATTTCACTGCTTCAATGTATTCGAGAGGAACTGCCCTGCGAAGACATTATTTACATCGCGGATTCCCGATACGCCCCATACGGCGACAAAACAAGAGAGTATATTGAGAAAAGATCTATTGCAATATCTGAATTTCTGCTGGAACAGAAGGTAAAGGTTATTGTTGTTGCCTGTAACACTGCCACCGCCGCGGCTATCAACAAGATGAGGTCAATTTATTCGTTACCTATTATTGGTATGGAACCGGGTGTCAAACCGGCAATATCAATAACAAAAAGCGGCACAATTGGAATTCTTGCCACAACTGAGACAATAAACAGTGAAAAATTCAGAGTTCTAACTGAAAGATTCTGTAATGACTGTGAGATAATCACCCAGGCCTGCCCGGGCCTTGTGGAAAAGGTGGAACAGATCAGCCTTACTGATAATGAAACACGCAAAATGGTAGAAAAATATGTAGACGCACTTACATCAAGAGGAGTTGATACTATTGTACTTGGATGCACACATTATCTATTCCTCACCGATGTTATCAGACAGGTTGCCGGGGAAGATATATATGTAATCGACACAGGAAAGGCTGTCGCTAAAGAAGTGTCCAGACGATTAAAAGAGGCGGACTTAACAACAGAAAGCAAAAGAAAAGGTAATGAATATTTTTGGACCAGTGGAGACACCGGAAAAACTAAAAAAATCATTGATCAGCTCTGGAATAAAAATTCAGAAGTAAAATCCCTGCCGGAAAATTATTTAATGGCTTGAGATGCTAGATGCCTGCTGCCGGTGAAAAGCCAGAATACAGAAGTTAAGCAGTTTCAAGTTTTGAGTTTTGGGTTTTAAGTTATGAATTAGAAACATAAATCTTTGAATTATTGAACCTTTGAACCTTGAATCTTTGAATTATTAAACCTGGAACATGGAACTTGGAATCTGGAACCACCGCAGGTGGCAGCCCATCACCTATTACCCATTCACCTGTTATATCCTTTCTTGACAACACTGCCCCAAAAACTTAATTTGGACCAGAGAAATATTATGAAACTAACGGACTTATTATGATTTCAGAACAGGGAATAATAGAAAAAATTTCAAATGAAACCGCATATGTCAGGGTGGCCAAAACCAGTGCCTGTAAGCACTGCGCGTCAAAAGACTCATGTAATATTTCAGACAGGGACATGATCGTTGAAGTGGCTAACCGTCTTGACGCGAAAGAAGGAGACAGGGTTGAATTAAGTATTCCCGAAGGTACATTTCTAAAACTCTCCCTTCTCGTTTATATTATGCCCGTTATCTTCCTTATGACCGGGGCTTTCCTCGGCAACTATCTGTCAATTCAAATGGGTACCGATCCATCGGTAACAGCAGCTATAACAGGAGCATTATTTCTTATGGTTTCCTTTTTGGGCCTAAAAGTCTTTGAGAAGAAAACAAAATCCGAAGACAAATATCATCCCCGTATGGCCAGAATAGTCATTAATGTAAAAACCCTGCAACCCAATGATAAGCATAAAATCGAATTATAATTACCTTCCTTTATGAAACTCTACTCGCAAATGAAACTTTTCAAAAAAAATCCCCAATTTTCTTGATTTAGAACAATGCTTGGTATAGATTTCACAAGTACAATTTCCTGCCTATTTCCCTGTTTTCACCGGGCAGAAGATGACTTGGTTTAAATGTAGACTTGAGCAAGAGAAGTGGAAAAAAGGAGATATTATGGAAGAAAAATTAGTAAAGATATTCGCACACTATGAAGGCAGAGACGCTGAGCTCATTCCAATTTTGCAGGAAGTTCAACATGAATTCGGATACCTTCCGGAAACTGAAATGAGCGAGGTTGCTAAATTTGTTGGCCTGCCTAAAAGCCGCATTTATGGAGTGGCAACATTTTTTGAGCAATTCAAATTTACCCCGCAGGGTAAAAACCTGGTTACAGTCTGCAGGGGAACGGCCTGCCATGTCCGTGGTGCCAAGCGGATTCTCGAAGAATTTGAAGATAAATTAAACATAAAGGAAGGGGAAACAACTGAAGACCTGGAGTATACACTTGGAACTGCTGCTTGTATTGGGTGCTGTGCACTGGCGCCATGCGTTATGATAAATGATGAAGTTGAGGCCAAACTGACCCCGAAAAAAGTGACTGATTTAATCAGCAAGGAGGCAGCCGATGACATTTAATGAGATCAAAAAGCGGGCAGAGGATGAATGGAGCCAATTGCAGAATAGCAAAGAGCCGACGCTTTTTATTGGAGCTGCTACCTGCGGCCGTTCTGCCGGAGCTTTAGAGACCAAAAAAGCATTTCAGGAAGAATTTGAAATAAGAGGCATCAACGCTAATATAATTGAAGTGGGCTGCCTTGGCCCATGCTGGGCTGAACCGCTTATAAGTATTATGAAACCCGGCGGTCCGAATATTTTTTATAAAAATGTAACTCCAAAGCGGGCAACCGAACTGGTTGAAAAATTCATTGTCGAGGATGATCCTTTGCCTGAATATGCGCTGGGACTTGTTGGAGATAAAGGGGATTACGACATCCCTGTATTGTGGGATCTGCCTAATTTTAAATCTCAGAAAAGGATACTTTTCAGTAAGTTTGGATTTATCGATCCCACCAATATAAACCATTACATCGCCAATGATGGTTACAGCGGCCTGGCAAAGGCTCTTTCCATGAAACAGACCGACGTAATTAAGGAGTTAAAAACATCCGGTCTGCGCGGAAGAGGTGGTGGTGGATTTCCCGCTGGGCGCAAATGGGAGGCCGGACTGCAGGCTAAGGAAAAGGAAAAATACGTGGTCTGCAACGCTGATGAGGGCGATCCCGGTGCATTTATGGACCGCTCCGTGCTGGAAGGCGAGCCCCATTCTGTTTTGGAAGGCATGATTATTGCCGGCTACACCATAGGAGCACAAAAAGGTTATATTTATGTTCGGGCCGAATATCCACTGGCTGTTAAACGCCTTCAGGATGCCATAAACCAGGCAACCGATATAGGACTTCTTGGAGAGAACATACTGGGCAGCGGGTTCAGTTTTGAAATTTCACTTTTTCAAGGCGCCGGTGCCTTTGTCTGCGGCGAATCAACTGCTCTGACTTTATCCATGGAAGGTAGAAGGGGTATGCCCAAGGCATCTCCGCGGCCCCGCACAACCGAAGAAGGCCTTTTCGATAAACCGACCCTGTTGAACAATGTAAAAACCTTCTCCTATGTGCCACAGATAATTAATAAAGGTGGTGCATGGCTATCCGAGATAGGCACCGAAAAAAGCAAGGGAACAGCTGTCTTTGCCCTGACAGGCATGGTCAACAATTGCGGCCTGATCGAGGTTCCCATGGGACTCACCGTCCGGGAAATCATTTATGATATCGGCGGCGGCATTACCGACGATAAAACGTTCAAGGCAGTCCAGACCGGCGGCCCTTCCGGCGGCTGTTTACCAAAGCAGTTTCTGGATACGCCGGTTGACTACGACTCGCTGAAAGCGGCCGGTTCCATGATGGGCTCAGGCGGTATGGTGGTCATGGATGAGACCACCTGCATGGTGGATATCGCCCGTTATTTTCTTGATTTTACCCAAAAAGAATCCTGCGGTCAGTGTACACTTTGCAAACTTGGAACCAAGCAAATGCTGAACATACTGGAAGACATTGTCGAAGGAAAAGGACAGCCTAAAGATATCGATTTTCTCCTTGAAATTGGAGAGTCTGTAAATGCCGGCTCACTTTGCGGTTTGGGACAGAGCGCGGCAAATCCTGTACTCACCACAATTAAATATTTCCGAGAAGAATATGAAGAACATATCAATGATAAGCGCTGTTCTGCCCTGGCATGTAAAGCTCTCGTCTCATATCGTATCGATGCTGATAAGTGTCAAGGCTGCACGGCCTGCTCCAGGGCCTGTCCGGTTGAAGCCATTACCGGAGAGAAGAAAGAGGTGCATGTTATTGACCAGTCCAAATGTATACAGTGCGGTATGTGCCTGGAAAAATGCCCGAAGAAATTCAGCGCGGTGGAATGCATCCCGGGACGTTTAAATGAAGGAGGAGAATAGTGTCTGATAAAATTGAACTTACAATAAACGGCCAGTTGGTTAAGGCCGACAAAGGCATGACTATACTGGAAGCTGCACTCAGAAAGGGAATTTACATTCCTCATCTGTGTCATCATCGTGAACTGGAACCGGTAGGCGCCTGCCGTCTTTGCCTGGTAGAAATCGCCGGTGAGTGGACGAAAATAGCCATTTCCTGCAAAACCGAGGCTAAAGACGGGATGGTTATCAGAACCGAAACCCCTGAAATCAATAAAATGAGACAGACAACTGTGGAATTGCTAATCGCAGACCACGATGTTGACTGCCTTGCCTGCGCCCGGAACACCCAGTGCGCACTTCAGCGCGTAGCCGATCATGTTGGAATTAATAAAGAGCGTCTGCAGCGCCTTAGACCACAGGAAGAAAAGTTACCCATTGACGATTCTAACCCGTTTTTCAACTTTGATCCTAACCGGTGTGTACTATGCGGTATATGTGTACGTACCTGTGATGAACTTCAAAACATTAATGCCATTGATTTTGCCTTTCGCGGACTGGGCACAAAGATCGCCGGCTTTGGAGACAAGTCCCGGATAGAATCAAATTGCGAATCATGCGGCGAATGCATCGTCAGGTGTCCGGTAGGAGCATTGACTGAAAAAGATTATCAGAGACCGACTCACCAGGTAAAAACAGTTTGCTCTTTCTGCGGTTGTGGCTGTGGGCTGGTACTTGGTGTTCGCGATAATAAGCTTGTAAGTGCCAGAGGCGATGTGAACAGCCCGGCTAACAAAGGCCGGCTTTGTGTTAAGGGCCGTTTCGGATACAAGTTTGTAAACAGCCCTGAACGCCTTACCACACCCCTGATTAAACGAAATGGTGAGTTTGTTGAGGCTGGTTGGGATGAGGCATTAGACCTGGTAGCAGATACATTTTCTAAAAGTAAAGGTGAAAAATTTGCAGCTATTTCCTCGGCTAAGGCTACAAACGAAGATAATTACGTACTGCAGAAATTTACCCGGGCAGTTATGGGCACCAACAACATTGATCATTGCGCACGTCTCTGACACGCTCCCACGGTGGCCGGTCTGGCCTCATCCCTGGGTAGCGGAGCAATGACAAACGCGATCAGTGAACTTGGTGCTACTTCAGCTATTCTGGCTATAGGAACCAATACCACAAATACACATCCCATTATCGCGCTGCAGGTAAAGAGTGCTGTACGAAACGGCTCCAAACTGATTGTTGCCAATCCAAAAGAGATTGAACTATGTGAGTTTGCCGATCTTTTCCTCCAGCACAAACCAGGCACGGACATACCATTACTTATGGGAATAATGCGAGTGATTGTTGATGAAGGACTACATGATAAATCCTTTATAGAGGATCGTTGTGAAGATTTCGATGCTTATGAAAAATCCCTGGCTGAGTTCGATTTAGATACAGTGAAAAAGATTACCGGTGTGCCCCGGGACAAAATTATCCAGGCGGCGCGGATCTACGCTACTGAATCACCTGCATCTATCATCTACTGCATGGGCATTACTCAGCACGTTCATGGTACTGATAATGTACTGGCCACCAGTAACCTGGCGCTGCTAACAGGGAATATTGGTAAGCCTTCATCCGGTGTTAATCCCCTCAGGGGTCAAAATAATGTTCAGGGTGCCTGTGATATGGGATGTTTGCCCAATGTTTATACAGGATACCAGTCAGTAACCATTCCGGAGATTAAAAATAAATTTGAATCTGCTTGGGGAGTGGAATTAAGCGACAAATTGGGACTCACACACACCAGGATATTTGATGCCTGCCATGACGGTAGCGTAAAAGCGTTATATCTTGTGGGTGAAAACCCTGTTTTAAGTGAAGCTGATTCCAGCCATGCCACAGAATCCATGAAGAAAGTTGATTTCATGGTGGTGCAGGACATTTTTATGACAGAAACCGCTGAACTGGCGGATGTTGTATTACCTGCAACTACCTTTGCAGAAAAGGACGGAACATTTACAAACACCGAGCGCAGGGTTCAGCGCGTGCGCAAGGCTATCGATCCTGTGGGAGACACAAAACCCGATTGGTGGATTGCCTGTGAGTTAGCCAAACGCCTCAATGCTAAAGGCTTTGATTTTTCAAACCCTGAGGAGGTCATGGAAGAAATAGCATCAGTTACACCTTCTTACCAGGGCATCACCTACGCTCGCCTGGAAAGAGGCAGTCTGCAGTGGCCCTGTCCTTCTGAGGATCATCCTGGAACACCGTTCCTTCATGCAGAAAAATTCGGCACAGACAGCGGTAAAGGAAAATTCAAACCTCTTACATACAGAAAATCGGGCGAAGAAACAAATGGTGAATATCCCCTTATCCTGACCACTGACCGCAGTCTGTATCACTACCACAGCACCATGACACGGAGGGTATACGGGCTTAATGTTCTTGACAAAGAAGAGTTGCTGAATATCAGCCCGGAGGATGCTTCCGGGCTGGATATTGAGGACGGCCAGATGGTGAAAGTGGCATCCCGGAGAGGAGAAGTGGAAGTAAAGGTGAAGGTTACCGATAAATGTCCTCAGGGAACGGTTTCTATGACTTTTCACTTTGGAGAAACCCGGACAAACCTGCTAACATGCTGTGAACTGGATCCTGTTGCAAGCACTCCTGGGACTAAGGTATGTGCGGTTAGGATAGAGAAGTAGGTTTCTATAAGAAGATCAGGTAGCATTAGAAATATAAATTCTTGAAACTAGTTGGTTTGAAAAGTGGCGTAAGGCCCAGGGCGCAAGGGAAAAAATAAACCTTCCTTGCGCCATGTACCTTGCGCCTTTTTTTAATTTGGTACCGCAGATTCTATTTGGGTAAGAGTTTCGACAATATCCGGATTATAACATAGCCTGCAGCACTGCAAGCATCTCTCACTTTCTGTTTTGGCCGCTTCTTCGGTGAGTACCTGATCGACCTCTACAAAAGATTTTATCCTTTCTTCTACAGGCAGTTCAATCATTTCAGATCTTGCTTTCTTTTCAATACCATCTACATGGTCAAATATTGTTCCTTCAATATATCTTTTATTTAACTCGCCAGGCATAGCAGATACTTCCTCCCCTGATACAAACTGGTGTATGGATCTTGCCGCCCTTCGACCGCCGCCAATTGCTTCAATAACAAGGGATGGGCCGGTTGCTGCATCACCTGCTGCAAAAATATAAGGAATACTTGTCTGCAGTGTATCAGGGTCGCAATCAAAAGTGTTCCAACGTGTTGTCTTTAATTCGGCAAGCCTTTCTTTCATTCTTTCTGTAAAAGAGATATCGGGTGACTGACCTATGGCGGTTATTACCATATCAGTTTCAAGAAGTGTTTCAGAACCTTCTATTGGCACAGGGCGTCTTCTTCCGCTTGCGTCAGGCTCTCCCAGTTCCATTTTTTGATATTCAAGGTGGGTAACATTTCCGTCCTTATCTCCTTTGACGCTTATAGGAGCGGCCAGAAAATTTAATTCAACGCCTTCATGCTCCGCTGCCTCAATTTCAACAGGATTTGCGGGCATTTCCTTTCTGGTTCTTCTATAAACAATATAGACCTTTTCTGCGCCATATCTCAGGAGATTTCTTGTACAATCAATAGCTGTATTTCCACCACCTATTACTATAGCGGTTTTCTTAATGGGAAGGGCTTCTCCTCCTGAAAGACGTGAAAGGAAATCGATACCCATGTAACAACCATTCAAATCCTCTCCTTCAACCCTTAAAGAAGAGTCCTTCCATGCACCGATACCAAGAAAAACAGCATCATAACCCTCAGATACAAGCTGCTCCATATCAAAATCCTTGCCAAAGGTCATATTCACCTTGGCTTCTATCCCAAGATTTAATATGCCTTCAATTTCCCAATCCAGAACCTTTTTTGGAAGCCTGTATTCCGGGATTCCATATCTAATCATGCCGCCAAGGTGGGGCATTGCCTCATATATGGTCACATCATGACCGAGCCTTCTCAGGAAAAAAGCAGCGGATAATCCTGCAGGACCACCTCCAACAACAGCAACTTTCTTTTCCGTTAATGGCGCAACGGATATTGGATACCTTTTTCCGGAAGTCATTTCATAATCTGCAGCAAACCTCTTGAGCTGGTTTATTGATACAGGTTCATCTTCTATTCCTCTACGGCAGTTATCTTCACAGGGATGAGGACATACTCTTCCGCAGGAAAGAAGAAGCGGATTTCTTTCTCTAATAGTATGAACCGCACCTTCATAATCGCCCTTCTTAATCTGTTCAATATACAAAGGAATATTGATTTCTGCCGGGCAAGTCTGCTGGCATGGGGCCAGGCAATCGTCTTCATGGTTAAAAGTAAGAAATCTTTCTGAAGGAGTTTTTACTTCTATTATATTCTTTGGACATGTTCGTTCACATGCTCCGCAACCGACACACTTTTCCTCATCAACGACAGGAAAGCCATCGGGTCCCAGGCTCAATGCCCCGAAAAGGCATGCCCTTACGCAATCTCCAAGACCTAGACAGCCAACGCTGCACTCTTTTTTACCACCATATAACATTGTCTGAGCTCGACAGGTATTAACTCCCATATAAATAAACTGGTCATCAGCCCTGTCACCGCCTGAACAGGGATTACACGCCCTCAACGGTTCTGCAAGCCCGGCATCTATTCCCATTATTTCAGCTACTGCGAAGGTAGCTTCTTCATCAGCCACAATACACACATTAGCAGGAGCTTTTCCTGCAACAACAGCCTGCGCGGCTGAAGAACATCCTGCATACCCGCACCCTCCGCAGTTTGCGCCGGCAAAGCAGTCCTGAACCTGTTCAATTCGCGGGTCTTCATATACATAAAATACACGTGCAGCGACACTCAATACCAGTCCGCAAAAACCTCCTAAACCGAGCATTAGTCCTGTCGCTTTAAGGGCCGGTAGAATTGCTTCTATCATTGTTACTCCTTATTATTAAAATCACCTAAAATTATAAAATTTCGAACATATAAACATCCGGGACTTAAATCCTGAAATCTATTGTTACGCCATCCCCTTAAAAGCAAAAAAAGCGAGAGAAAGCATGCCGGCACCAACCAATCCGATAGCTGTGTCCTGGAGGGGTTTTGGAACCCTTGCCAGGAGTATGCGTTCCCTGATACCTGCAAATAAAACAAGCGCGAGCCCAAAACCTATTGCATAGGTAAAGGACGCTGTTAATGCCTCAAGAAGAGTATACTCTTCCTTTATATTAATGAGACAGGCACCCATTACAGCGCAATTTGTAGTAATCAACGGAAGAAAAATACCCAGCCCTGCATACAATCCGGGGATCGATTTTTTAAGAAACAATTCAACGAATGAAACCAGTGACGCGATTACAAGGATAAAGGACAATGTCTGAAGATACTCAAGTTTATAAGGCTTAAGAAAAAAAGCACTTAAACACCATGTAATAGCCCCTGCCATCACCAACACAAATATTACTGCCATGGCCATTCCGGTTGCTGTCTCCATTTTTTTTGATACTCCAAGGAAAGGGCAGTTTCCAAGGTATTGCATCAAAAGAATGTTATTTACAAAAATACAGCTTATAGCCAGTAAGATATAATCTTCCATTTAATTTCTCCTGATCAATTCTACTTACTTTTTGCCCAACATATTCATTACACAGAGCATAAGTCCAAGACAGACAAAGGCACCCGGGGCCTCTACCAGGAAGGTAAAGGGTTGATAGGAGGAGCCCATAATCTGAATAGTACCATTATCTATGAATGGTATCGTTAATGTTCCCTTCCCTAACAGCTCCCTAAAGGCTGCTAAAACTCCCAGAGAAAGAGTAAACCCCAGTCCCATACCGATGCCGTCTGCCAGAGATGGTATTACGCCGTTTTTAGCAGCGAATGCTTCAGCACGGCCAAGTATCAAACAATTAACAACAATCAGCGGGATAAAAATACCCAGGGTATTATATAAAGGGTATGCGAAGGCCTGCATTAGGAATTGAACAATTGTTACAAATGTTGCAATAACAATAATAAAGCATGAAAGCCTTACCTGTTTTGGAATTACACCTTTGAGAAGTGAAATGATCCCGTTGGAGCAGATGAGAACAAATGTGGTAGCTATTCCCATACCTATACCATCTCCAAGGCTCTTGGTTACTGCCAGAACAGGGCATAGACCCAGTACGAGCCGGAATGGGGGCACTTCCGCCCACAATCCCTTGGAAAATTCTTGTGCAATGCTCTTTGCCATAAATAATTATCTCCCTGTCAAAAAAGGCCTACATATTATTAAGAATTTCTTCTTTAAGCCTTTTATATTTTTCTACTGAATCCGCAATTCCGGAACTCACACCTTTTGATGTTACCGTGGCTCCGCTCATAGCATCAATATCACCGCCATCTGATCTAACCGTGAAACCGCTGTCAACAGACATACCATTGAATTGCTCGATGAAGCCAGTTTCTGTTTTCGCTCTTGAACCAATCCCAGGGGTCTCAGTGTGAGTTGTAACCCTCATCCCCAGAAGCTCATCCTTTTCCAGGTCAAACCCGACCATGACGCCGATCTTTCCGTCAAAACCTTTTCCTGATGTCTCAAAGGCAATGATATTTCTTTTACCATCATATTCGGCTACAAAGACTTTTATCTCTTCTTCACCATCCTGGACATTAAACTTGTCCTCTTTAGGATTGTTCGTACAGCCTTTAAATAATTCCTCAATGGCCGGACCAGTTACATATTTCCACACCTGGCTCTCAATTGTATCTAAAGTCGCCTCTCTTACAGAGGCAAGAACTCCGCCAGCCACCGCTCCGAAAATAGCCACAACTAAAAATAGTTTAATTATTTCACGCATAGTCAACTCCCTTTCCTAATGCTCTTGGCCTGATTCTGTCGAGAAGTGGGCTAGTAATATTCATCATAAGAATAGCCAGTACGGTACCATCGACATATGTCCCTATATTTCTAATGAGAACAGTCAGTATCCCGGCCAGGAGGCCATATAAAATCATTGCAAAAGAGTTCACAGGAGAAGACGCATCTTCTGTGATAAGGAAGAAGGCACCTATCAGTGTGTAGCCCGTAAGAATGTGGAAAAGCGGTTCGGCATATTTCTCAGGGTTTGAAAGATTAAAGATAAGGGCGGTAATAAATATACCAGCAAGAAATGATACCGAAATCTGCCACCTGATAGTACCCGTCAAAATAAGATAAATACCGCCAATTATCAATCCAAGGCCAAAAATGGCTCCTGTCCCGCCGGTCTGTAATCCCAATAAAAGATCCTTAATAATGTAGGCATCTGCCATGGGTGCGCCGAGCTGCTTAATCGCTCCCAGAGGGTACAGGTGATAAAATTCAAAATTATAGTTAACCAGGGCCTCATCAAAGTTAACCAATCCTTTCCAGGACATCATTATAATTGCTATTCCCACAAGGGCCGGATTAAGAGGATTACACCCTATTCCACCAAAAATCTGCTTCCCTACTACAACCGCGATAAAGGTGCCTGTAACTATGGCCCACCATGGTGTTGTAGCAGGCATAAGCATAGCAAACATAAGCCCGATAACAGCTGCGTTGCCATCACCGATACTTACAGGCCTTTTCATGACCTTGTTCATAAGCAACTCCCAGATCATTGCCCAGGTCATTGAAAATGCCACTACAGCAAGAGCAGGAAAGCCAAATCGCACTATCCCCATAATTACTGCAGGGATTGCAGCAATCATGATATTAATACTCCTTCCTCTTATACTGGTTCCGTTGTGACAGAATGGTGCATGGGAACTGATTAGCAGTTTCTGATTAAGCATTAGATTCCTCCATTCTATCCAGCTTGAAGTACTCATTCTTTCCGAGCATTATATAATGAAGAACCGGAATCCTGGCCACACAGACATAGGCACAGAGACCGCATTCGACACATGAAAGCAGGTCGTATTCCCGGGCAGCTTCATCATAGAGGGAATTTTCCAGTAATCTTACTAGCATATTAACAGGTATTTTTGCAGGACAGATGCGTATACATTCCCCGCAATTAATACAGGGGTTATCCAGTGTTGGAGTGATATCCGCTCCATTCTGAACAAGAATCGCGTCTGTATCAGCAAGCACCGGTGTATCTTCCGAATAGATGCTTTTGCCCCTTAGCGGCCCGCCAAACACAACCCTGTCACCATGACCGGTTTGAATATTCAATTCGGAAAGGATATTTTTTACAGGCGTTCCTATCCTTACCTTAACAGTATTTGACATTCCCGAGTTATCTATAACTGTTACAACTTTTTCAATGGGGGCCTCTCCTCTTCCAAAGGCGGCTGACAGGGCAGCTACAGCCTCAGCCTTTATAAAACCAACTCCCAGGTCTTCACTTTTTTTACCGGCAGGAACAACCTTGTTCAGGACATTTTTCATTACCAGTTGGGGTAGAGCCCCGGGATAGGCAGGTTCAAGTTCAGCCACAGAAACACTTTCATCTTCAAGGCTGACAGACAATCCCGAAAAAGTAGTGATAATAATTTTTTCTACGCCGGACAGTTCCTTCAATATTTTTATTCCTTCCTGGAAATCTGCTCTGCTGTTTTCCAGGACGACCTGATTGGTAGAAACAAGTAAATCATCATCCACTCCTTCAATAATTATGGTGTGGAAGGGATTCTTCCTGTTAATGAATGAACTGAAATCCGTGCAGCCGGGAAGGCTTCCGAGATATTTTAAGGCCTTCTCAACAGAAACTTCACCGCTAATGCCTTTAAAATCATCGTCTAACTGGTCTTCTTCATCCGTTGTTATTGATATTGATGTATAACTTACTCCCAGATAACCGATATATTCTTCAATAGCTGAAATTGTTCCGGTCGCCGGAGAAATAAAATATAGATCGTCACTGTCGATGACAATCCTCTGGCCGGTCTTAACACTGTCATCTTTTTTCAGTATATCCTCATCAATGGGTGAATAGGTCCTGTTTAGATAAACCGTTATGGTATTTGATAAGGGAATATCTTTTTCCGGACCTGGATTAAAGTCTTGTATCACCGGATATTCCAGTCTGGGACTTCCAGAACTGAAAAACGGTTTTTTAAACATAATTGCCTCCTGCCAAATATATAATATAAAACGCCTGAGCTATCGGTTCATTTTAAACAGGTTACAGGATAGGGCCATGGCAAAGAGAACAATCTTTTAACAAATGTCCCGGCCCGTGACCCGTATCTTTATGACATTCAATACACCGCTGATGCAAAGCGTCTGCTCTTTTCGGTCTTTTTTCCACCGCTTCATTGAGTGAATGACAGTCCGTACTGCTGCATGAAATTGGTTTATCTCTTTTTTCCTTATCCCAGTATCGATGGCAGTCAAGGCAGTCAAGGCCATAATTCTCTTTTGTTGAATGAAATGTGTGAGAGAACAGGACATTTCCCCCTGCAGACTGAAACATAACCCTGAGAGGCCTGTCCTCAGGCTGTTTATCAGGAAACGCGGCATAACAGACCACTCCTACAATAAAAAGCGCAACAGCAGCGCAACAGGCGATGAGTATTTCTTTTTTAATATTCATTGTGCTTCCTTTAATATTCAAAATAAAGAGATAGTTTCAAAACGTTCAAGTTTGGTCAAGAGCAAGGAAGGTAAAAATTTTAACCGCAGGAATACATTTAAGTATTTTGAGGATTAAAATTTGAGTCTGACGTAGATATTGACCGAAATCGGACATTTTGAAACTGTCTCTAAAAAGTATCCGGCACTATATATTGTTTAAAAAGGTTTTTCAACAGGCAAAAACAATAAAACCTGACAATAAACCTTAATATTTACAATATGTTGAATCGGATAATAAGCATAGCCCTCTAATATAGCACGTATGGATTTTTATAAAAAAGCCCGTTTGTTTGTCAAGTAATATATAGGTTCTTTATTACTGGTTTTATATGATGGGGTAATATTCATATCTGCCAGCAGAAAAATTCTTTATAAGATACTAATTTACCGAAGATTTCCCTGTTTGTTCGAAATAACAGACAAACAAAATTAACAGTTGAAGTAACCTAAGAAATAATTGGAAAGCTCTCTTCTGCCTCCAATTTTACCGCCAAGCGTTAAAATTGGAGATATATAGAGATCTGAAGTGCAAATATAATTTAAATTTTACAGTTACTTTTTTTAAATATAGAGAAAAATAGAAAAGTTATTCTTTTAAACATTTTGTTGCTGGATTCCCCGGTCAAGCCGGGGAATGACATTCTTTGACCATATTTACCTCATCGTCATTCCCCGGCTTGACCGGGGAATCTAGGTATTTCACATAGTGTTGAGTTCTATATAATTAAAAAATTTTACGAATAAAGGACATCTAGAACTTGAATTACTTTTATTTCGGTAATAGACTCATTTTTTAAATTCAACAGCAGTTCATTTTGGATTAATCCTGACACAATAAAATAAATGTCATCTATGGAAATAGACTTTAATAATATCAAGACCCTGTTTCTTGATGCTGGTAATACCCTGGTATCAATGGACCTGGAATGGTTTGCCAGTGAACTGGAAAAGTTTGATATCTACTGTCCTGTTGAAGACCTGAAACATGCTGAGGGGTCTGCCAGACCGATCGTTTCTTCGGCGATTCAACGTCTTAAATCAACTGAAAGTAAAAGTACATCTGTTTTTTACATTCAGAGCATATTGGATTGTCTTCCAAATTCATCGTTAATATCAAAGGCCAAAATGGATAAAATAGTAAGTTATATGCTTACTGTTATATCAGCCGATGGTCAAACCCAGCGCGTATGGAACAACATACTTCCTGGAGTCCCGGAGGCCCTTAAAATTTTAAAGAATGCCGGCCTTCAACTTTCAGTGGTAAGTAACTCCAATGGTACAGTTAGAAAAATTCTTGAAAGCCTTGATCTTGACAACTTTTTCTATGAAATATTCGATTCTCATGTTATTGGTTATGAAAAGCCTGACCCCCGAATTTTTACTCATGCTATCAAAGCCTGTAAAGCTGATCCTGAAACCACTGTTCATGTTGGAGATTTATATCATGTGGATGTAATGGGCGCATGGGCCGCGAATATTAAAGCTGTTTTACTGGATCCATTTGGTGACTGGGATGATTATGAATGTCCGCGTTTCCCGGACCTGTTGACACTGGCAAAAAAAATTACCAATCTGGAATAAGGCTATATGATTATTTTAAAACACAACAATTCTGGAATAAAAATGAGTAAGATAAAAATAAAAAAATTATCCGCACTGCTTGATTCCTGGGAGCAGGACAATAATGGTACTAAAAAGGCCTTTTTGGAATTTTATGATCTGCTTGTATCAAAAGATGCTTTTAATCTGTCGTTTAAATCCCGTCCCGGAGTAAGTCATTCCCTTCGTGCCAGCGTTAAGAAAAAAGGGGAAAAGGATCGTGTTCTTACCCTGATTGACATTATTGATGATGATCCTGAAAACAGATGGCTTTCTATCTGTTTTTACGCGGAAAATATAACTGACCCAAGAGAAGAAGGCGACATTATACCGGGCGGACTATTAGGAGAAGACGGGTACTGCTTTGATCTCTTCGACGAAGACAATGACATGATAACATACTTAAAAGACAGAATGAATGAGGCCTATCATTATAACAAAAAGTGAAGAGGCGTTAGGGAACAGGAAAGAGTAAGGAGAAGGCAAAACCTGATACTAGATACTGGATGCTTGATGCTGGTGAAAACCAGAATACAGAAGTCAGACACAGACTGAAGCTATTTAGGCTGAAGGCTATTAGGAAAACCTTATGATGTCTGTTGCTAACAGTCTTCAGCCTTCAGACTAATAGGCTAAATTGAACCTGGAACATGGAACCTGGAATGCACCGCAGGTGGCAACCCAACACCTATAACCTATCACCTATTCCCTACCTCCCTTGTCTTGACCTTCAATGATTCATCCTATAACATTCATATTTGCAAATAATACAAAACAGGTTAAAGATAAAACATAATGATTTGTTAGAGGAATTAATATGACAGTTGATCCAATGAATATTAAAGACATGCAGGAAAAAATCAGGGAAGTTATAAAAGAAAAAAATGCAATTCTTCTTGCCCATAATTACCAGCGGCCCGAAGTCCAGGATGTAGCAGACCTTTGCGGAGACTCGCTTGAGCTTTCCATCAAGGCATCACAGACCGACGCACACATTATTGTTTTCTGCGGTGTTCACTTCATGGCCGAAACAGCTTCAATTTTATCTCCTGAGAAGACAGTCCTTCTCCCTGTAGCATCTGCGGGATGTCCTATGGCTGATATGATTACAGCCGATGCCTTGAGAAGTGAAAAGGAGAAGTATCCGGACAGAGTAGTTGTAAGCTATGTTAATACAACAGCCGATGTTAAAGCTGAAAGCGACATTTGTTGTACCTCAGCCAATGTTGTTAGAGTCGTTGAGAATATTGATCCGGATAAAGAGATTTTTATGACTCCAGACAAAAACCTTGCTCAATACGCAAAGAAAATGACCGGAAGAAAAATAAGCTGGTGGGATGGATACTGTGTCACCCATAACAACCTGACCGCAGAGCAGGTAAAAAAGGTAAAAAAAGAAAATCCCGATGCCTTATTTCTTGCACACCCTGAATGCACACCTGAAGTGCTTGAACTGGCAGATGAAATTAAAAGCACATCGGGAATTATCGCCTTTACAAAAAATTCAACTCATAAAAAATTTATAATCGGAACTGAAACGGGTATTCTTTACCCTATATCAAAGTCCAATCCGGACAAGATTTTTATTCCCGCTGACCCCAATATGATTTGCGCGAACATGAAAAAGACAGGGCTTTCGGATATAATTAATTCCCTTAAAGGAATGAAAACCATAATCAAGGTGCCTGAGGAAATCAGAAAGGGTGCTTTAAAAGCAGTTGAAAAAATGCTGGCTGTGCCGGCTGGTTAAAGGATTCAAGGATTCAAAGATTCAATATTAAAAGATTTCACCGTCCATTCGCTGCGCTCTCTCAAGGCGCGAAGAACGCTAAGGATTTATTTTACTGATTCTGTAAGAAAGATCAGAATCAGTAAAGAGCCAAGCCCTTCGGGCAGAATAAAGCATGGTGTAAATATATATTTTATTGCCGAAGGCTGAGTTCTTTTTACGAATTGCCCATCACGATTCGTAAAAATAATTATCTCTTCGCGTACTTTGCTTGTCCCGCCATAGTTATAACGATGGCGGACGTCTTCGCGGTTCAGTTTTTTAACTGTCCCCTCTTTTCTTTTCGTGTATTTCGTGTGGTTCGTGGTTCATTAAGCTTTTCACTAAACCAAGGTAATACTCCCCTTCCTCGGGTTTACCCCTTTTTATGCACCCTTCCCCGTAAATCAGGCACTTCTTCTCCAGTTCCTTTAACAATGCCTTCTTCTGCATTTCGTTAAGAACTCCTCTTTCAAGGAGCTTAGTCATTGATCTTACCCTGAACCTGTCCATGCCCTTCATGCTTATTGAGAGCTGGTCAGGTGCACCTCCTTCCTTTACAAGGAGATTCCTGTCAATAAGATATACAGGATATTTACAGCCTATCCTCAACCAGAGATCATAGTCTTCGCATACGGGAAATTCTTCATCAAACAGGCCGATCTCATCGAAAAGGTATCTTTTCATCATAACCGCTGAGGGACTGACAAGGCAGAGTTTCAGTGAAGGGATAAAGATATCACCTGACGGCTTCAGGTGTTTTTTTGCGGGATTGACACGCCTGCCCTTTCTTATCCATATCTCGTTGGTCTGGCAGATAAGGGCGTTTGGATTCTCCCTGAAAAATCTGATCTGGGTTTCAAGTTTCTCAGGAAGCCAGTAATCATCGGAGTCAAGAAGCGCGATGTAATTCCCATTGGCCTGTTTTATCCCGGAGTTCCTTGATGCTGACACACCCCTGGTTTCATCGTGAAGGATTAATTTTATGGACTCCCCGAATTCCTCAAGCCTCATCCTTGTATCATCAGTAGAGCCGTCGTCAATTACAATTATTTCATAATCAGAAAATGTCTGATCAAGGACCGATCTAATGGCACGGCAGACTCTTTCAGCACGGTTATAGGTGGAAATTATTACACTTACCTCTATCATGACAGTATATGCCAGATAAGGCCGAAAAATCCGGCAAGAAAAAGATTTCCTTCAACCAGGGTTTCAAGAAAGGTGCCGGGATATAATTTTCTCTTTTCATAGGCCGTTAAACACATTGCCATGGTAAAAAAACAGGTGATCAGCAGCAGGGAGAACATACTGACTATACCGATCAACGGTGCCAGCACAAGTACCGCGGACGCAAACACTATTATCCACTTTAGCAATGAAATTGTACGTTTTTCACCCAGTGAAATGGGGAGTGTTTCAACACCCACGATGAGGTCACCCTGCACCTGGAAGATATCAAAAAAGGCGGTCCGAACAAAGGCAATGGAAAGGACAAAAATGAAGGTAACAACAACCGCGGGCCATTTGATTGCAACCGAGTCAAGCAATGGCAGTAAAGTGATAATCACTGCCCATGCAAAAGCTTCAAGCAGAGTTTTTGAGCCAGGGATATCCTTTATTTTAGCATACCGCCACAGGTGCCTGACACTGGAAGGAATGATGGGAATGCTATAAAAAATCCCCAGCAGTGTTAGACCTGCCATGGCAATAAATACTTTCATACCTATGTAGTATGAAAGGATTAGGGCGCAATAGATAGACATTATACTTGACAGCCCTAGAAAAACTCGGTGTCTCCTGTAGAATCCTGCCCTTTCAGGATCATTATATGTGGCCGCTCCCTTATCAAGGAACCTGTATAGGACATGAATGGCGTATACATAAAGGAATGTGAGTAGGGGATAATATATATCAGGTTCTCTAACTGAAAGGAAAGCCGCTGAATAGGAAAGAGAAGCGGCACCAAGAGATACCAGCAGGCTGCTTAAGAATAGAAACTTAAAGCTCTTTTTAATCCACCGTTCAAAAGCTGTTTCTCCTCTTCCCTTTATAGCCTCTAACTCCTTCACTACATTTTTAATCATCCAGTTTGGTGTTGAAGCTCCGGCCGTAACACCCACAACATCCATATTTTTAAATCGTTCTCTTTTTATCTCCTTTTCTGTCTCTATATGGCAAACGGGTGTTCCGGCTTCTTCGGAAACCAGAACAAGTCTTCTGGTGTTACCGCTGTGGTATCCACCCACTACAACCATGCAATCAACATAATCCGCCATTTCCTTAACTTCTGTCTGTCTCTCGCTGGTTGCTTCACAAATGGTATTGAAGACAAGCGCGTCAGGATATTTTTCTTTTATTTTTCCCGTTATATCTTCATATACCTTTTCACTCTGGGTAGTCTGCACGACAACGCATATTTTTTCTTCCCCAGGCAGGGAATCTATATCAGAAATATCGTTAATAACAATGGCCTTTCCTTCACCATATCCTTTCAGTCCTATAACCTCGGCATGGTCTTCATCACCAACGATAACCGGAGTATACCCCTTTTTTGCGTGATACCTTATTATTGCCTGAACCTTTGCCACTCTCGGGCAAGTGGCATCGATTATTTTCAGGTTAGAGGATTTAAGGATACGTCTTTCATGGGGAGGTATTCCGTGAGCCCTTATAAGCAATGTTCCATTTTCAAGGCCTGTAATATCGTTTACAGCTTTAACATTTTTTGATTCCAGCAGATTGATAACCTGTTTGTTATGTATGAGAGGACCATAGGTATACAAAACACTGTCGTTCCTGTTTGCCTCTGCCAGCACCATTTCCATGGCACGGCGCACTCCCATACAGAAACCTGCTGATCTGGCCAGTTTTACTTTCAAATTCCTTTTTCCTCCAGGGTCCTGAAATATCCATCCATGGCAGTTACAAGTGATTTAAAGTCCTTCATTTTAGAAAATGCCTCTCTGAACCTGCTGCTGCCAGGAAGGCCCTTGGTATACCTTAAAAGTAGACCACGCATGCAGAGTATTGCTCTCTTATCACCCATTGACTTTGATAAATGGCTGTAATGCTCCATGATGAGGGCCTTTCGTTCAGAAAGATCCGGTTCATAGGCGGGATTTCCCTTCTTGAGTTCAAGAATCTGCTTGAATATCCAGGGATTTTTTGCGGCTGCTCTGCCGATCATTACGCCGTCACAGCCAGTCTGATCCATAATTTCAAATACATCCCGGGCGTTCTTCACATCACCGTTTCCAATAACCGGAATACTCACACTTTTTTTTACCTTTGATATTATTTCCCGATCCGCGCTTCGGGAATACCCCTGCACAGCGGTTCTTGAATGAATTGTCAGGGCATCTGCTCCGCAAGCTTCGATAACCCGGGCAATATCACAAGCTATTATATTATCACTTGACCATCCCGACCTTATTTTTACAGTCAAGGGTACAGTGCAGGTCATTCGTACTGACGATATAATTTTCTCAGCCATTTTGAGATCTTTCAGCAACGCTGCTCCCGCACCCGTTTTAGTAACCTTTTTGACAGGGCATCCCATATTTATGTCAACAATATCCGCGCCGTTTTCAATGACCATCTGAGCGGCCTTTGCCATTATTTCCGGTTTTGCTCCGAAAATTTGAACAGCAAGAGGCTTTTCAGCCGGGTCACTTTTTAAGTACCCCATCGTCTTTTTATGATTCAGTGTCAATCCCATGGAACTTACCATCTCGCTGTATACAAGACCGGCCCCCATCCTCTTTACCAAAAGACGAAAAGGGAGATTTGTTATACCGGCCATTGGTGCAAGAATAAGATTATTTTCGAGTTCTATGTTTCCTATTTTGAGCATACCAATCATATTAAAAAAGAATTTGTAATAATACAACCTTCCAGTTTTTACATCTAATATTCCGGAGATCTTCCCTTTTTAATACTGTTTCTGAACTTCTACTCCCCTGTGTTTTAATTTTTTATCAAAACAAACAATCTTTAGCTAATTTTTTGATATAAAAGTTCAGGCTTCTTGTATATTTAAGAATTATGGATATATTATAAGGAAATTTTTAGGTATATAAGTTATTTGATCATTCAGATATAAGAAAAATAACATGTAAATTGATTAAGACCCTATGAAGGTAAGACATCAACCTTCATAGTTCCAAAAAAAACAACTGTAAATGCATGTAATAATCGATAATTATTCATGGGGGTTTCATGTCAGACAAATCCTGTCCTATTCCGGAGACTTTTCAATCCATGATATGGAACATTCTATTCCTTACCTTGGTATTTTTTATAACATTCATCAGCCGTTTTGTTTTTTCACCTCTTCTTCCCACAATAAGCGGTGAGTTTAATATAAGTTCCGGCCAGGCAGGTTCAATTTTTCTTGTAGGTTCCTTCGGTACGTTCTTTGGTTCTGTCTTATCAGGTTTTGTATCTTCAAGGATAAATCACAGAGGGACTCTGACCATTTCACTTTTAGGTGTTTCAATTGCTTTTTTTATCTGCATACTTATGACTTCCCTTACAACAATCCGATTGACTATGCTTGTACTGGGAATAGCTGCGGGATTAAACCTTCCTTCAGTGACTGCCACCATAACTGCTATTGTAAGTAGACCGGGCTGGGGTAAAGCCCTTGCTGTTCAGCAATCTGCCGCCCCATCCAGTCTTATACTTGCTCCCCTTTTAACAATCTTTTTTATAACCTGGTTTTCATGGCGTACACTTATGGGCAGTATAGCTGTACTTGCTTTTTTGACAGCCCTGTTACTTTTCAAAATAATTAAGATCGGTGACTTTCCCGGGGATGCCCCTCAAGTATCCCTGGCACGTTTTATTTTTTCCCGTAAATCCTTCTGGATTATGATAGTCCTGTTTGCCCTTGGTATGGGAACCCAGGTGGGAATATATGCAATGATGCCGCTATACCTTGTAACAGAAAAAGGAATGGGAACGGAAGCCGCTAACACTCTGGTAGGCATAGCACAGATATCCGCGCTCTTCATGACCTTTTTCTCCGGCTGGATTACAGACAGGATTGGGGAGAAAAAGGCAATAGGTATTTTTTTGTTAAGCTCCGGAATAGTAACAGCTCTTCTTGGGCATTTAGAAGGGACATGGCTTAAAACAATGGTATTTCTGCAGCCTGCCCTGATTGCCTGTTACTTTCCGGCAGGGTTCGCTGCTCTTTCAAGAATAGTACAACCTGACTACAGGAGCCTTGCCACATCATGGGTTACACCGACTGCCTTTGTGCTCGGGGGCGGGCTTTTGCCTTCTGCACTGGGTTACATGGGCCAGGTTTATTCAATCGGAACGGGAATATTACTGGCGGGGATCATTGTAATAGCGGGTTCCCCTCTGGCCTTTTCGCTGGACTTGATTGATAAAATGGAGGAAGGCTGCTAGTTAAGCCCAGTAGAGAAAAGAATTGTTCACCACAGAGGCGCAGAGAGCGAAACGGACGGGCGGTGAAAACAAATAATGGGAATCAACTGTCATCGGTCATCCGTCCACGGTCATATTCCATATAATACCTGTAAAAGGCCGCCAGTATCAGCGAGTGGGATATCATCCCTTCTTTTATGAGTCCTGGGATTTCCTCAAGTTGTTTAAGCACTACCTCTATATCTTCCTTATCATCAAGGTTCTGCGACCCATCCGGTTGACAGTCAAGGGCCAGGTAGGTATGGCATCTGTTATTGAAAATAGCAGGATTCGAATGAACCATGCCCAGGTAAATCATATCTCTGCCAGCATAGCCTGTTTCTTCCTTCAATTCTCTTCTCGCTCCTTTAAGAGGGGTATCTCCCGGTTCAACAATACCTCCGGGAATTTCCAGTGTGACATCCTGGATACCATGCCTGTACTGGCGTATAAGGACAACTTCATTTTCCTTTGTTACAGGGATTATATTTACCCATTCAGGGGATTCAAAAACATAAAAATCGTGTTCTTCCCCGGTCCTGGGTGACCGTGCCCGGTCAGTACGCAGATTAAATATCCTGAAGGATTTATCTCTTTCACTTGAAATCAGTTTCCATTTATCAACACTCAAAATAACAACCTCCATTTTAAAAGCTAACAGCTGCTTGTCCCGCCATAGCTTTATGCGACGGCGGATCAGCTTTCATCGGTCAGCTAAACCTGACTCGTCCTAAAATAACTGACAGAATTATGCTGAACATCTCTGATTTCTGACACACAATCACATAAGACTATTACCTGTCTTACTCCTACAAACTATCGAACACGTCATTCCCGCGAAGGCGGGAATCTAATTTTTTTTAGAAAAATATAAATGGATCCCCGCTTCCGCGGGGATGACATCCTACCGAACAATTTCCTGGTTTCTTAGCTTCTTAAATTGCCCTCTTAATCCTTTCTGTAATACCTTTTGCTGAAAGCTGATCGCTTGATTCCAAAAGCGCTAGTTTTTGGATGAATACAAATCAATCAATATACCGCCTGATGTCTTCCAGTCTGTTGCTTATCGTCATTTCCGGCAGACTTTTAATAAAAAAGCTGCCATAGCTGCTTCTTATGATACGCTTGTCCAGGACTGCCATTACACCCCTGTCACTTATTTTTCTAATGAGTCTCCCAAGACCCTGTTTAAGGGATATTACTGCCGAAGGCACCTGGTACTCCCAGAAGGGATTCCCTTCTCTTTCCCTTATCACTTCCATCCTGGCCGCCACCAGGGGATCTCCGGGAGAATCAAATGGGAGCTTGTCTATTATAAGACAGCTTAATGCTTCTCCGGGAACATCCACTCCCTGCCAGAAAGATCCAGTGGCAAGGAGAACAGAGTTAATATTCTTACGAAATTTTTCCAGAAGTACGCTCCTCGGTGCTTCACCCTGCCTGAACACCCTATAGGCCAATTCACCACGCAGCTGGTTGTATACTGTATTAAGGTTATAATAACTTGTGAAAAGCACGAGGGCGCGACCGGATGTAATTTTAAGCATCTCTATTATCCGGTCCTTGATCCTGATAGTAAAATCATCGGCTCCAGGCAGCGGCAGATCTTCTGGGATATAGAGGACCACTTGCTCCTTAAAATTATAATGTGAAGGGCAGATACTATTGAGAGCGTCATCCTCTATACCGAGCCTTGCTTTCATATAGTCGAAATTGCCGTTTGTTGAAAGTGTTGCCGATGTAAAAATAATTGAATTTACCCGGCTGTAAAGCTGTTCACGCATGTTTTCAGACACATTTAAAGGAGACGAATGAAAAGCTATTCCCTTTTTATGCTTTTCATACCAGTTAAGCCAACCGCTGTTTTCCAAATTAAAAACCATGTCAATGGAATGCTCCAATTCTATTGCCCTGTTACAGAAAACCTGCTCCATTTTATCCTGGATATACCCGAGACCCTTTTTAATCTTATCTATAGCCCTGGAGAATGTCTCATTATCCGCAGACTTCAGTCTGCCTCTATCATTTAATCCTGAGAATCCGGCGTTTAACTCTTCAACTCCTGCTCTTATATGCGCGAGATTTAGAGCTGTCTTCCTACTATCCTCACCCCTGTTCCCATCGGTCTCCTTCTGTATATCCTTTACAAGATCAATTAATTGTCTGCTGCTGATACTTGTTCCGAAATAGTTTGTGGCGATCTCCTCTACCCTGTGTGCTTCGTCAAAGACCGCCGCTTCAAACCGCGGAATAACTTCCCCAAATCCATCGGTCTTTATCATCAGATCAGCAAAAAAGAGATGATGATTTACTATTATTATGTCAGCTTTTGCTGCAAGCCTTCGCAGGTTCAAGATGTAACACCCATCTCTATGAAGGCATTCGGAGCCCTTACACTGATCCGAGTTTGAAGATATCGAGTCCCACATGATATCATCATCTCCAAGCCAGGCCAGTTCTGAGCGATCACCCGTATTTGTCTTTAGAAGCCAGTCATCTATTAGAGATCTTTGATCTTCTTCTTCAGAATTTAAAAAAGTTGTGGCCCTGAAATGCTGCTCATACCGGTTGAGACATATATAATTTTTCCTTCCCTTCATCAGCAGGGCATTAATTTTGAATCCCAGTATCTCCGAAAGAATAGGTATATCCTTAAAAAAAATCTGTTCCTGAAGATTTTTCGTGCCGGTTGATATAACACTCTTTTTATGACTCAGCATTATCGGCACAAGGTATCCCATGGTTTTACCCACACCTGTACCGGCTTCAATTATTGCCTGCTTATTTCTTTCTATAGCGTCCATTATAAGGGCCGCCATTTGAACCTGGGCGGGCCTGTATTCAAAATCATCCAGTGAACTTGCCAGAAGGCCGTCTTCACCAAGGATTTTTTCTATGGTTTTTAATTTCTTTTCCATTGTTTGAATATAGTAGGATAGATATTCGAGGTCAATATTCCTGATCACCATCAAGATATCATCTTTTGTGTTGCCTTTGATCGCTTCTCCTTGCGATCTATAGAAAAAGCATATGGCACAAGGCTCAAGGAAAAAACTTTATAAAATATAGCCTCACCAGATCATGGTTTATGCCCCTATACTCAGATAACGGAGATTTTATTTGGTCGGGAATAAATCCCGACCCTACATCGATACTCCTTATTGCAACGTAGGGTGGGGTTTTACACCCCACCAGATCATAGAGTTTCAGGGCCATAGGGAGGAAAAAGTTAGAAAAAATCAATAATGTACTTCAGCGACAGAAACATAATAACACAGCCAAGTATAAGTTTGATAATTCTTGCAGGAAAATATTTCTGAAATCTTGCCCCGAAATAGATACCCAGAAAACCGCCTGCACCAAATATAACGCCTAATTTCCAGTCAGGTATTATTGAAAGACCGGTATAATCAAAAACAGGGGCAATAAGTGTGTATATCAGCACTCCAAATATTGATGTTACAAATGTCCCCAGAAGAGCAGCACCTGAAATCGTATAAACCGGCAGTCCGAAGATGGCTATTAAAAAGGGGGCGATAATAGCACCTCCCCCAATTCCATAAATACCACCGATAAGTCCAACTATGAGCGTCAGAATGAACAGAACAATTGTATTGAAGCTGAATTCCTCACCATAAAATTCATAGGAGTATCTTGTAATTGAAAAGGAAAGCGTCTTTATCGATTTCCCGGAATCCTTTTTTAAATATTCTCTATCATTATTCCGGAAGGATTCCTTAAATTTATCTTCAAGGGCAAGGGTCCTGGCTTTGCTTCTTACCCCCCATGGAGTCAGATCATAGAGCAGCCTGAAGGCAATGTAAATAAGTACACAGCCAATAAAAAACTTGAAGTTTTTTGCATCAGGGAAATATTTGATCCTTATTATAACTCCTGCAAATAACCCCGGTAATGTTCCTGCTATTATTACCCAGGCCAGGGGCCAGGCCATTCTGCCTTCTCGTATATACCTGTAAACACCGCTGGGAATAGCAACTATATTATATACAAGATTTGTTGAACTCACGGACGGGCTGGTGAAACCCAGAATACTTACCTGGAATGGTAAAAGCAGGAATGCTCCTGAAACACCTCCCATTGATGTAAAAAATGAAATTACAAACGCGACTATAAAAGGTATGAAAGGAGATATTTCTATTCCCGAAACAGAAAAGTGCATTATATCAATCCAGTACTCCAAATATCCCTCAGGAGTTTAGCCTTTCAAGATTTTCCCTCGCAAAATCCAGTGATGGATCAAACTCGAGGGCCATCCGGTAATATTTTACAGCTTCTTCTTTATTACCCATATCCCTGTAGTTCGACGCAATGTTGGCATAATCAATTCCCGATGTGGGATCCAGGTTTAAAACACTTTTAAAGCAACCGATAGCTTTTTCATGATTTTTAAGTTTAAAGTAACAGAATCCCATAAGATTATAGATATCCGTTCTCTCCCCGTCATATTCTTCCGCCTTAATAAGAATATCAACAGCCTCTTTGTATCGCTCCATCTCCTTCAGGCATTGCCCCATATAACTGTAGATACTTACTATATCTTCCTCCCCGGGTTCAAGTTCAAGCGCGTCTTCAAAAAATTGCATACCTCCGGCAGGATCATTTAGCTCAAGGTGACATTTTCCTATAAAAAACTTCATATAATATTTACCCGGAAGCAGTTTATCCATTTGCCTTAACTGGGTTATCGCCCAACTCGGATTACCGCTTTCAGCAGTCAATTTTGCCGAGAACATACCCACACTTGTCCCTGCTGATCGTTCCCTGAAATGGGCTCCTGGAATTATTGTATAAAAGGCGGGAATCTGTAGTTGATTGTTGGTAGTATTTATTAATATCACTTCCATGCCGATATTTGAAAGGGCTGAAATACAGTTTTCTACTTCAGTTTTTATATTGTCATCTGAAAGGTTCGGAAGGTTGTTTATAGAAACAACATCCTTATTGTTAATTACATATCCCGCGTCTTCTATTGAATTAAATTTAGGCAGGCCGCTCGCAACATAATTTGAACCGGAATTAAAATCTCCACCCAGCTGAGCGACCTCGGTTAAAGCCCTGCTCAATGCCTTCTGGGGATCAGGGGTTGTTCCCGCTGTCCAGACTATTTCGCTGGATTCCGGAAAAGTCGCGGGGTCAAAGGCAAGAGCGCCTACACTTGGTATTCCCGTATCCAGGGAAAAATCAGTTAAATAAAGCCTTATACCCTCCTTCTGATATTTTCCTATCATCTCTCGCGCGAGTTTGTCATTTACTGTATTTAAGTCAATAAGAGGGGTACTGATCCTGTTCCTGCTGATAATTGATGAAACATGTCTTTCCACTATTTCGCATATGCCCTGAAGAACAGCTTCTTCAACACAATTTCCGGCGGAAGGGCCGTTAAATTCATTGATCGCGTAAAACCAGTCAAAGGGAATGAGACATTCTTCTTTTCGCGTGAGGTTATAGGCCCATGTCCATTTAAGGGGCAACATCGAGAAAACTTTTTTTATGGTATCCTGATCCTCCAGCGGATCGTGGACTGCTTTGGCAATTGATTCAAAAGATAATGTTTTTTCTTTAACATTTTCGTAGTTGTCTATAACAAAATTTCGGCTATCTTTAACAAAACTAAAAAAACTGAACCTCTCAGCGAGTTCCATTACCGCACTTGCTTCAGACTGCCGGACTGTTCCGCCTTTACCCATCTGCTTTTTTGTGCCGATTATCTTTTGCGCGTCACTTCCGCAGATGCTGAAAAACACCGGTATGTCAAGCCTTCCATTATCTATCCTTACTATTTTTTCAAGTATGTCCAGATTGGCTTTCTTCAGTTTTTCTTTAAACCTTTTTACCGTCTCTTCAGGTGTAAGTACTTTATCCTGGTCCTCTTTATAAACCTTGCAGGCATCCTTTAGTACAACTTTATGACTCATTATCATTCTCCAGTAAGCCCTCTAAATCCCTGTTCATGCTTCCTGACAGGAATCCTTCCAGATCAAGCGCGATATGCCTGAAACCAATTTCTTTAAAACGGGCAATATATTTATCCCTGAAATCTTTGTCCATAAATCTGCTGATGTCATCAATCCCGACCTCAATTCTTGCCACAGTGCCATGATATCTGACCCTGTACTGTTTGAATCCGTCTTCAGCAAGATAGTTTTCCGCCCTGGCGATCATCTCGATCTTTTCTTTCGTTATTATTTCACCATAGGGTATCCTTGAAGCAAGGCAGGCCATGGCCGGCTTGTCCCAGGTTGCAAGATTCATCTCCTTTGAGAGAAATCTTATTTCATCCTTGTTTAACCCGGCCTCAACAAGAGGAGCCATAATACCCATCTCCTCAGCAGCCCTTATTCCTGGCCGATAGTCACCCAGGTCATCTTTATTTACAGCATGGGCGATGTGATCGATGCCCTTTTCCATGGCTATCTGTTTTAGTTCTTCGCAAATAATTTTTTTACAGTGATAACACCTGTCCGGTGGATTTGTATAAAATTCAGCTCTTTCAATTTCATCTGACTCAATGATAATATGCTCAACACCCAGTTCCCCGGCAAACTTAAGTGCTCTTTCCCTGTCCTTTTCCGGGTGTACAATCGAACTCGCGGTTACAGCGGTAACATTACGGCCGAGTGCTTCAAAAGCTGCCGCTAAAAGGAAAGTGCTGTCTACACCGCCGGAAAAAGCAATAATTAAAGAAGGCAGTTCTTTGAGTCCTTCAATAAGCTTTTTTTTCTTATTTGCCGTAATTTTCTCATCCATCAGATAACAACCATTTTATTAATCACTATAACTATATATAATATTTAAAGAAAATAACAACATTCATATATGGATTATACTATTAAATAACTTTTGCGCAAACAACACGACATTGATATGGAATCAATCGAAGACTCTCAAAAATATCTTGTGTGAAATCAACCTCGATTTTAACACAAATCCATGTGATTTTTTAGTAGAATATCAGTATATGGAAAATGGCCAGAATATAGTAATGACGGGCAAAAAAAGTAATTTTGCCTCTATTTTATGCTTGATATTTACTTTTCATTGCTTTATTGTCGCTTATACAAAAATATTTATATCATATCATTTTTGAAAGGAGGAGGAGATGAATAAGGGTGATCTTGTAAACCAAGTGGCAAAGGTGGTCAACACAAAAAAGGAGGCCCAGGCAGCGGTTGATTGCGTGTTTAATTCAATTAAGAAAGCACTCAAGAAGAAAGATACTGTTACACTGGTGGGCTTCGGGACATTCAAGGTAGATAAGAGGAAAGCAAGAAAGGGTAGGAACCCGCAGACAGGTGAAGTGATTAAGATAAAAGCGAAAAAAGTACCAAAATTCACAGCTGGCAAAGCCCTCAAAGACGCCGTAAAATAAAAAAATCTTTACAGTTACAAGGCTAAACCCCCATCAGGTTCTGGTTCCCTGCGGGGGTTTTTTGATTCCTGTTAATACCTGAATTTTGCACCGGATGTTTTCGTGAGGCTCGGAAAGCCTTGTGTTTAAAGGTAATTTCAAGCCATAATAGATATTTGGCGCAAATCTCAGGTGATAATATGCTTATCAAATTATTCCCCCTGCTCATATTTATTATTCTGTCAACTGGTGTTCAGGCAAAGGAGTGGAGCACTGTTGAAAATAAAGAAATAATAATATTACACAGTCCCGCCTTAAAAACTGTTGCTGAAGAAATGGCTGTTATATATCCTGGAATAAAGTCCCGACTAGAAAAATCTCTCAACCTTAAAGTAAATTTTTCACCGATAATAATTCTTGAAGACAACCATGACCGTTTCCTTAATATGTCGGGACACCCTCTGGTGGTGGGTTTTGCCGTTCCTGGAAGATATCTGATAGTAATTGATTATACAAAAATGAATAAAAACCCTTTCTCTCTTGAATCGATTACCAAACATGAGCTATGCCACCTCCTGCTCCACTATCATATAGATGGAGACAGGCTTCCAAAATGGCTGGATGAAGGTGTCGCCCAGTGGGTAAGTGGCGGTCTCGCAGATATAGTCATGGCAGACCACTCCCGGCTTGACAGAGCAATAGTAACCGGTAGATACATCAGGATAAGAAGTCTTGAAAACACATTCCCAAGAGAAGAAGAATATCTGATACTTGCCTATGAGGAAAGTAAAAGTATTGTTGATTATATTGTAAGGCAATATGGCCCCAAGGGGCTATTAAAGGTGATTTCCTCTCTCCAGACCGGTCATGATATAAATGAGGCGGTTCTGAAATCATTATCAATCACCTTTGATGAACTGGAGGAAAACTGGTACAGTGCCCTTAAGAAAAATACGACATGGTTTGTACTCTTTATAAACCACCTCTATGAATTTTTATTTTTCTTTGCCGGTATTTCATTGATTATTGCCTATATTAGAGTACTGATCAGAAAGAGATCTTTAAAGGAAGAACGCGATACGCCCGAGGAGGACTACTGAATGATAGAAAACATATCATTCGGGCGGATAGTTATAAACGGGATCAAATATGACTCCGATGTCCTGATTTATCCGGATGAAAGAGTAACAGACTCATGGTGGAGAAAAGAGGGACATAAACTCTCCATTGCTGATATTCAATCCCTCCTTGAAACCGGGCCCGATATATTAGTAACAGGTACTGGAATGAGCGGAATGATGAAACCGGAAACCGAATTAATTGATTATCTGAAGATGGCAGAAATACGGTTCATTGCCCTCGAAAATAAAAAAGCTGTTGAACAATACAATAATCTGCTTTATGAAAACAAAATTACCGCGTGTTTTCATCTTACATGTTAGAAATGAACAGTCAGACAATTTTAACCTGTCACCGCTTATTTAATTATTCGGAGTGAATTAATCGTGAATGGTAAAATAGATATACCGGGAGAAGACCATTTAATACGATGTCCCAGGCTGGGTCATCCAATTTCATTTTTATATTGCCAAAAGGAAAATGATGGTCTCCCCTGCTTCAAAATCCTTGATTGCTGGTTTCAGCATTTTAATGTTGAAGAATATCTTCGAAATAGGCTGACCGAAAAGGAATGGGAAATGGTGTTTGAAAAACCGACCAAATCCAAAGTTCAGTCACTTATTGAATTAATAGAAGAAGCAAAAAAGCGATCGGAAACCAGTTGATATATTGAATGGAAAAGAAAAATGTTTTTTATAATATAACCAATGGAGAAAGAAGAACATGGAATGCAAAAAAGATAAGAACCTCGAAAACTGCACATGTACATACAACTCATGCAATAAGCAGGGGATATGCTGTGAATGCATCACATACCACCTGCGTATGCGTCAACTTCCAGGTTGCTGTTTTTCCAAATCGGCCGAAGCGACCTATGACCGTTCCTTCGAACATTTTGCCAGGCTGGTAAATTCAGGGGAAGTATAGTTTTAGCTGTCAGCTTTCAGCGTTCAGTTAAAAACTTTAGAAAATTCTGGATAGCCAACGTTTTTCCCTGCGCCATGCGCCCTGAGCCTTGGGCCTTTTGCCGATCCATAAAATGACTGTTGCTTTTTTGATAAGATCAGGAGGTCAAGATCTGCTTCATACTCCATATATTTCCAGGTATTGGTCAAATTCAGATTTCGTCTTTTCATCAATCGCTTTATGTTTTCCTCTTATAAGGACAGGTATATTTTCTTTGTATAAATAATCCACTACTTCCTTAATCCCGGCAATGAAATTAACGGGGATTCCTGTTTTTTCAGTAAAGATCTTTATTGTGTTATCTCCTTTAATCCCCGGAATGTATTTCCCGTCCTGGCCGTAAACTGCTGTACTCTGCTCTCTGTTGACTGCTATACCAACCCCGGTAATATTAACTTTTATATTTTTAGACTCCGCCTCATTCTCCATTCTCTCAATGAGTTCATACTTGGTACCCATAGTTGTTGTCACATCATCAACAATATAAACTTGACACCCGTCATAGAAGGTTCTGTTAACAGTCAGGCTGGCGGATATACTGCCTTCGCCATGTCTCTTTGCTTCTTTCCTGTCATACTCAAAAAAGAGATCATGCCCATATGTTTCATAGAGGGCAATGGCTGTTGATAGGGCAATAGCGCTTCCTTTGTATGAAGGACCCAGGACAATATCAATATTATCAATTAGTCCGGTTTTAATTATCATTTCAGCATACAGAGAACCGAGTTCTTTACTTAAGCGGCCTGTCCTGAACATGCCAAAGTTGACAAAATAGGGGGTTGGCCTGCCGTCCTTTAAGAAAAGATTATCGTCAAAAAAAAGTGCTCCTGTCTCCGCCAGAACCCTTGCAAGTTTCTGTTTATATTCCTCCATTAAAACTCCTTTACTATTTTATCTATCAATTAGTCTGAGAGCCTCAGGTATCAGTTTTCTTATCACCTGCTCCTTCTCAAAGAGATTCGATCTGCTGTATTCCTCATAGGCCGGATGATCACCGCTTAAAAGCGGGGGTTTAGCCTGAATATCCGGCGCAAGACTATCAAAATTTATGATCAGCTCAACAATAGCATATTCCTCACCGGGGTATGAAATTATCCACCCCAGCCTCTTCATATACTCATATCTGGACCGATCAAGCAGGAACAGATGCTTGTCAAGAACAACCAGTTTTTTATCCGAATCTAATTCATTAAAACCAAAACCGGAACCCAGGTTTTCAAGATTCATGATCAGGTCATAAAAATAAAAAGAACTGTTTCCGGTTCCGACAGCCAGGACGGCAAGAATATTGTCAGGGATATCACCGAAACCGGTTGATACACTGAACTTATCCCCAAACTGTGCTGCCCAGTTGCGATAAGCTTTTTTTACTTTTTTTTCCAGCCTGGCTATTCCCAGGTCTACTACTCCGGACATTACACCCCCAGGATATCTATTCCTCCTGTTAAATGGTGTTAAAATCCAAACCGCATTTAACACATCCTTCCCCTTTGAGCTGCTTGAAACCGCATTGAGGACACTGTATAAAGCTGGCCATTGTGGGAATATCTGATTCACCGTCAGCGGTGCCTTTTACAGGACATGTATAGATTCTAACCCATCCCCCTGCTCCGGTGATCGCG
>JBHPCX010000025.1:0-39258 GCA_042573485.1 Thermodesulfobacteriota bacterium | reverse complement strand
ACGATGTGATAACAATGGAAATTGCCCCGAAGGTTAGAGTGAAAATCTCAAGGGGTTCGGTCGCCGGAAAACTGAATTAAAAACAATAACGGTGTTAATCTGAAAAAACAACATTGTGATTTTTTCAGGGGAATCTAATATGAAAACACCGTTGATTTTTATGACAATAAATTGGTAATAACCGTCTGACAATTGTAGAGGCATTAATATTAATGTCGATTGAAAAAAGGGGGATATAAATCGTGTCAAAAAACTTGGGCTGGCGCGGTATCATAACCGCAGCTCTCATATTTATTGCGCTGCTGTATCTTGTTCCTTCTCTTCCGGGAGACCTCCCGCGATGGTGGTCGAAAGCACTTCCCGAGGAAAAAATAAAACTTGGCCTTGATCTGCAGGGAGGAATGCACCTTGTTCTGGAAGTTGACGCATTAAAGGCTGTTGAAAATGACCTTGAAAGAATTGTTGAAGATATCAGAGAGGACATGAGAAACGAAAAGGTCAGGTACCTTGATTTAAAGCGTGATGGTAATAGAGGTGTTAATGTGACCATCATGAGGGAAGAGGACAGGGAAGCTTTTACGGATATGATGGAATCACGTTATCCGGAATTTGAAATAAGTGATGGAGAACCGCAGGAAAAGGGGTTGAGGTATAAATTATCTCTTAAATCTGATGAAAAAAAACAGATTATGAGTTTTGCTACTGACCAGGCTCTTGAGACAATCAGAAACAGGATAGACCAGTTTGGTGTTACTGAACCTGATATCAGGCCCCAGGAAGGAAACAGGATATTGCTGCAGCTGCCAGGTATTAATGACCCTGAAAGGGCTAAGAATCTCATAGGCCAGACCGCGGAACTTGAATTCAAGCTTGTTAACGATAAATACAGTGCCGAGGATGTAAAAAATGGCCTTACTCCTCTTCCGGGCGGATATGAGATACTTTATAAGGTGGACCGTAATTCAGAAACAGGTGAGGTAGTAAAGACTCCTTTTCTGGTAGAAAAGCGGAGTTCTTTAACCGGTAAATATTTAACCGACGCAAGGGGCACTCTGGGCGGTCAATTTAATGAACCAGTGGTTTCATTGTCCTTTAATAACCAGGGCGCCAGAATATTTGAAAGGATCACGGGCGAAAACGTCAATAAAAGACTGGCTATTGTTCTTGACGACCATGTCTATTCAGCTCCTAATATCAATGAGAGAATATCCAGAGGGAAAGCAGAGATTTCAGGCTCTTTTTCGGATGAGACAGCACGTGACCTGGCAATAGTATTAAGAGCCGGCTCCCTTCCCGCCCCGGTAAATTTTCTGGAGGAAAGGACTGTGGGACCTTCTCTCGGAAAGGATTCCATAAACAAGGGCTTTAAATCCATGCTTATAGGAGGGGTAATCGTAGTTATATTCATGGTTATCTATTATGGCCTGTCAGGTGTTATAGCTGATATCGCGCTTCTTTTGAATATCCTATTTATCATGGCGGGTCTCGCGTTTTTTGAAGCGACTCTTACTCTTCCGGGTATCGCGGGAATAATTCTGACCATAGGTATGGCTGTTGATGCCAATGTCCTTATCTTTGAAAGGATTCGTGAAGAACTTAAGCTGGGCAAAACATCAAGAACAGCCATTGAAAGCGGTTACAGCAAGGCCATTGTCACCATTCTTGATGCCAATGTAACTACCTTTATCGCGGCACTGGTATTGTTTCAGTTCGGTACGGGTCCTGTGAAAGGCTTCGCGGTAACCCTTAGTATTGGTATTGTGGCAAGCTTTGTCACCGCGGTTTTTGTTACGAGAGTCTTCTTTGACTATCTCTTCCACCGTTTGAACTGGAAAAAGCTGAGTATTTAAATGACAATCCACAACCTTCTATAGTGGGAGTTTGTTTATGCAATTTATTAAAGATGGTATAAATATTAATTTTATCGGTAAAAGAAAAGTCGCCTTTTTTCTTTCTATATGTCTGCTTCTTCTCACCGCCATATTACTTATTTCCAGGGGAGGCCCGAATCTTGGAGTGGATTTTTCAGGCGGTATTTTAATTCAGGCAAAGCTTGGAGCAAAACACAGCCCTGCAGAAATAAAAGAAGCCTTAAACCCAATCGGCCTCGGGGAAAGCATTATTCAGGAATTTGGTGAAGAGGATCAGTTTGAAGTCCTTATAAGGGTAAGAGAAAACAATTTAGAACAGAAAGGCCTCAGCGATAATGAAGGCCTCAGCGATGATGTCAAGAAGGTGCTGTCAGATGAATTTGGTGAATCAGTAGAAATAAGAAGGGTTGAAATGGTAGGTCCCAAGGTAGGAGAGGATCTCAGGCAAAAGGCGTTGTATGCAATATTCTTCGCTTTATTGTTTATAGCCGTTTATATATCAGGACGCTTTGAGCTTAAATGGGCTATGAGTATTGTTATGGCAGTATCTCTTTCCCTGGTGGTTTATATTGCGTCAAAAGCAGGAGTCAGCATTACATGGCTCATTCTTGTCGCGCTTCTTGTCACGATTATACTTTGCTGGGTACTTAAACTGAAATACGCGATGGGTGCCATCATAGCGCTCATCCATGATGTTTCCATTACGATAGGGGCCTTTGCCCTTACAGACAGGGAAATATCCCTGGCAATCATAGCCGCTCTTTTGACAATAGTTGGTTATTCTTTGAATGACACCATTGTCGTGTTTGACAGAATCCGTGAAAACCTAAAGCGATTCAGGAAACGCGGAATGGAAGAAGTCATTAATTCAAGCATTAATGAAACCCTCAGCAGGACAATCCTTACATCTACAACAACATTAATAGTTGTTCTCGCGCTGTTTATCCTGGGAGGGGGAGTAATTCATGATTTTGCTTTTGCAATGTTAATAGGTATTCTTGTGGGTACCTATTCTTCCATATTCGTCGCTAGCCCTATATTACTTGCCTGGGAGGGCGGATCCAAAAAGGGGAGAAAGTAGACTGAACTCAATTTTTTTAATCTGCCTATTATAACAGGGAAGTTTTGGCACGAAGAATAATAAAAGAAAAACCGGGAGCCGGAAAGAAACGTGTTCTGGTAATTTTATTAATAGTACTGGTAGCTCTCTTCGGGGGCTACTGGTTTTATACCTGTCTCTATCCCAAGACCCTTGAGTTTAATTATATTGTTCTAACCAGGGACGGAACTCCTTTCAAAATCATAAATGGCGAAACAGTAAGGCTGAATCCAAACAGCAGGCTGCAAATCAAAAAAATCTCTACAAACATCTATTTTAATCTGGGCGTCCGTATTGTTTCAACAGACATTGATATTAACAGCCTTTTATATGAAGAGATGCTCTTGTCAGAACTCCTGCCCGATAAAGATATTTTTAACCGGTACTCTTTTCCAGTTGAAGTGAAGCGATATTCAGAGGATATGGGGCATTTTGAGATGACCATTGAACCATATGTCGAAGACTGGATAGACAAGGCTAAAAGATCAATTAAAAGTGATAAAAAAATTGCCTTACTTGTTAAAGCCCTTGATCTTGGCTATGAGGATCGGCAGATAGAAAGTATGCTGGCAGATGAATATGTAGTGGTTAAGGAATGGAAAAAGGCATCTTTGCTGCTGGAAAAAATAGTGAAAGAATCGGGAGATGAAGGCAGTATATTCAAGCTGCTTGAAGTATATGAAGCAATGGGAGATAAGGGAAAAATAATCTCCACTTTTAACAGCCTGATTGATCTCAATCCTGATGACTACAGCCTGAGGCTTAACTTTGCTCACGCGCTGGAAAAGGCGGGGAAAACAAAGGAAGCGATTAAAGAGTATATAAAGATTGTCGATAAAATTCCCGCGGATGGACGGGGACCAGTTTACAAGTCACTGGGGTATCTGTATTCTGAAAACAGACAGCCTAAACAGGCAATAGATTCCTACCTGAAAGCCCTTAAGACAGATAAGACCGATGTTAACCTCTACTATAATATCTCGGCGTTATATGAACTCACGGGAGATATGAAGAGCGCGGACAGTTACTTAGGTAAAGCTGTTGAGTTAAAGGCGGACGATGTGGAAAGCCGCCTGAAATTATCCGAAAGCCTGATAAAAAGGAAGCAGTACAAAAGGGCGGAAACATATTTAAATCAGATATTGAAGAAAAACCCCAATTCTGTTGAGGCATGGTACCTGATATCAAGCATGGAGGAAAAAAGGGGAGATAAAAAGGCGTTGAAATCAGCCTATAAAAAAATACTTTCCATTGCTCCCGGTTCTAAAACAGTTATTTTTAACCTGGGTGTTCTGGAGCATGAATCAGGAAATTATAATAACGCGGTTGAATACTTTAACAGGTACCTCAAATCAACACCCAGTGATATTGACTCAAGGGAATTTCTTTTTGATATATACACAAAACAGAAAAAAGAAAAACTTGCCTATGCCCAGGCACTTGAAATACTGAATTCGAGACCGAATAAAACAGAGTACTATCTTTATATTTTTGAGTATTTAAGTGGAATAAAAGACTATAAATCCATGAGAAATGTCATGAAAACCGGTCTTAGAAATAGACCCAATGACATTGAAATAAAAAAGTATTTAATAGTAGCCTGCCTGAAGACGGGAAATGAAAAGGAAGCCCTGTCATTAATAAACGGGATTCTAAAAACAAAACCTGATGATGTATCGACGCTTATGCAGCTTGCCAGACTCTATGAAAAACTGGGACGTTTGAATGACGCGCTTGAAAATTATAAAAAAGTAATCTCTCTTTCTCCGGAAAATGAGGAGGCACAGGAATCCTATCTCAGGTTAAGAATTGAAGTCCTTAAATAAAAGATCCCCATTTTATCCATGCAAAAAAAGAAACCGATAACAGTAACCGCGGCAGTGATATGGGAAGATGGAAAATTCCTTATAACGCAAAGACCGGGAGGTGTTCACCTTGAAGGTTTGTGGGAATTTCCGGGCGGAAAAAAAAAGGAAAGGGAGACCCTTGAACAATGCATGGAAAGGGAAATAATGGAGGAGCTGGGTATAAAAATCAGGATTGAAAAAGAACTTTTTGAAGTGCTGCATGAATATGAATCAAAGGTTGTTGAACTTCATTTTTTTCAGTGTGTTATTACAGAGGGGATAGCTTCACCAAGGGAAGGGCAGAACATGAGATGGATCGAACCTTTCGAGATTTCGAGATATAAATTTCCCTCTCCGGACCGGAAGATTGTAGAACATATTGCCGGGCAAACAGGGAAAGTTCAGGGATTAGAAGGGGCAGAATGAAATTTAAAGCGGAAAATGGACAGATTGAATTAATCAAACTTTTGAAGGTAACCGGGCTTTGTTCTACCGGAGGGATGGCAAAGGTTGTTACTGAAGAGGGTCTTGTTAAGGTGGATGGTGAGGTTGAGTATAGAAAAAGGAGAAAAATAAAAAAGGGGCAGCAGGTCGAATTTGAAGGAAACATAATTCTGCTGGAATGAAATTTTTGCTGAATGTATTTATAACTTAATAATCTATAAAATATCCTCCTCTGGTAATTGATGAATAATTAAAGAAATTGAATATATCCTATTTTATCCATGGAGGAGATCAAACCAGGCAGAAAAAAACATAACTGCTGGATATTGATATATAAAAAGGTCTAATCCAAAGCAATATTTAAGCTATTCCTTCTTGACTATATTTCCTTATTATGGGAAATAATAATGTCCGGGTTGATTCCTGCGGATATATTTCAGTTGACCGTTGGGCGGTTGGTTTTTTGTGTAAGTTGAACATTCAAAAACCGTTTTGAGGTTTAGCCGCATCAATCAGGCGAATAGAGTGTTATCTATTGCTGGAATATTAAAATTACACCCAAAGGAGTATTTATTCATGATAATAATAGGTGAAAAGATCAATGGTTCTATTCCGTCAGTTAAAAAAGCCATTGAAGAAAAGGATGGGGAAAAAATAAAACACCTTGCAAAAATTCAGGCAGATGCAGGGGCGGCCTATATAGACTGCTGTGCTTCTGTTGAAGAAGGAATTGAAGTTGAGACTCTTAAATGGATGATCGAACTGATTCAGGAAGCCACAGACGTTCCCGTGTGCGTTGACAGCCCGAGCGCCAATGTGTGTGCGGAAGCATTAAAGTTCTGTAATAAGCCCGGCCTGGTAAACTCTGTTTCAATGGAAGGTGATAAGATTGACGCGGTCTTTCCGGTTATCGCTGATACGGAATGGTCATGTGTGGCACTGCTTTGTGATGACAGCGGAATTCCCGATAAGAAAAAGCGCATCGATGTTTTTGAAGCCCTTATGAAAAGAGTAGAAGAGTTTAAGATCGATCCATCAAGGATATTTATCGATCCTCTGGTGGTTACATGTTCAACAGATACCACGGCCCTGACAGCTTTTGCTGAAGTAACAAGAACAATAAAGGAAATGTATCCGGCAATACATATAACCAGCGGACTCAGTAATATTTCCTTCGGTTTGCCAGCAAGAAAATATTTAAACCAGGCGTTTCTTGTAATGGCTATGACTGCCGGCATGGACAGTGCTATTCTGGATCCCACAAATAACGATTCATTAGGACTGCTTTATGCGACGGAGGTATTACTGGAGAAGGATGATTTCTGTCTGGAGTATATAAGTGCCTATAGAGAAGAGCTGTTTGGCACTAAAAAATAAATAAAAAAGGGAGGCATTGTATGTCTAAATTAGAAGAAGTAAAAGAACTAACGGAAAAAGGTAAACAGAAAGAGATAGCAGAAGCTGTTCAGGCGGCAATTGACGAAGGAAGCGGTGCAATAGAAGTCCTCAATACCATGATTGACGCTATGGGTATTGTAGGTGATAAGTTCAAGAAATCTGAAATATTTGTCCCTGAAATGCTGATGGCTGCCCATACTATGAAAAAGGGCGTTGAAGTTCTTCAACCCCTGCTTGTCGGAGAGGCTTCAACTTCTCTGGGAACATGTGTGATCGGCACGGTAACCGGTGACCTTCATGACATTGGTAAAAACCTGGTAGCTCTTATGATTGAATCAGCAGGTTTTAAAGTTGTGGATCTTGGCGTAGATGTGTCCGCTGATAAATTCATTGAAGCTGTCAATGGTAATGATGATTGCAAAGTCGCGGCTTTATCCTGCCTTCTTACAACCACTATGCCTGCCCTCTCCGAGTCTGTAAAAGCCCTGGTGGATGCCGGCCTGAAGGACAAGGTGAAAATTATTGTGGGCGGTGCTCCTATTACAGCCGACTATGCCAGTGAGATAGGCGCTGATGGATATGCAGAGGATGCTGCATCTGCCGCTGATCTGGCAAAAAGCATTATTGCTTAAGGAGTTTGTTTTTCGGTCCCGTGAAAACGGGACCGGAGCAATAAATACCCCGGCTGATTCATTTAAATTCTGAAGAACATTGAGGTAAAGTATCCGGCTTCCGGCAGTTTCATGTTCAGCTGTGGTGAGATACTAAAAATCCGTTTTTGCTGTAGTGACCTGCTGCTTGAAAAAATTTTCTGCAGTCCTCATTATGATATCTATCGTAAAACCTGGTTAAATGGAGAACGCCCATGGGCAGAATCCCCTTTTCGGAAGATGAATTAAAAATCGTCGGTGAAATACCCGGTTTTTTCCCTAACCTGCCCGGTACCGCAATCTACAATTATCCAGTTACGCCCAAAGAAGCCTGCAGGGCCTTGATAAACAAGGATCCTGTCTGGCAGGTCACACCTATTGACATTTCCATGTTCAATCCCCGGATTATCCCTGATAACATAGCAAGGGCACTTGTAATTGAAGCGAATCCCCTGAAACGTGAAGAATTCGGCGGCAAAGACATGTTTGGTATTGAGTGGGAATATGTAGAAGTCGCAAACGGTTCAATGGTTAAACCGGGGTCTCCTCTGCTTTCGGATGCAAATGAATGGGAGGACAAAGTAGTATTCCCTGACATTGACAGCTGGGACTGGAAGGGTTCAGCAGAAGCAAACCGTGAATTTCTTAAAAGCGGTCTGTTTGTCCAGCCCTTTTTTATGACAGGCTATTTTGAAAGATTAATATCATTCATGGATTTTGATTGTGCTGTAATGGCGCTCATTGATGAAGAACAGAAGGATGCTGTTAAGGCTTTATTTGAGAAGCTGACAGACCTGTACACTGCTATTGTTGACCGAATGATAGAGTATTATAATATTGATGGAATTACGATACACGATGACTGGGGTTCACAGAGGGCTCCTTTCTTTTCCCCTGCTACGGCAAGGGAAATGGTTGTACCGGCCATGAAAAGAGTCACTGCTTGCATCCACGACAGGGAGCTTGTGGCGGACCTTCACAGCTGCGGGCATCTTGAAATGCAGGTTCCCCAGATTATAGAGGCCGGATGGGATTCATGGGGTCCCCAGACCATGAATGACTCACATATGCTTTATGAAAAATACGGAGATAAGCTGGTTATCGGGATAAATCCAGAGCCTTTGCCCGAAAGCGCAACCGAAGATGAGCAAAGAGCTGCCGCGGCGGATTTTGTAGAAAAATACTGCCATCCGGACAAACCGGCACTCCTGAATTTTTATGCCATGGCCATGCAGACGCCTGCCTTCAGGAAGGAGCTTTACAGGCTTTCAAGGATAAAATTCGGTGGTCAGTAATAAAATAATCAAATTTTGGGAATCCCCGGCCAAAACTTCGGGATCTTCGACAAGGGGCTCAGCAATCTTTTTCCATGACCGAAAGGTCTTTGAAAAAAGTTGGAATACATACCTGTCAGGCGTGCAGGTAGAATTTATAAGTAAGGGGATTCAGTCCTCATCAAAAATCATCGTAACAGGTTGCTGCATGCCGGTCGATGGAGGAGCGCGATGATGAATACCACTGTGCCAAGTTTGATCATTTCAAAAGATCCCCGAGCCCTTCGCGCTATAGATATTTTCATAAACCCGTCCTTCGCAGTAGCTTGATACGGAGGGCTGGCTAATTTGGAGAATAATATTAAATAAGCAGTTATTTGTAATTTAAAGATTTATCAACCCACCCCTTTCATACAGGAGATGCTGGAATGGATAGAATACCATTTTCTGAAGATGAATTAAAAAAAGTCGGAGAATATCCTGCGCCCTTTCCGGGAATGCCGCCATTGCCAAAGTACAATACGCCAATAACACCTGCTGAAAATTATGAGCTGATCATAAAAGGCGAAAGGCCTCTCTGGATCCCGAGCATGAATGACATAAGGATGGAGATGGGAGGTTTTCTACCTGATAATGAAGCCCGCCTGAAGGGCGGAAAAGATTTCTTCGGACTTGAATGGGTCTTTGTTCCTGTTGCAATGGGCGCCACGCGCAAACCGGGAGATCCGTATATAACTGATATGAACACCTGGAAGGAAAAGATTACATTTCCTGACCTGGATGATTACAAGTGGGAAACATTGAGAGAGGCCATGGATCCTGATGATAACAGGGTATCTTTTGTAACTATCCTTAATGGTATTTTCGAGCGTCTCATTTCATTTATGGATTTCGATAAAGCGGCAATGGCCCTCATTGATGAAGACCAGGAGGACGCGATACTGGAGTTTTTTGACACGCAGGCTGATTTTTACTGTAAACTTGTTGATAAATATGTTGAATACTCTAATCCAAGAATAATTTCCTTTCATGATGACTGGGGTTCCCAGCGGGCCCCGTTCTTTTCGCCGGACACTGTGAGGAAAATGATACTGCCTTCATTAAAGAAGGTCCTTGCACATATTCACGGCAAAGGAGTTTTTGCTGACATGCACTCCTGCGGAAAGACGGAGATGCTTGCCCCTATCTACATCGAGGCTGGTGTCCAGTCATGGACGCCGCAACCGATGAATGACCAAAAAATGCTGTATAATAAATACGGTGACAAACTCTTTTTAGGAATTGCACCGCCGGATATTGATCCTGACGCATCAGAGGAAGACCTTTATGCCGGCCTTGAAGAATTTATAAATTATTACTGTCAGCCTGAAAAGCCTCCGGTAGCCGTGTTTGCGATGTCACTGGAAAAGAAATTTCATCCAAAACTTGGTGAAGCGGTATATAAGTTAAGTCGGATAGCCTTGAACAGATAAGACATTTTTAGATTTGTTAGAGCACCTAATAAAATAGATTTGGTGTGTGGCGCAAGGCTCAAGGCACAGGGCACAAGGGGTAGGCATAGAGGTTGAATGCCTTAAAAGCTCATTTCGCCATTCCCCGGTTTGACCGGGGAACCCAGCGTAAAAATTCTTTTTCTCAGCGATCTCTGTGGGCTCTGCAAGGAATATGTTCCTAATCTCTCGCTTCTGAGAAGCCTGTATTATCCACAAACCGTTCCATAAAATCCGGCTGTTCTGCAAGGTTCATATATTGAGTCTTGCTTTTTATCTTTTCGGCTTCCTTACGGGTTTCCTTGTCCAGAAGCGCCATTACAGCCCCTTCTCCGGCAAGATTATCTCTTGAGGAAACTTCACCAAGCAGTTCGAGCTCAGGCAGCATACCAATTGTTACCGCGCTTTTCCAGTCAAAGGCATTTCCGAAGGCTCCGGTAAGAATAGTCCGGTCTATCTTTTTTACTCCCGCTTTTTCCATAAGAAAACGAACGCCTGTTACAACAGCCGCCTTTGCAAGCTGAACCTGGCGTATGTCATGCTGGGAGGCGAATATTTCTACATGTGCCGGATTTTTTTCCTGAGGGATCAACACCATCTTTGCAATGCCACCCTTTTTATCAGGAGTGTATCCCGGGATATCCTTATTAAAATTACCGCCGGATTTAACCATCCCTGCCCTGATCATTGTCGCCACAAGATCAAGTATCCCGGAACCGCAAAAACCAAGGGGAGGCTGGGAGCTGTTATCTCCTATAGTTGTGTATGTAAATCCGTAGGAATCAGGATCAATGCTGCAGGCGCTTATTGCCCCGAGTGTAGCCCTCATGCCGCAGGAGAGTTGTGCTCCTTCCAGGGCCGGGCCTGTAGCACAGCTGGTTGTCCACATTCCATTTTTGTTTCCAAGGACCAGTTCGCCATTTGTCCCGAGATCCACAATCAGCGTAATATCATCCCTGGTGTACGGTTTGTCCGCCAGCAAGCAGGCCAGGGTGTCTCCGCCGACAAAAGCTGCTATAATAGGCAATATTACAAACTTGGTTTCAGGCATAAAATCAAGACCGAGGTCCGTTGCCAGCAGGTTTATTTCCGAATAAGTGGCCGGTCTAAAGGGAGTTCTGCCAAGACCGCTTACATCAAGGCCCGCGAGGATATGCTCCATTGTAGTATTCCCTGCCACTGTAATACCATAAAGGTCTTTACGGGAACCTTTTACTTCCCTGAGGCATGTGTCTGCCAGGTAGGATATTGCATCCAGCGCGAGCCCCTGGAGCTTCTTCAGGGAGTCATTTCCATCGCCCGTCATATTTATCCTGCTTATTACATCGTCACCATACCTTCGTTGAGGATTAATAGTAGCGGATGAGCTGACTATGTTTCCTTTGTGGAGATCGCACAGGTATCCAGCTATTGTTGTGGTGCCAAGATCTACTGCCAGACCGAGGCATCTCTTTTCTTCAGGCAGGTCTATCGCGGGATTTACGGGATATGGTCCGGAGAAGACCTTTTTAGCTTCAACATGGCCGCGGTCCTGACCGGCATCAGATAATCTCACTGTTAAAGGGCGGTCGATAATCAACTGGCAGGCGAGCCGATAACCGGAAGCAATAAGGCCCGGAGACAGGTGGTCATTCTCAACATCGGTTAAATCAGGGACATCAGCTGTTTCCACTATTATACGGCATTTACCGCACACACCCAGGCCCCCGCAGTCAGCCCTGATGTCAAAGTGATCGGCAATATTTTCCAGCAGGGTTTTGCCTGCTTCAGCTTGTATCTTATTCCCCTCAGGCAGAACTGTTATTTCATGATATTCAGGCATGTATCTTTTAACACCTCGCTATTCTGCTTTATAGTCACCGCAACAATATCTCCCCGGGCTGAATAGTGTCAATGGAGATTTATTAATACTTTTCCTTAAATTCAGAGAGTACTTTTACTAAAAAATCATTATCGCATTCATCAAGGGCTTTTTGGGCCAGCAATAGGACAAAATCAATTATCTCACCGTTTGTATATTTTTTATTTTTCGTTAAAACATTTTTCAGGGCTTCAAGTATTTCGGCAGATTCCTTTTTAATAATTATCTGCAATACCTTGTTCTCTTTTAATTTCTGTTTTTCCCTATACTTTCTTATTCTATCTTTTCCTGAAATTACCATAAGTTACCTATGTTTAAGCGTTACATGTAACAAAAAACAGGGATTATTGAATTATGTTACATGTAACGAAATATGTTTTATTTGTCAATTGTTTTTTGGTAGGAAAGGATTACCTTACTATTTCCTGATCCACCATATCTATTGGGGGTTTTCGTAGGGTGGTATTTCATATGCCACCGGAAAGATCAATTTAACGTATAATCGAGATTTATTGTTTACCTGTAAAATTATAAAATGCTGGAATGCTGGCGTAAATTAATTATGTGGTGGGGTGTAAAACCCCACCCTACCTACTTTACTGAAGATTTTTGTAGGGCAGGGATGTCTATTATATATTATGCTCACTCCTGTTTATAACATCGTCCTGGATGCCGGGAGACAGCTGTGTGAAATAAGCACTGAAACCGCCAATCCGAACAATCAGGTCCTTATGTTTTTCAGGATTTAGCTTGGCATCCCTCAGTTCATTAGTATCCACCATGTTGTACTGGATGTGAGAACCGTTATTCAGCATAAAGGTATTTGTATAGGCTACAAGTTTGTCTATGCTTTCTTCACTTTGTACAATGGATGAGGAGAATTTCTGATTCAGGACGGAAGCATATGACTCATCAGAACCCGCTTTCAAGGCAGAGCGCAAAACCGCAGTGGGTCCCTTCTTGTCAGCACCCCTCATGGGTGAAAGTGACCCGTCATTAAGAGGTTCCAGGGCCTTTCGTCCGTTTGGAAGGGCTCCTACGCCAAGCCCTCCAAAGTAATGCCAGGCCAGCCCTTCTCTTGCTACAAGATATTTTCTAAAGGGAGCGTTATCATAGCTCCTGATGATATCATATGAGTCTTTGCTTATCCTTTTTACAAGACTGTCAACCTCGTCAATGTCATTACCGTATTTAGGCTGGGCAAAACACATTTGCTGTATCTCTTCTCCATCGGCGCCTTCAAAATTGCTGTCCAGTACTTTAAGAAGTTCACCCATTGTCAGCTTGCCTTCATCAAACACAAGCCTTTTAATCGATATAAGAGAATCAGCAACATCTATAATGGCCCGGTCTGAAATGCCGAACATGGAATAATCAGGGTGCGGTATAAGCAGGTCCTGACCATCGTCCATGGTTTTTTCAATTCCCACTACAGACAAAAAAGGAAGACGCAGGTGTTTCGGTTGTTCTTTTCTGGCGACTGAAGCCAGCCAGAAGATCCGGTTAGTAATAAATTTATGCTGCTCTATTAAGGCATTATAAAGGTCTTCAAAATGTTTGAACTCTCCGGGATCTCCGGTCTCTACTCCTGTAAGTTTACCGTTAATATCAACACCGTTGTGTAGTGCGAGGTGAAGCATTGCAGCAAGGTTAATGGCTGCAACTCCCTCGGCACCATAGTGCTCGGCCCTGGATGGCAGGCACGGGTATACACAGCCCAGTCCGCACCATTCCCTGGCTTCCTCAACGGGTATTCCGTCCTTAACAAAATGAGATATTACAACTTCATCATTTTCAAAAAGAGGTATTCCCCCCTTGGTAACCATATTTGTACGGATTGCCTTGTTCATTAACCAGTCGGGTGTTCCCTTATTCCAGCGGAGTCCAACTGTGGGAGATGATAACTGCAGGAGGCCTACAACATGCATAAAAAGATAGCTTAATTCATTTGAAGAATCTACACCGTTCCTGTCCACACCTCCTAGCATTATATTGTTGATTGCGAAATTAATCTGGTGAGATTCCTTTAAGCTCTCGGCTGCAACAAAGGTTTGAGTTCCCCAGCGGCCTATAAGTTCTGCTAGTAATTCAGCTGCTCTTACAAGGGTAATACTGCTGTTATTCAAATCATTGATAAAGTACTGGTATAAATACTGATCACCGCGTCCCCACTGGGGATTATTGTGCATCGGGTTCTCATAGTTCTTGCATACGCCAACTATGGACATACACTGTAGTGCTTCCTGAAGAGTGCGGGCAGGATACTCGGGCACATGTTCGCAAATGTGTGCTATCTTAAGAAGTTCGACTTTGCGCTTTTCATCCCCTTCGGTTTCAGCCATCTTTCTTGCCAGGGCTGCATACCTGTGGGCATGATTAATAGCGGCTTCACAGACAATGATGGCTGATTTCCAGAAATACAGCTTATCAATGTCTGATTCCTGGTTCATGGTAAACTCGTTAATATTAGCCTGAGCCTCATCAATAAAACTCCGGATTCCATTTTTCAGAATTTTTTCCCAGAGAAGCACTGATGTGCATTGGGCAAATATTCCAACATCCAGTGTCGGATCTTTTATTTTTGCCTGCTCGGCATCCTTGGCCCATGTGCCGACAAGCTCATCCCATGCCTTGCAAGTCATTTCAGGGGCAGTTTTGCCGCTGAAAAACCGGGCACTGTTACGAAGGATATCTATGCTTTCATTATCAAGCCCGACATTTGCATCCATGGTAACGTTGAGTTCACCCTTATCACTCCACAGGTCGGGTATATAGTCCCCTGATATATCAAAGGAAGTAGCGCATCCTATAACATTGGGAGTCAAGCGTCCTACAATTACATCATAATCCTGAATGCGTATTTCTATATTATCAAGGATTTTTTTTAGTAATTTTGCGCGGCGGATCTGGATATCTTCCCCTTCTGTTTCACGCCATGAGGTTACAGTCCACCTCTCCCTGTCAGCAAAAAGTTTCCACTCGGATGATTTCACTGCATGTTTCCATTGCTGAATACGATCGCTGAGGGTTAATTCATCGATCCTGTCCAGCAGTTTGCTGTCAACATCAGACATTTTTTCTCCTTGTTTCATCGTGAGATCGCGCAATCAATTCCGCGATCAGTATATGCCTTCTTTATGGTTTCAATATCTTGATTATTCATTATTTCAAGATTGCCCATAGAATATTCCATATCAAGCGCCTTGTATTTATCCCTGCCCATTTTGTGAAAGGGCATAAGCTCCAGCCTCAATGCCTTTTCACCAAGACTTTTTAAAAATGCTGAGGCAGCCTCAATATTTATCTCGGAATCATTTATGCCCGGTATCAAGGGCTGGCGGAAAATAAGGTCCGCTCCAGCTTCTATTAAAAGGGCGGCGTTTTTAAGAACCTTTTCATTGTGATGCCCGGTGCATTCACTGTGAATGCCTGAATCCAGATGTTTAAGATCAAATAAAAACAAATCTGTAACCGGCATAACTTCCTTGAACGTGCCTGGATTCACGAATCCGCATGTTTCAACACAGGTTCCTATCTGCTCTTTGCGGCACAACTCAAACAATTCCTTTACAAAACCCGGGTGAAGCAGGGGCTCCCCGCCCGAAACAGTAATCCCGCCTTTAGATGTATCATAGAAAATCTTGTCACGTTTCACTTCATCCCAGACCTCATCAACGGTCATCAGGGTTCCATATTTAACAAGAGCCTCATAACTGCAATTATCAACACATTCACCGCATACTTCACAGGATGAATAATCTATACGGTGTTTATCCCTGTCGAGGCTGATCGCATTGTTCGGGCATACTTCAATGCACTTGCCGCAATCCTGGCAAAGGATTTCATTAAAACCCACCTGCGGTTTCCCGGAAATACATTCGGGGTTAGCGCACCACCTGCATGACAGGGGACAACCTTTGAAAAAAATAACCGTCCTGATACCCGGTCCGTCATGGATGGAATAACCCTGTATGTTGGTAATAACAGCACTGGTCATTTTTAATAAAAAAATTTGTTTCAGAAATAGGATTATAAAAAAATTCGTTAAATATTTAATAAAATTAAGCAGATATTATTAATATGTCAATTAAATGTAAATAATAAATATCATACATTACCCTGTGCCGCCTGAAATGTACTGAAGCATCAATAACTTATGGTTTAATATTTTCTATGGTGACAAACAGGAATTTTCCCTATATATTCCCGAAAAGGTGTCTTGTCATGATATTTTTTTGTCTTATCAGGAGTTTATTTAGGTATGTGGATAAAAGAGATGGAAACAGCCCGTCAAGCGGCAATAGAAGCGGGCAGGGTCTTAAAAGAGTTATACGGCAATATCAAAAGTATATCAAAAAAGGGAGAAATAGATCTTGTAACCGAAGCGGACCTTATGTCGGAAAAGGTCCTGATTGATGCGATAAGCAGCGTTTTTCCTTATGACCGTATCCTGTCGGAAGAAGCAGGAGAAAAGGGTGAAGTATCAGACCGGCTATGGATAGTAGACCCCCTTGACGGGACCACCAATTTTGCCCATTCTTTTCCGTTTTTCGCAGTATCGATAGGGTTCCAGGTGAAAAATGAGGTAGTAGCCGGTATTGTGTATAATCCCTGTTTGGATGAGTTTTTTGAGGCAGAAAAGGGCGGGGGTGCCCTTCTTAATAAAAAGCCCATAAGGGTGTCTTACAAGGAGAGCCTGGAGGAATCACTTGCCGGGACAGGATTTCCCTATGATATACATGAAAATCCCGACGAGGTCCTGGAATATCTGAAAAGAATGATTGTCCGGGCCCAGGGAGTAAGGAGGGCAGGTGCCGCGTCTATTGATCTCTGTTATGTGGCAGCGGGAAGACTGGATGGATTCTGGGAGCAGGGATTAAAACCATGGGACACGGCAGCCGGAAGCATTATTGTCCGGGAGGCCGGCGGAATTATCACTGATTACGAAGGAAATCCATACAACCCATTTGGAGTGAGCACCCTGGCTTCCTGCCCCGGTATTCATGGAAAAATGGTGGAAGTATTGAACAATGAACAATAAGCAATGATCAATAACCAATGATCATTGATAATTGAAAACCACCCACAACGTGCTACCCGCAACTAACAGTATAATATTGACTTAATCTCGGTTTCCCGATAGTTATTTATTAAAAATACAAACTAATTTCAATTAAAGGAGATAAGTATGGTTAAAATAGAAAACGTTGTACGCGAACCTAATGTAGTTGAATTGAAACCCTGGAAATCCATACACGACACTATTAAAGAACCCATGGTAACCGGGCTGGGACCCATGGAAACTGATTCGGCGCTGGCTATGGGATTTGCCCGTATTACAAAACCTGATATACTGGGTTATCCGCCCCACAAACACCCCTTCGACCAGTGGGTTTACCTTATCGGGGACACTACTAATTTTGCCGACTTCGACGCGGATGTTGAATTTACCTATGGTGATGAAATCTTAAAAATAAATTATCCCTGCTATATCTTCATCCCAAAGGGTGTAATGCATTGCCCGCTGGATATAAAACGTGTGGGCAAGCCCTTCATCTTTATCGATGCCAGCATTACCGAGGAGGCATCCGGCCATACGGTGAAGAAAGAAAAAACAAAAGCAGGAAGGCCAAAATACGTCGCTTTAAAGAATAAAAAATCAAAAAAATAGGGTGCCAGGGCCAGGTCTTTTTTTGTCGATCTGGATTGGAAAAATTATACGCCCTGATTCAATTTTTTCTATTTGACGTGTTAAAATTTATTTTCAGGAAAATACATGGATACAATGATCAGGTTTTGGGGGATCATCAAGGAAGTCTGGCAGCAGGGGCTTTACGGCATTGATATTAGCCGGATAATAATAGCCGCGCTGATTTTTATCCTGTTCCTTCTTATCAGGAAGATGTTTTCCAATCGTGTTATATCCAGATTAAAGACCATGACGAAAAGAACTGAAACTCTGTTTGATGATGAAGTGCTGGAAATACTGGAAAAACCGATAGCCTTTATTCCCGTGGTTATAGGAATCTTCGTCTCAACTGAGTACCTGGCCCTTTCCGGAGTGTATGCACTCATTGCAGACCGCCTTGTTCGCTCTCTGATTGTTTATGTAATATTCTGGATACTGATCAAACTCATTGAACCCATGTCTTTCCTGATACGGGGGCTTGAAAACGTCTTTAACGCTGCCATGGTGGAATGGCTCATCAAAGCTATCAAGATAACATTTATCTTTTTAGGTTCAGCAACTATCCTGGAAGTTTGGGGGATTAAGATAGGCCCAATCATAGCCGGGCTGGGATTGATAGGTGTAGCTGTAGCCCTTGGCGCCCAGGACCTGTTTAAAAACCTTATTTCTGGCATCCTGATTATCGCGGAAAAAAGATTTAATATTGGCGACTGGATCAAGGTTGAAGGTGTGGTTGAGGGAACAGTAGAGGCAATAGGTTTTCGATCCGTCTTTGTGCGGAGGTTTGACAAGGCTCCTGTCTATATACCCAACTCAAAGCTTTCTGATAATTCTCTTATAAATTTCAGCGGCATGAGTCATAGAAGAATCTACTGGCAAATCAGTGTGGAATACAGCACGACGATCGATATGCTCAAGGAGATTCGGGACAGCATTGAGAAATACATACTTGAGTCAAAGGATTTTGCTCATCCTCCGGAAGTGCCTGTATTCGTCCGTATTGACAAGTTTAATGATTCGTCCATTGATATTATGGTCTACTGCTTCACAAGAACAACTAATTGGGGAGAATGGCTTGAAATCAAGGAAGCGCTTGCCTATAAAATAAAGGAGATAGTGGAAGAAGCAGGAACCGGCTTTGCCTTTCCAAGCAGGTCCATTTATGTGGCAACATCCCCCGATGACCAGGCTGAAATATTTGTTCCGCCTTCAGAAAAGAAAAAAGAAACAGAGAAATAGTGCAATTTTTACTTATCTTTTATAATCCCTTCTCAAACTCTCTGCCACGTATTTTATTTCTGACAGGTCTCGCGTTAAAGCACTCCAGCCGTACCACAGGGCGTAATCCGGGTTGGAATGGAAGACGGCCTGAAAGGTCCGCATTCTATGTTTCAGAAACATGACAAAAAGCTTCTGTTCGATTGGAGTTGGAGCATCATGAAAAGTAAGAAGGTCAGGAAAGGCGAACTCATATGATTCCGGTTTGGAAATCACACCATCCTTATAAAGGCCCGCTATGATCCTAATGGCTTCCGCCATTAAACGATCCGCTTCCTTTATCGTCAGGTCTCCTTTCTCAAGTTCTGCCTTTGCGAAATTTTCACTGTGACACTGGCTGCAGGTGTCAAGCATTTTGTTCCTTTCCTTGTCCCAGTCCTCCTGGTTCAAACGCGCAACCTGGGCACCCTTAACAACCTCCAGCCTGCTTGTAACACTCCCTTCGGGGGTAAGAACATTTAAAGCCTGAAGGATCGTAGCCCGGTCTTTTGCCCATTGCTTGTCTTCCGGCATGGGAAGGCGTACAGCCAGAAAGCCCCACGCGGTACGTACCTCATGGTTGCCATCCTGCATGTGGCATGTCTGGCATGTTGGAGCGGACACGGAATCAGGCAGGACGCCGTTCTGTTTCAGCAGATATCTTACTCCATGCTTGGAAGTGGAGTACATTTCCCATTGGGGATGATCAAAACCCATGTGGCAGGTTTGACATGCCTGGGGCTGCCGGGCTTCCTTCACTGAAAAAGTATGTCGCGTATGGCAGGAATCACATGATGCTGTCCCGAACCCGGGGGAACTCTCTTTGATCAACTTGATGTCAGCCTCTGTTTTTATACCGATTTTGTGACATCCTCCGCAACCTTTCATGCCTTCAGTGAGCATAGCGGGTTGCTGGTGCATTGTGGGCATTGCATTCATTGCTGCCCAGGCCAGGCCGTGCTTTCCTTTTTTATATTGTTCCACGGGAGTATCATGGCAGGCCGCACAGGTTTCAGGTGATGGTATCTGAACCTTCGCTACATCACTTGCTGATTGATGATCTTCCCCGTGGCATACATCACATCCCAGACCATTTTCACCGTGTTTACTCAGGCTCCAGTCGTTTACAATTCCCGGTGTTACAGAACCATGACAATCAACACAACTTTGTTCAGTTTGCCCGGAAACCGGCATAATAGTTAAACATAAGGCCAGCATCAGTGAATTCCAAATAAGGCATTTCTTCTTCATATCTGCACTCCTTTATGCTTATATTGTCATGTATGTTATTTCTGTCCCAGAATCTCCCGGAAATTATTTTTCCCATGATACACGGGATTAGGAGACAAATCAATGAACAATCAGTAATTAGCAATTAGCAATAATCAATTCACCCTGTTAAATCCGCACGGCGGGCTGCGAAGCAGCATTTAACAGGGTAAACAATGAGCAATGAACAAAACAGTTTATAGTTTTTAGTCCTTGGTTTGTAGCTTCCCATAGCTTATTAGGCTGAAGGCTTGTTAGTCTATTAGCGAAAGCTTTGGATTTCTTTTGCTAATAGTCTTCAGCCTAAATTGCTTCAGCCTGATTTACCGCTTCATAAAAAGCTTTAGATCTACCGCTTCCGCCATCATTCTATGACCCGTCTCATTCGGGTGTAGATGATCGCCTGTATCAGCGGCAGGCAACATGCGAGACGGGTTTTCAGGGTCAGCCAGGGCCTTGTCAAGATCAATGACTGCGTCAAAACGATTGCTGTTCCTTATCCAGTCATTGACGGTCTGCCGGGCGGATTCATGCCATTTTGAATCATAAAAGGAACTGCCAAAGGGCAGCAATGTAGCCCCATATACAAGAATCCCCTTAGAATGCGCAAGGTCGATCATCTGTTCGTAGGCTGTAATCAATCTATTCGCTACCTCAGCCGAACCTTCCCGTCCCCGGGCCTGGCCGATATCATTTATTCCTTCAAGTATTATTAACCATCGTACCCCCTCCTGTCTTAGTACATCGTTATCAAAACGTGTGACAGCAGCTGGACCAAGGCATTTACGGAGTACGCAATTACCCCCTATTCCCATATTCAAAACCGCTATATTTGCGGTTTCGGGATTCTCTTGAAGACGACGTGCCAGTTCATCGGGCCAGCGATTTTGTTTATTTGTACCGGAGCCGCGCCCGTCAGTAATTGAATTGCCCAGGACCACGACAGCATTTGTGGATTCCGGGGCCATTACGTCAATACTGTCTATTATATACCAGTGATCAGTTTTTGCAGCATCGGGCAAATTTGCAGCATCTGCTATATTTCCCGTCTGCAGGAATGAAGTAGTCCGCGATCCCGGATGCCCGGTCACGTCCGGTGCTGTATCGCCGAAATAAATTGTTATGGCAGCGTTAGAGCGGGGTTTTAATAGAAATGTGAAAGGGTCTGAAGATACCGTCGAACCAGGATCAATGGAGGCCATGGATTTACCGTCAAATTTCAGATCAACATCCATCTCAGGATTTATGGAACTTCCTCCGGTCGAGGCAGTAAAATGGACAGCTTTCAGGATCACAGGAATGGAGCCGAATTCATTTGAGAAACGAACCCTGAGGCGCTCTCCGCCAATGGAAACCCGGACAACCTGCCGAAGAGTATTATTGCTCAGGCCTGGTTCAGGCGGCATGTTGTGTGGTTCAACAATCTGCTGAGCGGTGCCCCAGGTTCCAATCCACACTGCATCGGAAGATGAAAATGCATGCTGCTGTTTATGGCAGGAACTAAAAAGAAATACCGTTAACAGAGCAGATAAAACAGTCCAGAGAATAGATTTGAAAAAACATTTTCTGAGAAAAATCTTCAGGATGCCGGATTTTTTCGCCATATTTTTATCCTTTTTTGTGTAAATTTACATAACTTCCAGTAATCATATTTTATTTGCCTGCGCTTAATCCTGTTTTATACTGTAGAAATCTATCCAGGATATTATAAAAACAATTTTTCCCACAACAGGCAACCATTTTGTATATAATAGAGTCTTTAATATAAATAAGAGAACTTTTTGCAAAGAGTAGAGGAAACTTGAAGCCATCCAGTGTAAAAAGAGAGCAGATAGAGTATTGCGATTTTAAAAACAAAGATTTTCTCCTTGATGTAGTAAATCGTTGTCAGGGTGGAGACACTGATGCAATGGAGAAAGTGTATATTGCATATAAATCATCCCTTTTGAACCTGGCCTATCGTTTCACAAGAGATTCTTCCCTGGCGGAGGACCTGCTCCAGGATATCTTTATAAAAATCTTTATAAATATCAAAAAACTCAGATTTCCCGGGGCATTCAACAGCTGGCTTTACCGGATAGCAGTTAATACATGTATGAGTTACGCTCGGAAAAAGGGGAAAACAAGGGAAGTCTCCCTGGAGGAGATAGAAAATGTTGGCAGTTCTGAAAATAGCGGAAATCAGGTCAGGGAGCAGCTTGAACAGGCAATAAAAATTCTGCCGCCTAAACAGAAAATCGTTTTTCAGCTCCACGATGTTGAAGGTTTTACTCATGCTGAGATAGCAAAGATAATGAAAAGCTCGGAAGGTACGGCCAAATCCCAGTTATTTAAAGCAAGGATGAAGATAAGAAATTTTCTCAGGGGTACATAAAATGAAATGTTCAAAGGCACAAAGATTTATAAATGATCATGTGGATAACCTGCTGGAAATTAAAGAGATCCGGAGTTTGAAAAGCCATATACAGGAATGCACGGACTGCAGGGACCTGCTTATTGATATGGGAACCATAGCCGATAATGCAAAAGAACTGGAGACTATCCAGCCTTCCAGGGATTTATGGCCCGAGATTAAAAAACAGGTGATCAAAAAGGACCGTAAGGCAAGGATAGGGAGAAACAGTTTTTTTGGGAATTTTCCTCTATATTCCGGGGGATGGTCATTCGCCTTAAGCACACTCCTTGTTATTATAATATTGATACCTCTGGTTTACTACGGTTTCCCTTATATAGACAACTTAGATAATCATCAGGAAAGAATCGCATTAAATCATTTAAAAATAGCGGAAGAGCATTATCAATCTGCCATTGAAGCCCTGGACCGGGCAATAGAGTCCAGGGATGTTGAACTCAGCCCGGAACTTGCAGCAGTGTTCAAAAAAAACCTGGAGATAATCGATGATTCGATCAGGATTTGTAAAGCAGCAGTTGATAGACATCCCGAAAACCCGGAGGCAAATAAATTGCTCCTGATCTGCTACAGAAAAAAAATGGAACTCCTCAATGAAATAAATGATCTAGCTATGCAGATTGGTTGAGTCAGATTACAGAGGGCAGAGGACAGTTAAAATCCTTAGAAGATAAGAAGGTAGGAGATTAAGAAGGTTAGTTAGGATTAAGGGAAGAGGGGAAAAGAGTTTCTAGTGCATGGTCGCTGGTTCATGGTTGCTGGATTATGGTTTTTAACTATAAACAATAAACTATGAACTGAATAAATTATTCCACCGCAGGCAACCTTTTTACATTTAATAGCGTCTTAAAAATAAAAAGAGCACCAGGTCCCACAGGTTTATGACCTTATACATATAATTGCCGAATGGAGGTAAGTTATGAAATTCTTAAAGTTTAATGTTTTTATTTTGTTATTTACATCGATCCTGCTTTGCATTCCATCATTTCTTTTTGCCAGGGCTGAAGAAAGAATAGAAGAAGCCCACCCTCTGGACAGGGATGGAAAGGTTTACCTGGAAAATATATCAGGTAATATTGTTGTTAAGAGCTGGGAAAAAAATGAAGTAAAGATACTTGCCCGTAAAGTCGCCAAAAACGAGGAATCCCTTGATAAAATATCTTTCGATGTTAATCAGACCAATAACAATATAAGGATAAAAACCCGTTACAAAAAAACCTGGGGACTGTTTAAATCCGTTAATGCATCTGTTCATTACGATCTTCTTATACCTGATAAAGCACAATTAAGGGTGAAGTCCGTAAGCGGTAGTGTTGAAGCATTAAATATCGGAGGTTCCGTTGATATTGAAACTGTAAGCGGTAGAATAGAATTAGTAGAAGCAGGAAAGGGAGCAAAATGCAAGAGCATAAGCGGTTCTGTCTATGTTGAAGAAATTACCGGAAATGCTGTTTTAAATTCAACATCCGGAAAAGTACACGCGGAAAGTGTAAAAGGTTCTGTTGAAGCTCATAGCGTTAGTGGAAGTATTGTTCTACGGGAAATCTCCCTTGCCGAAGAAATAAAGGCGGAATCAATCAGCGGGAGCATAAAAATGCTGGGTGAGTTAAGCCCCGGGGGAAATTATGAGTTTAAAACCATAAGCGGCGGAATCAGGCTTGACCTGCCATCTAAATCAGATTTCGAGCTTGAAGCAAATACAATGAGCGGTACAGTGCGATGCAACTTTGAACTTAAGGTTTCGGGAAAAATATCACGAAAAAAAATACAGGGTGTTGCAGGCAAAGGCGGCTCCAGCCTGAAAATATCATCTCTCAGCGGGGGTATAACAATAAATTAAAATTAAAAAGGTTTCTGTAAGATTAACCACTTATAAAAGAGGAATGAGCATTATGAATAAAATAAATATTCGTTTTCCTATACTGATTATATGTTCAGTGCTGCTGATCATGTCGGGTTGCGCGGCGTCCACTAAAAACCTCAACCCGGAAGATGATCTTCATTATGATGCCACCTATGATTTTTCAGATAAAAAGCAGATTGTTGACCGGCTGACTACACCACTTCTGTCTGCTTCACCATTCTTACCTGTGAATGTTAAGCCCATCCTGATTGTTTATCCGGTTGTAAATGAGACTTCGGAGCATATCAATACTTCCGGTATTACGGACGCGATAAGGATGAAACTCATGCAATCCGGAAAGCTCCGTTTTATTAATGAGCACCAGAGAGAAAATATAATGATGGAGACTGCCTACCAGGATCAGGGTTATGTTGATCCGGCAATGCGGGTTGAGCAGGGACGCCAGCTGGGCGCGGATTATATTCTGAGCGGAACTCTCAGGTCCATCAAGAAGAAGCAGCCGGAGCAGTGGCGCCTTTATAAAAAAGAACGTATTTATTACAGCCTGGATCTTACCATGACGGACCTGAAGACAGGTGAGATAGTGTACGCGGACCAGGCGGAACTTGCACGGGAAGCTTCAAAACCGATTATTGGCTGGTAGCAGGGGAAATGATCAAATTCAGGATTATTATAATACTCTTGATTCTTATCTTATCAGGCTGTGCGGGCAGTTCTCTTCAAAGGGCACGGACCCAGTTTTATTCGGGTAACCTTAGCCGGGCTGATCATATCCTGGAGGAATGTAAAGGGGTAACAAAAAAGGATCGTCTTCTGTGCTACATGGAAAAGGGTATCATACTCTTTGATATGGAGTCCTATGAAGAGAGTACGGAAGCGTTGCTGAAAGCATCCAGGTTAATTAAAGAGCAGGATCATGTAAGTGTGAAGGATCAGTCCTCTGCAGTTCTGATAAATGACAGGGTAATGACCTATAAGGGCGAATATAGTGAAAGGCTATGGGTCCATACTTTTCTTATGATGAACTTTTTACTGCAGTATAAATATGAGAGCGCCCTGGTGGAAGCCAAACAGGCCCTTGAAACGTATGATGAATATCCCGGCGCACTGGCGGATGACCATTTTACACGGGCTCTCATCGCGCTTTGTTATGAAAATATGAACCTGCAGGATGACGCGCGTATTGAATATGAAAAACTGGCCAGGTCCCTGGGTAGAGAAAGTTTAGCACCTGAACCAGTCACACGGGATAAAGGTGAATTGGTTCTCTTCATCGGCCAGGGCAGTGTTCCCAAGAAAGGCACAATAGAGACCGTGATACCTCCATCAATCCGGATTTCAATTCCTCGATACACTGATTCTCCTCCACCCCGGCCTGTGACTGTCCGGTCAGACGGTATAATGGATACTTCCCTTAAAGTTGCAACTGATATGGGGCGTGTAGCCCGAAAATCACTAAATGACAGGGCGGCTCAATATCTTACCAGGCAGGCTTTGAGAGCAGGCGCAAAAGAGACCATTGCCGACAAGGTCGGTGATGAAAACTTCTTTGCTGAGATAGTAGTGAGGGTAATACTTTTTTTGTTTGAGGAAGCTGATACACGGTCATGGGAAACTTTGCCGGGAAGCCTGACACTTATTCGAATGACACTTGCTCCGGGCATTCATGACCTGGAGATATCTTCGGGACATTCGGACACAGTTTATCTTAAGGGGATTTATATTCCCGAGGGTAAAAGGCTGTATCGCGCGATTAGGTTCTAACCCGGCTAATTTATTTCGCAGTAATCAAGGGGAGTTATCTTTAAAAAAATGTTCCAAATTTCAAGTTCCAGGTTCCAGATTCCATATTCGACATTGACGGTCAAGCAAAAAAATACCGGGATGTCATTCCCGCGCAGGCGGGAATCCATTTTTCATTTGTTTTTTCTGGAGAATTGCGGAATCGATATATAAATCCAGCTCATAGTATCCGAGATGATGAGTATTATATTTCATTGTAAAAACAGAAACCTATCCGTTTTTATGTTCCTATAGACTTTTTTCATAATTATTCATAATACCATTATGAAGATAATTTGTTTGCTAATATGTAAACAGAGGATGGTTCCATTATTTTAAATGGATCCCCGCCTGCGCGGGGATGACATCAGGTGCCAAATTCAGCTTTTTACGAATCTACAAATCTTGTTTATATAAAAAATATAAGATTGAAGTAAAAAAAAGAAGTTATGGAATCACAAAAATAAAACGCCTCTCATCCCGTATGGAAAGAGAGGCGTTTTATTTTCAATTAATGGCCGATTATCCCTGTTTTTTCAACCACTCTTCACCATAGCGGTTGCATTCGTCGATAACAATGGGAGTAACATGCTCATTGATAGTTTCGAGGCTCGGGATGCAGGGGAGAAAGGCGCCGCCCGGGGCGTATGTATCGATGGCCCTGCGAACTTCACCACGGATAACCTCTTCAGTAGCATCTGCCTGGTCGATTACATGCTGCTGCAGACCGCCCATTAGAAGCATTTTCCCCTCTGTGTTTTTCTGGATTTGAACTATATCGTTTGTGGGAATAACCCCCTGCCACATATCGATGCCCAGATCCACCATATCCTTTTCAATTCCCTGGCAGTAACAATCCGCGTGGTGCTGGACCATGACACCCCGTTCCTTGATGTAGCTGTACAGGCGCGCGTAGTGCGGTTTAAACAACTCACGGAAGGTATCGGGGGAGAAAAGCAGGTTATCCTTTGAACCCCAGTCATCATGGGTGTGAATAACATCCGGCTGGAGATTGTCGATGAGCTGCTCAACTACCTGGAGCTTCCAGTCCGTATAGGCTTCGAAAAATTCATACATTGATTCCGGTTCCCCGTATAAATTCATAAGGGTGTCTTCAAATGTCATCAGGCAGTGAGCGCGTTCAAACAGTCCGCGGAAAGTAGGTACCATGACCAGTGTGGTTTCCCTGTCAATTTCATCAATTGTCTTTTTTGCATCGCTCCAGTCGAGTTCCGGAATTTCCGGGAACTTGACATAATCACGCCAGCGGGTAATGTCCTTAATTACCTGGTTGTCTTTATTAACCATTGGAATAATTCCCGGATCACCGGGTAGAAAGCGATGTACAACTCCCCAGTTATCGAGGACGGATTCACCTGAAATAAAAAGTATATCCCAGATTGTAATAGGGTCTATTACGCAATGAAATCTAATATCCGGAAAGGCTGCAAAAGCATAGCCCATCCACTTGGTTGGTTTTTCATTTCGCATTACAGACAGAAACAACTCTTTTTTATTCATTTAATAATACCTCCCTGAAAATCTTTATTTGTTTAAGTGATTAATATAAACCGGGTTTCCAGATTGAGAATCCCAGAACATTTTTTCTGTTTACCACCTTTATCATCCATCCCCGGCGTACTTGACCGCCTCAGGCGTATTAATTGTTAAGTCGGCGGGTCACTTTCATAGGCAGGCATTCTTGACATTGCTATCTGAAATACCGGCCTGTCGATTTTTCTGAAGCAAAGTTCACCATGCTTAACTCCAGCAGGTATATGGATGAAACAGGTTTTTGTAATGGTCAACTTATCCCCATCCACGGTAAAGTCAATTTCGCCTCCCAGGTCATCAGGGTTATCCATATCGCTCCCTACGAACCCCACTATTTCATCATGATCATCATGACCATGCATGGGATGGGACCTTGGCTCGGATCCGAGGACCCAGACGGCCTCAACGTAAAAAGAACCGGGTATAACCTTGTCGTCCATATATATTACCCTCTTTATAGGCGGATCTTCCTGGTCTTTGGCTTCCATATCCCCGGTTTCAAATTCATGAACACCCGGCGGTACTTCAATATTTGTACTTACTGTATACCTGGGCTTAGCCTTTGAATCTGTCATTCTTATCTCCTCTTATATAAGTAAATTAAGTGTCCAATATCTGTGGCTGCTAATTATTGGTTTAACAATAATCCATATGAAAAAACATTTATTTGCATATTAACTTGGCTCTTTAGGATTATTGCTAACAGACAAAAAAATCAAGGAGAAAGTTAGAAGAATAGAGGATTAAGGGCAGAGGACAGAAGACAGATGACAGATGACTGAGAGTAGCCGTTATCGTTAAAGCTGCGGTATTTTTTCGTTCTTAAAACTACTGGATTCCGCGGTCAAGCCGCGGAATGACGAATAATTGAATATGGTTAAAGACTGTCATTCCGCGGCTTGACCGCGGAATCCAGAAAGGTTGCGGTGGGGAATAATCCGCCTTCGCCTATTTGACACGCTCAGGACTTCCCATCATCCCATAAAGCTATGATGGGACAAGGTGGAGGGATAAAACCCACCCTACGGAAATATTTCCAGGTCCTCACCCAGAAATGACAGTAAATGAAGTTTCAAGCTGATAGGCCCTACTACCCGAGTCTGCTTTTGCTTTTCATAACATCGGCTACCTTTTTTAAGTCCATTTTTTCAAGGGTTTTCCTGGTCGGCCAGCCGTTTTTAGTGTTATAGCCTTCGAATTCATAGAATTTTGTCTTCCAATCTTCAACCTTTGCACGGTCCAGTTTCCGGCCTTCACCGGTGGAGTATGACCATTTTTCTGTTTTGTCGTCATACATGGGCAGAAGTTCACCCCTGGTGGGCTGTTCATAGAGATAATCCGGAAAGACTTCCATATCCCGGTGCCTGCCCTGCAATGTCCAGATTGCCCTGTCAAGGGTAAATATCTTATGCCCCAGCTCCATACCGTCCGCGAAGGTTATGTTCTTTCCTGTAACGGCATTGAAAAACCTGGGTTCAGCCTGTGGTGTAGGTCCCCTGTAATCAGCGGAGTTGTTGGTGAAGCACATGGGCCAGACCCATCCACAAAACCCGTTGGATCCGAGCCAGAATTTTTCATAGTGCTTTACCCAGGCAACCTGTTTGACTTTGTGTTCCGAGTAAATCCCGGTTGGACCGTCACTGTAGTCAAGCATGAAAGCATCCCCTTCATAGGGGATCATTGCGTCAGCCGTGATCTGAACCGCTTCTTCTGCTGACAGGTAAGGTTCCCTGCCGTCCATACGGAATGCTTCGGGCATCCAGTGGAGGGGGTAATTTGCCATGCCGTGAAGCATGAGGTCTCTTTCTCCCATGAGAGATCCATATCCCCACTCCGCTTCAACCCGTGGATCATAGTGCATCGAGGTGCCCCAGTAGGCCAGCTGCAATTTACCGCTGTCGTAATCTTCATCATATGTTCCCCAGTTTTTTGCCGCCCTTGCCAGCCCTTCTGTCAGGTCTTTTCCGATTCCTTCACGGGTACAGATCTGCCTCATGAACATATCCATAAATCCCAGGGTGCCGAACTGATCAAGTGGTAGATTGCATTCAATCTGTTTCCCTTTACCCAGAAGCCCCCTGTTATACAGATCCCGTACATATTGCGCTGTAGACATAAAGTGCCAGTGGCTGAGACCGTATTTCTGCATAATGTCGTTTCCCTGGCGTGTCATTTTACGGGTAGCGTTGTCCAGCCAGACAGACGCGGTGCCCGCGCACACGGACTCATTGCTGTCGCCGCTGGCCAGGCGCTGCCGGCAGCCCCTGGGGCAGGAAGCGCAGGCTGATGCCCGGGATGGTACAAGAGGTAGGCCGTCAGACCCGAAAAATGGATTGTTTGTAACATTCGCGCCTCCGGGAGAGCCGTTGATCCAGAAATAGAATCCCCCCATGATATCTTTCCTGCGGGGGTTGTCCACGTTCCATTGGAACTGCTTGAACCACATCCGGGTGTCCATAAAAGCCTGTGGATCCGCAATGGGAGCACTTCCTGTACCGATAGCACTGATTGCCTTGAGGTTTTTCGAGCCAAAGACACCGCCGAAACCACCCAGCGCGGCCTGTGAACCGGGACCGTGAAGGAGGGCACCCATCCGGCTTTTATTTTCCCCGGCCAGTCCGCAGCAGACCACTGCCGGAACCTGGGAGGTATAGCTGTCGCCCGCCTCCGCCCATTCTCCCTGTTTGAGGTCGGGATTAATACGCCGGGAAATTTCCTGCTGAGTATCCCAGGTGTCCATCCCCCATATCCCGTCGGCGCTTTCAATGGTAACCCTGTCATTGACAATGTTGATCCAGACCGGTTTATCAGCTGCTCCTTCAACCACGATACCATCCCAGCCGGCGAACTTAAGCTGGGCTGTAAAGCGTCCGCCGAAGTTGCTGTGAGCAAACCATTCAGCAGGATAGAGCATGGGCGCAAGTCCCTGCACTTCGGATCGTCCTGAAGCAGGCATAAAAGTCCCCGCGAAGGGGTGCCCCATAATTATGATGAGATTGCGGGGATCGAACGCTTCAAATGGAAGCATTTCGCCGACCAGGTCAAAAAAAATCGCGGAGCCTATTCCATGGCCCCCTCCATATTCCTCATATTTTTCAGTGGGAATCGTGCTGGTCGATTTGTCGGTCAGGTTCACCCTGAGTATTTTCCCTGTGTATCCGCCCTTCATTGCGGTTCCCATAGTATTACCTCCATGCATCAATTGATACGGGACGACCGGCCATGAAATCAGTAATAAACCATACGCTGGCCGTTTCTCCTCCCACAACAACCGTCCGGATATTATTCGGGTTGGGTAAATGTTTCATCATTTTGTCACTTGAAGCTTTTTTTGAATCCCCCTGGGGTCCCTGCATGCCGGAAACAATTGAATTTGCCCAGTATATTTTTTCCGGTACTTCAGCGTTTTTTGAGAGCCATTTAGCAAATGCCTCTTTTGTTTTAAATCCCTGTGTGTTTTTCAAGAGATCAGCCACGGACGGATCCATAATGAGAGTCGCCGCCCCGGTTGCAGCCAGCACCCGTGTAAAGTCCTTCATTAAAAGCTGCGGAGCGTAGTGCTCCACTACAGAACCCGAACAGTTCACGAAATTCCAGCCGAAGAATACAGTAAGGGTGCTCTCCTCGGGCCTGAATCCCATCTGAACATGAAAAGGCTTCCATCCTTCGGGAAGAGCTTCCTCGTTTTCACCAATGGTCAGGTTATTGTAAAGCAGGGGATTGCTCAGTGAGGAAAAACCGCTCTCACCCTCCTTGTAACCCTGGATTATTTTATGCATCAGGACCATGGATCGGCCGATTATTGAGTTGGCCTCAGCATTGGGCCCCAGCGCGCCAATACCCGAATTTACTCCAATCTCTTCACGTATGGGGCCGTTGAGCAGTACCATTCGGGCGCTTGAAGTAGTGGAATCCATATAGGGGACCTGGCTTGAAAGCGCCAGAATAGTGGGCAGATATTCAGGTCTGGCGCCGGCCATAACCGCAATAATGGCGACCTTTTCAACGGTAAAGGGCCGTGTCGTTCCAAAGGTGCCTGACTGCATCTTTACAATCTTGTTCGGATCATGACTGGTTCCCTCCTCCAGCATCCTGGTGACTCTTTCTTCAGTGGGGAGGATGACCGGATTAAAGTCTGTCCAACCTTTATCCTTGAAAAGACGCCTCAGGTTCTCTTCTGTATCCGGCGGAAGCAATCTCGGCTCAGGCGGCGGATCTTTCGGCATTTCGGATTCCTTGATGGGCAGGGTAAGAGCGTCAATTATAGCCCTCATCATGGGTTTTCCGGTGACGTTATCTTTGCCTTTAACGTAGTTTTTAAGTCTTTCATCACTAAGGCCCGTAAAGGGATAGGGTACACCAACAAAACGCAGGGGCATACCGGTACTGTATTTCGCATGGGCATTTATCCCGAATGTTACGATGTTTTCATTGGACAGTGCTACTGTGGGGAGGCCATACTGTCTTTCAAGATTTCCACAAAAGCGGCTCACGGCCGCGATACAGCCCCATCATCCTGCGACTCCCATTATTACTCCATCACCGCCATTCTTTTTAATCTCCTTCCATAGTGCAGGATCATCCGCAATGTAATTGCCTTTTTTGAGCTTGAGTACGGTCTTTACGCCGGGCATGTTTTTTTCAAACCAGGCCTGCATTTCTCCCATCACGGGAGTGCCGCCTATACCCTCATAGTTCATGTCCACCAGGTAGATGGTTTTGCCCTCCAGGCTGTTCAGCCGGGATGCCAGGGGAACATGTCGCGCAGGGTGTTCCGTAACAGCCGGATTCATAACGGTAATCAGCCTGTCTTGTGAAGCAGCGGCATCAGACACAGCTGAAGCCATTAGTATACAGGACAGGATGAAAACCATAACCACCATCAAACTACTTGATAAAAGAAGCTTTCTTTTCATTTTCACCTCCTCTTATGGGGATAAACGCCGCTCGGAGAGCTATAAATTACAGCCTGCGGCCCCATTAACAGATTCTTTGGATTCGCGATAGATATGTCTAACAGCTTTATGAAAGCTGATACATGACAGCGTATTGGATGATTTTAGAAGGCGCATGATCCAGTTTGTCATAGACTGATTTTTTTAATCCGTAAGAGATATTTGAAAGTGTTTAGATCACAATAATATGCTGCGAGTATATGAATCTGTTCTTCGTGTGTCAAAAAAAAAGAATGGGGTCAAACCTTGATTAGTGCCTTACAGCTAATGTTAATACGCTAATCAAGGTTTGACCCCATTTGGATTAAATTATTTAATTCCTCTACCTGACCATCCTAAGTTGGTGTCTGTATTCTGCGTTCCTCCAGTTCAGCCCTGATCTGCGGCATTTGCTTATCCAACCTGCGAAGGAAGAATAAAATTATTGTACAGGCAATAGAACCAAGGGAATACCACCAGGTGAAGGTATAGGTGATCGCGTTAAGGGTTGATTGTGACTGTGTAGCCGCATCGCCCACATATCCTCCGATGGTAAGCATTGCTGATAAAATAGCGCCACCCAGACCCAAACCTATTTTCCCGCCCATGCTGGATCCGGCAAAGATTATACCTTCAAGCCTTTTTCCTGTTTTCCATTCACCGTAGTCCACAACGTCACACAAAAATGTAAGGTTTATTCCAAGGAGAAGGGCAGGACCGGCTCCGCGCAATACCGCGGCAACCATTAATAATGGAACACTGCCGGTATCAGCCAGGGGAAGAAGGTTTCCAACAAGCTGCATAAACATGCCTATAAAGGCCGCGTTAATTTTACCGATATGTGGAACAATGGGTGATGCGCCAACGAGTGTAATAAACAGTGCAATATACATTACTGATGTATACGGCCCGATTAAATCGGGATTCTTCATGATATATTCCATGTAGAACGGATTTATTCCCATAAAGGCAGGATAGAGCATCATAAAAGCAGTGAATACCGTGACGACTATAAACCACTTATTGGCTAAACAATATTTGAGTACTTCCATAATAGAGATTTTTTCCGCTTTCCTGGCTTCAGACTGGACAATCCTTTCTCTTGTGCCCCGGAAAGTGAGTATATGCATACCCATTGCAATTAACGCTATTAACGTAAAAAATCTCCAGTAACCCTGCGGGCCGCCGCCCATCCATTCAATTGTGCGAATGACATACCAGTTGCTAAGCACCATAAAAAATGTGCAGACACCCATGCCCAGCATATTCATTTTTATCTGTTTTTCAGGGTCACCGGTTATCATGGACAGCAATGATGTTATCGGAATAGTCAATGCCGTGGATATAAAGAAGGCAACGCAGTTATATGTCATAAACGCGTAGATAATTAAAACCATGCCTTTTAAGCCGGGGACGTAAAATAGCACTGACATGGAAATGAGTCCCGGCAGAGCCATCCACAGCAGCCAGGGTCGGGCCTTGCCATATCTTGATTTTGTCCCGTTCACCATAAACCCGACAAAAATATCTGTAACACCGTCAAATATACGGGAGGTAAATAAAATGACGGTCATGGCTGCAGTGGGCAACAACATAATCTTGGCCCAGAAAATTGGCAGATACTGTCCGTACATCATGTTGATAAATGTGTTCGCCCCAAAGCCCAGACAAAAAACAAACATTTCCGGACGCTGGAGTGGTCTGATCTGATTTTGCTGCAATGGATTTGCTGTTGATGACATGATTTCGCACCTCTTTAAAAGTAAATGTTTTACTTTTCAATTCTTATCTTATTCATGACCAGGTAATTGAAGAGAAAGGAAGCCTGCTGTGGTCATATGGTCAACTTTTTTTCACTGTTATGTGCGATAATTAAAAACATTACCAAAGGACGATAAAATTTTCCAGTGTTCCAAGAATTCTTGTCTGGTCACTCTTATAAATGTCCACCCATTTGGCATTTAGGTATTTAGCCGCTTCAGCGGGCAAATCTTCACCTCCCGGGTTGTAGTAATCATCTATCTTAAGAGTGTACTTCCCGATAGTTTCAGCATTGAAATAAAAAGCCCGGGTTCGTTTTCGGTATCCATCTTTATCTTCAATGACCAGTTTTCCATCCGGCCCGGTTATTATATGCTTTATTCTTTTTTTTGCCTTCTTACTCCGGCTCTGGATAACAACCCGGAATCTCTCTCCAGGCACAGACGATTCAAAAGTCAGCGGTTTGTTATAGCTAAGGTAATCGCTGTATACCTTATCCCCGGATAGAAACAACACCTCGCTAATTGTCCAGACCAGAAGTATTCCCAATAGAATAAGGACACTTATCCCCCAGATTGATCCGGTTAGATATTTGAAAATTTTTATAATATTTCTAATGTCTGCCATGTTTACCCCTATTTGAAAAATTAATATTCCCTATCGTTATACGCACTTTTGGGACATTTTAAAGGGTTACTAATACCAAAAGTTACTAACACCCTTTACTATACTAATTTATTGTTCACTCTGTCCTTTCATTTCATTCCGGCCTTCCTCAATGCGTCTTTATCTCAGTAGTTTTATAATAGTCTTTGTATCTGGATCAATTTTCCCATATATTATGAAGATCAAGATCTCTTCTAAGAAAGCAATTATATACATTATTATGACGATCATGCCAAAATAGTTAGTGTTAAAGAAAAAAGAAACTATGAATAAAAAGTACACCATAGCCGCACTAAATCGAAGAAGAGTTGTATGCATCATTAAAGGTTTGCCACATTTAATCGCAGAAATGATAAAAGACAATATTAACAATCCAAAAAGTATCATTAGAAGTATAAAGTTTGAAGCTATTACATCAGGAAACAGGTAATAAATGAAGAATGCAGAAGAGAGATAAAAAAAAAGATCGGCTACTGAATCTAAAGTTTTTCCAAGATCAGTCACTTGATTCAATCTCTTTGCAATCTTCCCGTCAAAATAATCCGTTGACCCGATTATTATATAAGATATGAGTAGGGAGGTTTTAAAATTTTTAAATAGAAAGAAATATAATAAGGGGAGGCATATAATTCTAGATAGGGAGAGTGTATTAGGAATCGATAATAGCTTCATATTAAACTTTACTTTACAAGTGATTTAAAATAAGCAGGAACCGTTGTCTCAAAAGTCATTTTTTCTTTTGTATCGGGATGTAATATGGTTATAGAGGCGGCATGAAGTGTAAGTCTCTTAATACCTTTGTCCTTTTTCCCATACATTTTATCTCCAGCTACAGGAAAACCTTTTTCCGAAAAATGGGCCCGGATCTGATTTTTCCTACCTGTAAGCAGATCTATTTCAAGCAGACTATACTTTTTTGACTCTCTTATAACTTTAAACCCGGTCTTAGCAAACTTACCTTTTTCAGGATCATTTACAGAATACATTTTATGGGCAAGATTTTCTACAAGATATGAAGTAATTACTCCCTCCTTCTTTGATAACGATCCATGAACTACGGCATAGTACTTTTTTTTAAATCCATGCCACTCGTCCTGAAGAAAACGCTTGGCATTTTCATTTTTAGCAAAAATAATAATACCTGAAGTATCTCTATCCAAACGGTGCACGATAAATATCCGGTTTCTTGATTTCTGATTCCCTTTTCTTACGTACGTATTTAATAGATAATAAGCTGTATTTTCTCTTACTTTCTCAGTACTCACTGTTAAAAGGCCACTCATTTTATCCACAACCAGAATATCATGATCTTCATAGAGAATAGAAAGCCCCTTGGGCTGATATCTTTTGGGGGGCCTTTTAAAATTTTTCTTACTTTTCGGCATAATGTTTATTTAAGAATACTGAATTGTGTTGTGAAATAGCTTTTCTACCTTTCTGTTCAAGAACAGCTATATGTAATGTTAGGAATTAAGCGATATGCCAAGTCAATAATACTTATCGTAGTCAACACTTTTGGGACATCTAAAGAGGTTTAAAATACTCTATGTTATCAACACCCCTGACATATTTTAATCACATTCAAAATCATTTAAGGTTCAAATCTTTAGTCTGCATATCATGTCGCCATAGTTTTTTCTGAATCTGATAGGTGTTAATGACCAGCCCGATAAAGCAGAGGATAACAGTAGCCGGAAGTAAAACATTGAAACCATTCGTACTAAAAAAAATGATATAGGCATTAATCAGAATGAAAACAACTCGCGTTTCCGTGGGGCCAAAACCAAAATAATAAATCTGGAATTCGTTGGTGGCTCCAAATAACAGGAACGAATTCACCATATACCCACCCAATATGACAACTAGAGCAAAATACCAAACCTCAAGTCCGGCAGGAGCGATCATGTATCCAACAAAGACAAGCGAGCACAGGAATATATAGTCAAGGAAATGATCCATATGAAATCCCCACTTAATCAACCCTGTATTTCTCTGCCTTCCAACTTCACCATCAAATAAGTCTGTCAGATACTGAAGAACAATCATCAAAGAAACCAGCCAGAGTATTTTGAGATTCTCTTTGGCATAGAAACCCAAAACGACGTTAACCAAACTCCAGAGAAGAGTCATTAGAGTTAGGTGATATGTCTCAATACAAGCAGGAATTTTGGGAACAGCCCAATTTTTGAAACGCTTTTCCGGATTGCTCAAGAGAGAGTGCCCGACTTTTTTATCACCACCAAATTGTTCTTTAAAATTGTTCATGTTGTCCAAAATAATAACATTAGTTATTCAATGACACGTTTCTTTTTGTAGCGATATGCCAAGTGTTGAATACTTATCGTAGTCAACAGTTTTGGATCATTTAATAGGGTTAGAAATACTAAGAGTTATCATAACCTTTTCAAATACTGACTTCAAGTTCATATATCTAGTAGATATCCACGGTTTTTAGGAAGGGTGAAATTTTTAGATACTGGCAAGATGTAATTTCGACTTCTTTTAGTAGTCTATCTTTTTCCAAGGTCGTCAAAATTTATGAATTATAGCAGAAGTCGCTGGTAAGGCTAACCGGCTGGGAAAAGCTAGCGCTTCTCCCAGCCGGTGTTCAGCCGATGGTTGGAGCTTCTGTCTTTTTACTCCACTTTGACTTCGATTGATTTCGGTTTTGCCTCCTCAGTCTTTTGAATCTGGAGATTCAGCACTCCTCCCGTGAACGAAGCGCTAATTTTATTTTCATCGACATTGTCAGGCAACGTAAAGCTACGGGTGAAGCTCCCGTAGTATCGCTCGACTCGATGGAACTTTTTCCCTTTCTCTTCTTTTGCCTGTTTTCTCTCGCCCTGAATCGTCAGGACACCATTATGTACAGTAACTTTGACATCCTCCTTGTTGACCTCGGGAATCTCCGCCTTGATCTCGAATGCTTTGTCGGTCTCAGCGATGTCTACCCGAGGAGCCCAGTCGCCTGTTGCGATGACCTCTTGGCTTCCAGTACGAGGTTGCCCCACCACTCTCGCGTAGCGGTCGAGCATATCCTGCTGCATCTCTCTCCCCTGATCCCGTGTTACTAGTGCCATTATGCACCTCCTTCTTCGCAGGATTTAGTTTGCCCCAATGGATAGTCCCGCTTTCAGACCACCAGGGTTTTGGTTGTTCTCTCTGTAGCTCCAACAATTAATATGCAGAATTATTTCAGCACATACCAATATATCAAAGTTTTTTCAGATTTCTCCCCAATTTCGATTTTTCAGGTTTGCTTGCCACATTTTATGATACTGCTGATTGTAATTTCATTATTAGAGGTTCCGTTTCCCAGGCTATAGATTTACTGCTTTGCCGGCGTCAGAAACTAATAACCGTAGTAAAACCTAAGATGGGTACAAAAATCTTTCACTTTATTTTTGGTAGTTATTTATCTAACAGATCAATCTCCAGGAGATACGTTTAGATTATCCGTTAGTTATCCAACCAGCTTGAAAAAAAACAGGCCTCCGAAATGCCGTTATCTTCGGAGAGATTCACGCACACCCAAGAAGCCTTTATTTAATTGCCGTCGTAGAATCCCTTTTTGAGTATAACCCTTAGAGGCTTTTGGCCATCTCTCGGTATAATATTGTGTATTGAATCTGAGGCAATTAACTTTCATATAAGATAAACATAGATTCTGGAAAGTCAATGGAGGATAGGTGACTACTTGCCATATACTTAAAAATGGTGAAAGTTAAGATTATTAATTCTAATCAAAAGGTCAATACTGATTCTTGGAGTTATTTAATTATTTAAGGTCGTCCCTGTTTCATTATTATATTCAGAGGGGCTGCTTGCCCGCTTTTATCCTGAACAATATAGAGAGTTAAATGGGGGAATGGAATTTCAATATCTTTTTCATCAAATACCTTTTTCAGCCTCCTATTAAATTCGCGCCCAACCGCCCATTGTCTGATCGGCTTCGTTTTCGTGCGAGCCTTAATGATAATTGCAGAATTGTCAAATTTATCCATAAAGGGGGACGATGTTTAATATTTCAACAACCTATTATTTAAGAAAATAATTACCAGTTTTTGCAATCATTTCGCCCCACTCAACGGAAACACTTATATTACCCTTACTCAGTTCAAGTCTCTTTGCCAACACT
>JBHPCX010000024.1:0-39320 GCA_042573485.1 Thermodesulfobacteriota bacterium | reverse complement strand
CATCAGATTAGGGAGTTAAAGATCTTCCGAAACAAATACAAGCCTATTATTTTTTAGTGAGTTTTTCTTTAATTTCCTTTGCCTGCTCCTTATCCTTGAGCTTATATATTTTATCTATGACATAATAGTCAGGAGCGCCAAGTTCCAGCACAACAATCCTGTCAAAGCCGGCTGTAATGCTGAAAATGGTTCTTTCAACACCTATTCTCAGGTTTGGATACCCTGAAATTATCGGACGGCGTAACACAAGCAGGTAATAATCATTATAGTTGACTTTCAGGATAATAGACTGCCTGTCAACCTGTTCCCAGCTTGATACTTTGAACGTGGATATTCTATCAACTGCTTCAAGACTATTATCAAGGTTGTATTTTGCAGGTATGACACCCGGTGTTGAAGCACATGACACAGCCATAATCAGTAGTACAAAAATAGAGGAAACTTCAATAATTTTTTTCATTTTCAAACCTCCTTTTTGTAAATATTTAAACCTGATTATTATAATAGAAAATCAATAAAATATCCAGTTTATACGCTTGTTATAGGGCAGAGAAGAAATCCTGATCATGATGGATTGACTATATATATCCTGTCTATATAATGTTATTTTTAGTTCTTTCATCTTAAGTTTCAATTTAGCACATTCGCCGGAGCTAAAGTCTATGGCTAGACAGGTGGTACAGGGTGCACGGTGCACGGAAAAGACTTAAAAAAAGACAAACAGTGTAGTAACTATTTCTGAAAAAACTATACCGTCGTCGAATTTTAAAATAATTGATAACGGCCATATTGTACTTTTTTGTATATAAAGGAATGGATATATGAAAATTTTCAAAACAATCGTAATTATTTCTATATTGCTTACAGCTAACCAGGTTTCTGCTTTCGACTGGCCCCAGTACCTTGGTCCTGACAGAAACGCGGTATCCGTAGAAAAAGGGCTTTTACGATCCTGGCCTTCGGGTGGGCCGAAGGTGTTGTGGACCGTTCCCCTTGGTGAGGGATTCGGCGGTCCTGCTGTCAGTGAAGACAAGGTCTATATCTATGACAGGGTTGACGACAGGGAGAATGTGCTCCGCTGCTTTGATATTATGTCCGGCAATGAAGAATGGACCTTCAGTTATGAAGCTCCCGGGTCAGTGAGTTATGACGGGTCAAGATCAGTACCCGCGATCGACGGCAACAGGGTTTATGTCAGTGACGTATTCGCAAACTTTCACTGTATTGATATAAAAACACATAAAGCGTTGTGGAATAAGAATTTCTGGACTGATTTCACTGACGCCCCCTTACCAAAGTGGTCCATTGCCCAGAATCCCCTTGTCTATAAGGATAAGGTCATCATTGCTTCCCAGACAGAGGAGGCAGGTCTTGTAGCCTATGACAAGCATAAGGGAAATATTATATGGAAAACATCCAGGCTGCCCGGAGACCCCGGTTATGTTTCACCAAGGATTGTAAAAATTAATGATGAGGATCACCTGGTGATGATATCAGCCAGCCGTTCCGCGGGATCCATTGGAGCTGTTTGCGGATTTAATCCTGAAAACGGCGATCTTCTATGGACCTATGATTGGAAGTGTAAGACTCCAATACCCAATGTAACTGAAATTGGTAATAATCAGCTCTTTGTCACAGGCGGGTACAGGGCAGGAGGGGCTCTTATTCAGATTGAAAAGAATGAAAATACCTGGTCAGTAAAAGAATTAATGTTTTCAAAGGAATTCGGCACCCACGCTCACCCTGCTATCCTTTACAAGGGACATCTTTACAGCCAGTGTACTAACAACCAGGTAAGGAACGGTTTTATGTGCATGGACCTTTCGGGCAATATCAAATGGAAGACCGGCAGGAAACCAAACTTTGATAAGGGCGGATTCATACTTGCCGATGATATGATCATCAGTAGCGACGGTGAGAAGAATTTATATCTTATAGAGCCGACCCCGGTAGAATTCAAGGTGCTGGCAAAGGCAGAACTCCTGGGCACAAAACAGGCATGGGCACCCCTGGCACTGAGTGACGGCAAATTGCTGATAAGAGATCAGAAACAAATGAAGTGTGTATTGTTGAAGAAGGAGTAAAAAACTTGCCAGACAGGATTTACAGGATTTCTTAGATTTTTTATTTTCACTCTTTCCGGATGAAAGAGTGAAAACCCCATCCCGCTACGCGGAAAAAATACTAACCGGTATTCAATAGATAGTACAATATCTTTAAGTCCGTTCTCAGTATGCTATATTTTCTAATCTGTAAAAGTAATTACTTTTTGCCTTTCTTCCGGAAAGGCAAAAAATATCGTGAATATCCTGTTCACCCTGTTAAATCCGCACAGCGGGCTGCAAAGCAGCATTTAACAGGGTGAATCCTGTCGGATATAAATAAACCTTAGTTTCTAGTCCATTAATATCGTAAGGCGTAATATTTCAGAGCATAAGGAGAAAAGCGAAAAAATTGGATTCTCCGGTCAAGCCGGAGAATGACGAGTCGCTACGCGTTCATTCCTTCCCTTAATACTCTTATCGCCTCACTATAATCATCAGTATTAAATATTGCCGAACCCGCGACAAAGATATTTGCGCCGGCGGAAGACACATCACCGATTGTTTTAGTATTTACTCCCCCGTCAACCTGTATATCCGTTTCAAGTCCCCTTTTTATGATCATTTCTCTCAGTTTTTCTATTTTCGGCAGTACCGCGGGTATGAATTTCTGTCCACCGAAACCGGGATTAACAGACATAATGAGTACCATGTCCAGTTCCTCAAGGACATATTCTATTACATCAAGAGGTGTTGCAGGATTAAGAGAAACAGCGGGACTGCAGCCTGAATCCCTTATCAATTGTATTGATCTGTGCAGGTGGTTCACTGCCTCGGCATGCACTGTTATTATGTCTGAACCGGCCTTCGCAAAATCATTTATATAGAGGTCAGGATTTTCAATCATAAGATGCACATCAAGGGGCAGTTTTGTAACAGGCTTTACTGCTTCTACTACAAGGGGGCCTATGGTAATATTAGGCACAAAATGTCCGTCCATTACATCAACATGTATGTAGTCAGCCCCTGCATTTTCAACTGCCCTTACTTCATCACCCAGTATCGCGAAATCAGCTGAAAGTATTGACGGTGCTATTTTTCCCATTATTCTCCCCCTTTTTTCTTCATAAAAAGCGCCGCGAAAAACCCATCCATATTGTGTTTATTGGGATATGACCTGAAAAAACCATTATTGTCAATAAGATCCTTTCCCCATTCAGGCACATGATCATTCAGATCAAGCAGCATCATTTCCTTTGAGCTTCTCAAAAAATTATCAACTACTGTTTTATTCTCTTCCCTGGTAAAGGTGCATACAGCATAAAGGAGCAGCCCTCCCCTTTTCAGCAACACGGCAGAATTATCAAGCAATTTCTTCTGAAGTCGGCCCATCCTTTTAATATCAGGCTCTGTTTTGTTCCACTTAATATCAGGATGCCGCGATATTGTTCCCAGGCCGCTGCACGGCGCATCAACCAGTATCCTGTCAAACTCTGTTTTTACTTTACCTGACAGGGGCGCCATCATATCGGCTGTTACAGTCTTGATTTTTTTCAAGCCAAGCCTGTCCGTGTTTTCACGGAGTTTTTCAAGTCTCTTTTCATCAGAATCAAGGGCGGTTACTGTGCCCTCACCTTTCATTAGCTCAACAAGATGTGTGGTCTTCCCTCCGACTCCGGCACAAACATCAAGTATGTTTTCACCGGGAAAAGGATTGAGCAAATGTGCCATTATCTGGGCAGCCTGGTCCTGGACCTGGAACAAACCTTTTCTAAATGATGAAAGTCTTCTTATTCTGCCGGTGAAATTCTTCAACAGGATACACTCCGGTGAATATTTACCATGCTCCCCTGACATTCCTTCATCGCCCAGTGTCTTTATAAGCTTCTCCCTGTCCGTTCTTAAAAAATTAACCCTGATATTCAATTCAGGGAACCTGTTCTGGGATGCCAGGAGTTCTTCTGTAAACACCAGGCCGAATTCTTTATAGAGTCTTTCAACGTACCAGGCAGGAAAGGAATAGAAGGTACCGAGGTATTTTACTGGCGACTTTTTTTTATCAGGAAAGGATATCCCTTCTTTATTTCTGCAAATATTTCTTAATAATCCATTAACAAAGGATATTATATGGTGATGTCCCTTTTCTGATTTTGCCTGTTCAACAGCCCTATCAACTGCTGCTGATTCAGGAACCCTGTCCAGAAAAAATATCTGATAAAGGGCCAGCCTTAATATGTTCAGTACAACAGGATTTATCTTTTTAAGAGGGGTACTGGAAAACTCCTTTATCATCCAGTCCAGCCTCAGTTTCCATCTTATTGCACCCTGGATGAGATTACCTGTAAAGGCCCTGTCCCTCGCATTAAGACCGGGATTTTCTTTAAACGCCAGGTCCAGGTAATCTCCTGTGTTTTTTCCTTTTTTTTCAAGGTTATTGAGAGTAAGCAGGGCGAGTTCGCGTGGTTTATCCTTTTTCATTGTCCAGGAATGCCTTTATTCCCTTTTCCACCATTTCCATGTCAACGTCAGTATCATAACATGGTCCAAAGGGCCTTTTATTTAAAATACCATATACGGGTATGGGAAAACTGTCCTGGATTCCACTCGTCAAGTCTCTTTCGCAGGCTACACCTATTATGATATCAGGTTTTTTCTCAACTACGATCCTTCTGGCAAGAGTGCCCCCGGTTGCAACTGAAATAGGGACATTATATTTCTCATTTAAATCCACCAGATCCTTTATCCTACACTTTCCGCATTTTTTGCAGTGTTCAATATTCCCTGTAATCCTGACCGCGCACTCGTGGAATTGAAGACAATGGGGAAGAAGGATAAGGAGTTTTTCCGGTTTTATCTCCTTTGCTTCGTTCAGTACAAGCTGATTGTTTACTTCAATAAAAGATCTCCTGACCTGGTCCTTTTTTATGCCGATCAACTTCCCGACGATTACCAGTAACGGAAACAGAAAACGGATCATTACACCCCTTATGCGGCGGTTAAAGAAGAGGTTCTTCCCCCTCAATATGGTGAATATAAGGGTGAATCCACCTCCAATTAAAAAAAGAACAATAGCTGCGAAGCAGACCGCCATTATGAGAGGTAGTTTTGGATGAATATTTTTAAAACCTACATAGGGTATCCACCATAAAAGAACCGCGCCCCCTATGAGTACCCCGCAGGTTAAAAGAAGCAGGATTATAAATATGCACCTGTCTTTAAACCTGCTGTTTTTGTTATGATTATCCGTCATTTATATCATCTTCCAAGCACTGTATCCGGTTTTATACTATTTCCCCTAAGGTAGTCCTTTATTGCCATTCTCTTTTTTCCCGGGAGCTGAATCTCTCCGATTTCAATTCTTCCCCTGTCTGTCTCTACTATAAAACGGTTATCCTCATCAATGATTACCTTCCCCGGTGTGTCAGATGAAGAAAGATTATCAAGTACTTTGGGTGAGAACAGTTTTATTTTTTTATCGCCCAGTAATGTGGACGCGCCGGGCGCCGGGTCCATCGCCCTGATATGAGATGAAACTTTCCGGGCTTCCGCCTCCCAGTTTATTAATGCCATCTCTTTTGTAATCTTCGGGGTATATGAAACCTTACTGTCTTCCTGGGGCTCCTCCTTCACTGTTTTTCCAGCAGAGTTCTTAAGAAATTTCACAATTACATCACCTGAAAGATCAGAAAGCCTGTCAATTAGCTGACCTGACGTCTCATTTTCTCCGATTGGGACCTCTTCCTTCATTAATATCGGTCCCGCGTCAAGACCCCTGGCCATTTTCATGATGGTAATACCTGTAACCGGGTCATTGTTGAGTATTGCCCATTGTATGGGTGCTGCCCCCCTGTATTTTGGTAAAAGAGAAGCGTGAATATTAACAGCACCATACCCGGGAACAGAGATCAGTTCCGGATTGAGAATCTGGCCAAAGGCCGAGACAATAAATATATCAGGCTTATATGACCTTAACTCATCAATAAATTCCTTGTCATTGATATTTTCTCTCTGGACCACCTTCAGTTTATTATCGAGCGCGGCCTCCTTAACCGGTGAAAATGAAATCTTTTTTCCCCGACCCCTCTGCCTGTCAGGCTGGGTAACAACCGCGGTAATATTATACCCTTCTTTCATAAGCGCTTTTAACGGGGGAACAGAAAAATCGGGAGTCCCCATAAAGATTATATTTGGATTTTCTGGAAAAAGGTCTGAATGACTTTGACTCATAATATAAGCTATTCACTCTTAAGCAATTTTTTTAATCTTTTTTTATATAGTGATCGTTTTATACTGCTTAAATGGTCAATAAAGAGAATACCGTTCAAATGGTCTATTTCATGCTGCAGACATATGGAATGAAGACCCTCCGCTTCAATTTCAATGGGGTTACCCTCCCTGTCAAGGGCCTTAACGCATATCTTTTCACTCCTTTTAACGTCAGCAGAATAATCGATAACGCTTAAGCATGCCTCTTCAAATGAGACCGATCCCTCACATGACACAATCTCCGGATTAATTATTACCGAAAGGTTTTCTCCTTCCTCCTTTGGAGTATTATCATAAACAATTATCCTTACAGGTTCACCGACCTGAACAGCAGCAAGCCCGATACCTGGGGCCTTATACATGGTTTCTGCCATATCATCTATGAGCTTTTGTGTTTTTCCGTTAATATTTTCAACGGGATCCGCCTTTTCCCTCAATACGGGGTCAGGATATGTGTATATTTTTAGAATTTCGCTCATTAATTTTCCATCCGGTTTTTTGTTCTCTATACTACAAAATAAGCATAATAACCAAACATTAAATATTAAAATCGGTTATTAGTGTCCAAAATAAGTTGGCACTATATCTTATTTAATTAAAGGAAAAAACTTAATACCCCGTCATGCCCGTGCAGCCTTTCGACTTTACTCAAGGCCATGAGCCTGTCGAATGGACGGGCATCCATTTTTTTATTCTTTTAAATATCTAAAGTGGATTTCCGCCTTACGAGCTGTGCCGTAATGTTATTATGAGGTGCACCATTGTAAGGGCACGATGCATCGTGCCCCTACACTTGATGTCTGGATTTCGTCAACCAGATTTCTCGGCTGCCACCTCGAAATGACAATATTTCACAGTCTTTTCGCGGGAATGACAAGTACAATTCTACTGATCTGAATACACTTGAACAATACTTCATTTTGATTTTGAAAATTAATGTTCCCTTGTTTTTTACAAGAGTGAAAACCGGTATTATCTGAAAACATGGAGTTTAATTGTTACTTGACATTTCAACCCAGATTATGCAGTAGGTATTCACAGCGGGAGTTTAAAACCCTGAGTTATCTTGAAGTTGGAGCAGCTGTATTATGAATAACATCGCAAATTTTTTATTTGAAGTGGGAATGCTGAAAAAGACTCCCCGGACGGGTTATCAGTTTCTCGGATCAGGCAGTGAGTCAGTGGCGGATCATTCTTTCAGGATGGCGGTTATCGGCTATGTGCTCGCGGATGAAATAGATGAAGCAGACACATTCAAGACTGTTCTTATGTGTCTTTTTCATGATTTTCACGAAGCAAGGACCGGTGATCAAAATTATGTCAACAAGCGTTACAACAAAATATGCGAAGATAAGGCATTAGCTGATATGACAGAAAATATCCCCTTTGGGAATAATATTACATCTATCGTTGATGAATTCAATAAAGGTGTAACTATCGAAGCCCTGATCGCCAGAGACGCGGACCAGCTTGATCTTATTATGGAGCTGAAGGAACAAAGCGGTCTTGGAAACAAATACGCGGTTGACTGGCTCTTTTACGCAAAAAAGAGATTGCAGACAGATAGTGCCAGAAAACTGGCTGATGATATTGTAAAAACCGATCACACTGACTGGTGGTTCCATAAAAAAACTGATCTGTGGGTAAATGGACCTGAAAACAATAACAAATAGGATACTTTCACCTGATCCCGGCACCAGGGTAATGCAGATTGCCATTACTGTCTCTACCGTCTCACACCTTATACTGATAATGGCTGTTCAACAGGTTATTCCCGTCTTCTGGAAAACGGATGAATTAAGGTCATATAAAGTCGAATTGATTAGAGAAGCTGTTGATGACATACCGGTTGGAAGCCTTGACAGCACTAAAAATGAAGACCGCCTGAAAAAGGTAATTGATACAAAAAATGACTCTGAAGAAACAATATCACTTGACACCAAGGATAAGAGATATATTTCCTATACAAAAATAATTAAACAAAAATTAATGGAACATTGGGGGTATCCCGCTATGGCAAAGGCCAATCTGCTCGAAGGAAAGTCATTGATCATTTTCAGACTTTTAAATGACGGCAGCCTGACCGGAATATCCATTACAGAATCTTCAGGGTATGATATTCTCGACAAAGAAGTAATTGACGCGGTAACCAGCGCGGCCCCTTTTCCCCCCTTCCCCCCATCAATCACTGTGAATAAATTAAATATCAATGCATCCTTTGAATACCGCTTGACTACATCCAGCAACAAAAAATAGATATAGTTTGATGACATCTTAAAGAGTCAGAAATCATTTTTCTGTCACTCCCGCGAAGGCGGGAATCCATTTGAATTAATGAAACAACCCGCTGTTTACATATCGGCAAGCAAAGCAGAGGGAACCATTTAGGCAGGTATTACGGGAAATTCGACAAAACGCATATGGGAAAATAAAAACAGTATTGCTGCTGGTTTTACAAAGAAATATAATGTTCACCATCTTGTATACTATAAGTTGCATAGATATATTGATTCTGCGATTCTTAGGGAAAAAAATAAAAAAAATGGATTCCCGCCTTCGCGGGAATGACATAAGGTTTTGTAGCTACCCGTAGGGTCGGGATTTATTCCCGACCAATTAAGATATCAGGATGGCTGATATAAAATAACGAAATTGTGCGGTGGGATATAAAATCCCAACCTACGCATTAAATGTTTTTCGGAGGGTGGAGCGGCGGATGTGCTACTATTACTGCTTGACTGATACAAAATTATGATTACTTTTTGGTATTAACTATACTAACCTTTGGAGCTGCAATGGCAGGAAAAGATTATTATAAGATACTGGGTGTTACTAAATCAGCTTCTGATGAAGAGATAAAAAAGGTCTACAGAAAACTGGCAATGAAATATCACCCTGACCGCAACAAGGACGATAAAGTTGCGGAAGGAAAATTCAAGGATGTCAGTGAGGCATATGCCGTCTTGAGTGACAAGGAAAAAAGACAGCAATATGATATGTTCGGTTCAGAAGGATTTCAGAATAGATATTCCCAGGAAGATATATTCCGTGATTTTGATATCGGCAGCATATTCAGTGAATTCGGTTTTGGCGGCAAAGGAAGAGCCCATGGAGGATTTGGCAATATCTTCGGCGGAAGAGGAAACAACTTCGGAGGGGGAGGCTCCCCTTTCAGTGCACATAACAGGCGTCCTCAGCCTGTCAAAGGGCAGGATATTATATATGAACTGTCCCTTACACTTGAAGATGTACTGGAAAACTCTGAAAAGCTGATAGCCTATCATGGTGACGGTTCAAAACAGGAGAAAATATCGGTAAAAATCCCTGCTGGAATATCCAGCGGAAAAAAACTCCGGCTCACGGGCAAGGGAAATCCCGGCATAAACGGGGGACCCCGTGGAGACCTTTACATAAAAATAAAGATATTGGACCACCCTGTATTCAAAAGAGAGGATGATGATACCCTTATGACACGGGATATTAAATTTTCAGAGGCCGCCCTTGGATCTGAAATTGAAGTGGAAACCATTGATAAGAAAACCTTAAGATTGAAAATACCGCCCGGCACTCAAAACAACGCCAAGTTCAGGCTCAAGGGTTATGGAATGCCCCATATGAACAAAAAAGGACGCGGCGATGCTTATGTATATGTCAATATTGAAGTCCCTAAAAAGCTGACAGAAAAACAGGAGAAGATCATTAGAGAGCTTTCCGATACGGGTATTTAAATATGAAGGCTATATCGATTTTCTCAGGAGGGCTGGACAGCATGCTTGCGTCAACCCTGATAAGCTCGGTGGGAATTGAAGTCCAGCCTGTTTTTTTCAGCACCCCATTTTTTCCACCAGACAAGGCAAAAGAATCCGCGGACCATATCAACCTTCCCCTCAAGATTGTGGACATCACAGAGAGACATTTTTTCCTGCTTAAGGAACCGAATCACGGTTTCGGAGGCAACATGAACCCATGCATTGACTGTCACGCGCTCATGATCAGAATAGCCGGAGAAATGCTCCTTGAGGAAAACGCCGATTTTATAATAAGCGGCGAAGTGCTGGGGCAAAGACCCATGTCTCAGAATAGAGGCTCCCTTTCTGTTGTGGAATCTGAAAGCGGCATGAAAGGCCTGATACTGCGCCCCCTCTCAGCTAAACTGTTGTCTGCGACAATTCCTGAATTAAAGGGATGGGTTGACAGGGATAAACTCCTGTCAATATCAGGACGTTCACGGAAACCACAAATATCCCTTGCAAAAAAATTTAATATATCAAAATATCCTTCTCCCGCCGGAGGCTGTCTCCTGACTGACAAGGTATTTTCAAAAAGACTGAAAGACCTGCTGCAAAATAATCCGGAGCTGGACAGAAATCAGGTTGAGCTGCTTAAACTTGGACGTCACTTCAGGATTGCACCTGAAACAAAAATCATTGTCGGAAGAAACAAGCAGGAGAATGACAGGATACTGGATCTGGCAGGTGAAAGTAATTGTATTTTACACACAAAAAATATTCCGGGTCCGGTTGTTGCGATTCTGGGTAAAAGAGGCAGTGAAATAGAAATGCTGGCAGCTGCTATGACCGCTTCATACAGCGACGCCAGAGATGAAGAAGCCGAGATTGTCCTGACAAATAATGATGGGGGAAAAATTATCAGAGCATATGGTAACGAAAAAAGCAGTTTTAAAAAATATATGATATGAAATTTAAATTAGTGTATTACTTTTTCTTCAGCAGCGTTTCAATAAAGGATTTTTTATCCAACTCTTCTATCTTTTCATCGTTTTCTGAAATGGATGCCTTTCGGGAGTCTATGGTTCCTTCTATTTGATGTAATTCATGATTCAATTCCTGTATTTCAGTTTCCATTTTCATAATAGCAATTATAGTTTCCTGTGTATCTTCCTTTTTATCCTCGATGGCCAGACCCTCATTAAGCTCGGCCTTTCTTGCTTCGATCTCCCTGACACGGTTTATCTGCTCTTCAATAAAGATGTTGTTCGCCTCGTTCTCCTTCTGATATGTCGATTCCTTCTCCATGGTTACGAACAGGTAAATAAAACAGCCAATAGCGATAACAAGCAATACTGCTATTCCTTTCCCCAGAATTAACGCGAGCGATCCGAGTTTGGAATAAATTTGTGATAGACCGAGAAACCCTTCGAGACTATCTTTTCTGGAAAATTTTAATTCACTTCCTTTTACCTGTACCCAAATTTGCTTAATTGCTTCTTTCATGTCCTTTAACTGGGAATTCAAAGCCGTCCCTAATTTACCGGACATAATTCCACTTTTTGTTTTATCATCATGTGATGATAACCCGCCGGTGGTGTCTTCCAGTTTTTTAATTATCCCTTCGGTATCTACTTCAGTCGTGAATTTACCCGGATACTGCTTCCTTAAATCGGCAATATCTTTTTTTAACAGATCGATATTCTCTTTGATTTCATTCCCTATTTTCTCAAGAAAAACATCATGGCATATATATTCTTTTGCTAATTCCAATAATATCGCGTTATCCTTAATTTTACTAAAAGAATGAAATTCGGTCAGAATATTTCCCATTTTGCTCCCTTTCTTTTTTTCCTAACTGTACATTTATATCGTTTATTTGTAAATGCAAAAAAATATAATTAATCTATTGAAAATAAAATTATTTTTTCAGACAATTTTTAGATATTTTACTGCCTGAATTTTGCACCAAGGATCGTAGCGAGACTCCGAAAGCCTTACTTTTAAAGCGAAGTTGGAATAATTTTGACCCGTAGGCATATTACCTATATGGTGAGGATCAAAAACATGAAACAAGCTTTAAAAATAAGGCGCTTCAAGCCGCAGTAGATAGTTGGTGCAAAATTCAGGTACTAACTTTATGAGATATTAATTGAAATTACATAATAATAATTTTGTTTGAATATACTAAAGTTGATTTTTTTTTCAAAAGAAATTGACAAAACAGAAAATTTTCATATAGGTAAGGCACATAGAATTAGCTATTGTATATCAAATAATCACTCCTGTATGTTCAATAATATCACAGGGTCTTTTGATATTTTACCCGGGCAGATACCGTGGTAAATAAGGTTGTTGTTTTATTCTAAAGTCTGGATCATATTATGACGGAAAAGAAAAGAAAAGGTGAAATTGTAATCGATGAAGAACTCTGTAAGGGGTGTTATCTCTGTATTTCAGTTTGCCCCAACGAAGTAATAAGTGTTTCTGAAAAGTTGAATCACCAGGGCTACTATCCTGCAGAGACTAATAATGACAACGATGAGGGGAATAAATGCACAGGCTGCGCGATGTGCGCAACCATGTGCCCCGATGTTGCAATTGAGGTTTATCGTGACTGATAAGGTGCTAATGAGTGGAAATCATGTTGTAGGCGAAGCGGCAGTCCGCGCTGGATGCCGATTTTACGCGGGTTATCCTATTACTCCTCAAAACGAGTTGACTGAATATATGTCAGGAGCAATGGCAAAAATTGAAGACAGTACTTTTATACAGGCTGAAAGTGAAATAGCGGCGATTAATATGCTTATCGGGGCGTCAATGGCAGGCGCCAGGGTGATGACAAGCTCATCAAGCCCTGGAATCAGCCTGAAACAGGAAGGAATTTCATTTTTATCAGCCATGGAACTACCCGCGGTAATAGTAAACTGCATGAGGGGAGGTCCCGGACTTGGAAATATTGCTCCATCCCAGGGCGATTATTTTCAAGCCACCAGAGGAGGCGGGCATGGCGATTACAGGAATATTGTTTTTGGTCCTGCTTCAGGACAGGAACTGGCCGATCTGACCCGTAGTGCATTTGAATATGCTGACAAATACCTTACACCGGTAATAATCCTGCTTGATGGTATGATGGGACAGATGATGGAACCTGTAATATTTCCCGAACCGCTTGATACAAAAGCACTTCCTGAAAAGCCATGGATACTTGACGGTGCAAAGGACCGGCCGAGACGCGTCATCAAATCCCTTTTGCTCGATGTTAATGTTGAAGAGGCCCATAACTGGAATCTGGTTGAAAAATACAACATCATTGGAAGTGAAATAAAAAACGCGGAAACCTATAAAACTGATGATGCCCTGATAACAATCATAGCTTACGGTACTGCCGCGAGAATCGCCAGGGGAGCAGTAGATAAAGCCAGAGAGGAAGGATTAAAAGCCGGTCTTTTCAGGCCTGTTACACTGTGGCCCTTTCCTGATGAACATCTGAGAAAGACCGCCGGCAATAACTGTGAGTTTCTTGTATTTGAGATGAGTACAGGCCAGATGCTTGAAGATGTGAAACTATCTCTTAATGGAAGCAATAAAATCCATTTCCATGGCAGACCGGGAGGGCCGGTTTCCACGCCTGTGGAAATATTAGAGGAAATAAAAAAAAATTATCCTGAATAACGATTTTAAATTTTCTGATGGATATTAGTAAAAAGGATATGAAATGCCTGTTAATATTTTTTCCAGACCAAAATATTTAAAAGATGCTGTCTTTCATTACTGTCCGGGCTGCGGACATGGCGTAACACATCGGCTCGTGGCTGAAATAATAGAGGAGCTTGAAATCGGAGACAGGATTATATGCGTCCCACCGGCAGGATGCGCCGTACTGGCCTATGATTATTTTGACATCGATGTAGGCGAGGCAGCACATGGCAGAGGCGCGGCTGTAGCTACGGGGTTAAAAAGAGTACTCCCTGACAGGATAGTTTTTACATACCAGGGAGACGGCGACATGGCCGCGATTGGAACGGCTGAAACAATTCACGCTGCCAACAGGGGTGAGAAAATCACTACAATTTTTATCAATAACGGGACATACGGAATGACAGGAGGACAGATGGCCCCTACCACACTCGTGGGTCAAAGATCCACTACAACACCGGGCGGCAGGGATGTGGACAGGGATGGAAACCCGTTAAGATTAAGTGAAATGCTTGGTCTTCTTGATGGCCCCGTATACATTGAAAGGGTCTCAGTAACCTCCCCTAAAAACATCAGGGCAACTAAAAAAGCCATCAAGAAAGCATTTAAGATACAGATGGCGGGCCTGGGCTATTCCCTGGTAGAGGTTTTATCACCATGCCCGACAAACTGGAAAATGAGCCCCGTTGATTCATGCACCTGGATCGATGAACACATGACTAAAACATTCCCTGTTGGAGTTATAAAAGATAACGCTGAAAATTTTTGAAAGAGGTAGCCAGTTAATATGATAACAAAAACAGCTTTTGCAGGATCAGGCGGCCAGGGAGTACTTTCAATGGGTTATATTCTGGCCTTTGCCGTAATGAAAGACGGTAAAAACGTAACATATCTTCCATCATACGGGGCAGAGGTACGGGGCGGCACAGCGAACTGCACAGTCTGTGTCTCTGATGAGGAAATTGCCTCACCTGTAGCTTCTTCCCCTGATTTTGCGGTAGTGTTAAACAACCCGTCAATGAATAAATATCAAAATTTGATTAAAAAAGGAGGGATCATGATAATGAATTCCTCCCTCATCGATGTTCAGCCCACAAGAGATGATATTGAAATTATTAAAATCCCGGCAAATGAGATAGCACTTGAACTGGGAAACGAGCGTACGGTAAATGTTATCATGTTAGGGGCCTTTGCAGCTAAAACAGGCGTCACCTCTGAGAATTCTTTGATAGGAGGTCTCTCTGAAGTATTGGGGGCAAAGAAAGCGGACCTCATTGACCTGAACCGGAAAGGTATGGAGAGGGGCGCGGAATATGCCCTTAAAAGTTAAAAAAAGGGATCCCGATAAGTAAGATAACAATTTTTATCACGTTTGGTCACATTTTGGACACAAACTGCCTTTTTCAGTCTCCAGGAGAAAGTTACACTTTCTTATCGATATAAACACTTTTGGGTCACAATTAGGGGTTTAAAAAACTCTATGATATAAACACCCAGCGGTCTCATCAATCACACTCAAAATCATCATCACCAACTGGATGGCAGATATTACTGTCTGGCCAACCAAATTCTTTCCAGTATTCGAGAAGACCGATCCCTTTGACATATTCCTTAAATTGGGGTAGTTGCCGAACCTCTCGAAAGACAGGGAGCCAGATCCAAAGCCCCATATTCCTAGTGTTTTCTATATAATTCATAGCAAGTTCAGGGTCACCAAAGAAGGCTACTAATGCTATAATACTTATTGAGTCATGGTAGCTAATATTGTCAGCATCAGCATACATTTGACGAAGTAAAGCAAGTCCTTCTGCCGGTGAATCAAGTTGTTTTTTTACCCTATCGAAGATCGGATCAGATAATACTATTTTATCAAGGTCTAAATCATTACTAAACCCTAACCGGATAATTGTCATAACTCTATTATGCCATATCCAATCACCAAAAATATTCCTGCAGTGTTGATATTCTTCCTCCGCTCCTTTTATGTCGCCACGGAGGGCAAAATTTAAAATATAAAAACCACGACTTCCTTTATTGAGGGGGTCATTTTGTAATATCTCCTCTAAAACGCCTTTTGCCATATTAAATTTTCCTACCGTGTTATAAAATGAACCGAAGAAATTATCGTTATCTGTTAATAATTCACTTGTCAGACTCATTCCTTTCTGGATAGCCAATTCTGCCTTAATAAAATCATGTCTTATCTCATTCACTGCTCCTAATGAAAAGTATGCATTTCCTAATCTCGGTTCAATTTCAATAGCTGTTTGTGCTGCCTTTATTGCAGAAATTTCTTCATTTGCAGCATATTTGGTGGGCCCCGTAATTATACGGAGTATGTGATTATCTGCTTTTTTTATCCATGCATGAGCAAATTCAGGATCTAGCTTAATTGCTGAGTCAAGAGACTCCAAAGCCGTACCAAAGTTGGAATAAGTTGGATTAAATCTTTGTCCTTTAGAAAGTAAGAAGAGTTCATAAGCTTCAATGTTTTCAGTTCCACCCAATAATTGAAAGGCCTCCAAAGTAAGTTCCAACTTACCTGCAACACTACTGGCTATGTCTTCCTGAATCTCAAGGATTTCTTTTACATTAAATTCTTTGTTATATGTCTCGGACCAAATTTGATAATCATCTGATGCACGGATCAACTGGGTAGATATTCGTAATGAATTGCCCACTTTTCTTACGCTTCCTTCAAGAATATATTCTCTTTCTAGAATTTCAGCTATTTCTTGAATCCTTTTATCAGAGTTTTTGAATGCGAAAGATGTAGTGCTTGAAGTAACCTGCAATTCTGAAATATGTGATAGCCTAGTAATTATTTCATCAGAAAGTCCATCAACGAAAGCTTCCTGATTTTCCTCAGATGATCGGTTTACAAATGGAATGACTGCTATAGTTTTTGGCTCTTCTTTTATATCGGTAACAACAGTCTCTTGCTCAGATTTAATAACTGGCTCAAAGGATGGAGCAAGGTGATAGAATTTCAAATAAAAGACGGAGGCCATTGCAAGAACAACTACAATTCCAAGAGAAAGCACCGTTTTTCTTTTCCAAAAAGGGGCTTTAACTTTTTCATCTTCTTCATCGACGAGCCTTGTTTCCATCAGTACCTTATAGGCACCAATCGGCTTGGCAATGTTTTTGACCGTTTGTTCACCGATAAAACTGTAACCAAAAGGTAACTTATTTTCGATATAATCAAAAGCTGTCTTTGAAATACATATTCCACCGGGATCTGCAAGGGCTTCAAGACGAGCTGCGATGTTCACACCATCACCGTATATTCGGTCTTCTTCCTCTATCACATCCCCAAGATTGATTCCTATTCTGAAATCCATTCTTCGGTTTTCAGGTAAATCTACATTGCGGGTCTGAAGTTCTTTTTGAATAGATACGGCACATTGGACAGCATCTACCACACTTCCGAACTCAGCTAGCAGATTATCCCCAGGTGAGTCCACAACTCTTCCTCTATGCTGTTTGATCAAGGAAGACATTACCCCCTTGTAAGTTTCAAGGGTCTTTACAGTAGCTGCCTCATCATCACCCATAAGTCTACTGTAACCAACAACATCGGCACTTAGGATTGCTGTGAGTTTTCTTTTGAAGTCTTCTGTCATATGGTCAACTTTCTATAGCTTATCGATATAAACACTTTTAAGGTATTTTAAAGGGTTACTAATACTACAAGTTATTAACGCTTAAACGATTTTTTAATAGCCTCAAGATATAGATAATTTCACTTTCCAAGACATCGAGTCCTGTTTATTAAATCCCAGCCATTACAATATCCTAAGTCACAGGCTTTTTTCCAGTCAGGACATGCTTTTTCAAGATTTCCTAACTTATCATAGGCATCGCCTCTATTTTTATATGGATAACTGTATATGGGATCTATCTCTATGGCCTTATTGTAATTCGAGATGGCCTTGTCATACTGGTTTTTGTTATAATAGACATGCCCACGATGGTTGTAAGCCCAAGCATACTTAGGATTTAACTCTATGGCCTTGTTGTAATCCGAGATGGCCTTGTCATACTCGCCTTTGTTTTTATAGGCAAGTCCCCGATTGGCGTAAACCCAGGCATACTCAGGATTTAACTCTATGGCCTTGGTGTAATCCAAGATGGCTTTGTCATGCTCGTTTTTATCTTTGTAGACATTACCCCGATTGACGTAAGCCCAGGCAAACTCAGGATTTAACTCTATGGCCTTGGTGTAATCCAAGATGGCTTTGTCATGCTCGTTTTTATCTTTGTAGACATTACCCCGATTGACGTAAGCCCAGGCAAACTCAGGATTTAACTCTATGGCCTTGGTGTAATCTGATATGGCCTTGTCATATTCACCTTTGTTTTTATAGGCAGGCCCTCGATAATAGTAATTCCAGGTATACTCAGGATTTAATCCTATGTCCTTGTTATTATCAGGGATAAACTTGTTATAGGCCATCCCCCGATTGCGGTAAATCCCCGCACCTTCAGGATTTAACTCTATGGCCTTGGTGTAATCCGAGATGGCTTTGTCATACTGGCCTTTGGCGAGATAGATGTTCGCTCGATTATTGTAAGCCCAGGCATTCTCAGGATCTATCTCTATGACCTTGTTGCAATCCGAGATAGCCTTGTCATACTGGTGTTTCTTATAATAGACACGCCCCCGGTTGTTGTATGCATGTACATACTCAGGGTCTATCTCTATGGCCTTGGTGTAATCCGACATGGCTTTTTCATACTGGCCTTGATCATAATAGACACGCCCCCGGTTGTTGTATGCATCTACATGCTCAGGATTTAACTCTATGGCCTTGTTGTAATTCGAGATGGCCTTGTCATACTGGCCTTGATCATAATAGACACGCCCCCGATCGTTGTAAGCCCAAGCATGCTCAGGATTTATCTCTATAGCTTTGTTGTAATCCAAGATAGCCTTGTCATACTGGCGTTTGTTATAATAGACACGCCCCCGGTTGTTGTAAGGCCAAACATCCTCAGGATCAATTTCAATGGCTTTGTTGTAATCCGAGATGGCCTTGTCATACTGGTGTTTGTCAAAATAGGCAATCCCACGATCGTTGTAAGCCGAAGCATACTTAGGTCTAATCTCTATGGCCTTGCTGTAATCTGAGATGGCTTTGGCATACTGGCCTTTGTTTTTATAGGCATTGCCCCGAGAATGGTAAGCCGAAGTATATTCGGGGTCTATCTCTATTGCTTTATTGTAATCGGAGATAGCCTCATCATAACGGTCTTGTGCCTGATAGCTGGTCCCGCGGGTGATGTAAGCCGAAGCATATTCGGGGTCTATCTCTATTGCTTTATTGTAATCAGCTATGGCATTATCATATTCACCTTTAAAATGGAAAGCGATACCCCGCCTGGTATAGGTTGAAGGATTTTCGGGATTTATCTCTAAAGCCTTGCTGTAGTCTGAGATTGCATTATCATACATATTCTGGAAACTATATGTGGAACCGCGACGCCAATATGCCTCAAAAAGCTTAGAATTTATCTTCAGTATTTTATTGTAGTCAGTGATGGCTTTGTCATACTCACCCATTCTATGGTAGCTAATTCCTCTAATTATATATGCCTCAGCGAACATTGGATTTATTGTTAAAGCCTTATTACTCTCGTTAATAGCCTTATCATATTCCCTATTATCAATATGCTCATTTCCTTTAAAATAACTGATAGCTGCACCAGATTTTACTTTTTGCTTCTTGACGTATTCAATAACCCTTAAATGTCTTTTATATGCTAAGATGTATGGTTCGAGTTCCAGTGCCTTTTCAAATGCTTTTTTTGCCTCATCAAATTCCCCGGCATATCCATATTTCAACCCCGTTTCATTTAACTCTTCTACATTATCTTGAGCAAGGCAAAATCCAACCGATAAGAACAATAAAGCTAAAGCAGATATGATTATTTCTTTTATAAGTTTCATGGAAATATTCCTTCATGGTATTTAGCAACTATTCAACACTTGACCTTTTCCATTTTTCATAGGCTATGTACAACTGCTCAAAAAACTCCTTTGGCTCTGATGGACAAAGGCAATAAGCCTGGCTTTTTTCAATTGAATGGCGCCATGGCAACAAAATACTAAAAAGCTTGAATCCTCTTTTTCTGCATATATATATTCTACCTTTCATGGCTATAAAACCGACCTGATAAGGCATTCTTAATTTGTTTTTAAACCACTGTAATATAGACATTCTCTTAAAATCTTTCATAGAGTGATAAGGGTTTATCCCCCTGTACCCATTTTTTCTCAGCAGCCCTCCATCATATTCAATAGTTTTAATATCTGAGAATGGAATTGAAATTTCCTTTTTATTTCCTTTTATAATCACTAATCGATCCATCATTAAATCAAACAGCTTAATTCGTTGAAAAGCGGGTATAATGATCCAGAAAAATATCCATACTGGTAGCCACACAAGGAAAATCTGCCATGAATAATCAATTAATAAACTTAATACATCCCAATTTGTCCAGTCTGCCCAATCAAACCCAAAGAACATCAATACTGATGATACCCCTCTTGATAACGTCGCAACTCCACTTAAATTAAAGAGTGCAAGAAAAAGGCTAATAAAAACACAGGGTATAACTACAAAGAAAATTCCGTATGTTTTGAAAAAAATATTTAATATAATACCTTTTGACGGAGTGGATTCGTAGATCTTTTCTATGGCATAATTCTTTTTATCAAACAGGTCCTTTGATTCCTCCTCTGTGTATATCTCTCTTACTTTTCGCCCCGCGCGCCCATAATATTCAGCCGCCTTTTCCCATTCTTCAGCCTTCTCATAATGAAAAGCAAGTAACTCGTATAGTTCCTTCAAACGATCGTGATATATCTCTTCTATGGCTTTAGCTATTAATCCATGCAGTTTCTTCCTCTTGTTTATCAAGATTGTGTTATAGGCAACTTCCTGTATCATGTAATGCTTGAAGATATACTCGAACTCCTTAATTTCCTCTCTCTCAAGAATTAATTCCAGACCCTTAAGATAGCTGAGATGGGAAAGCACATTCTCCTTTTCGTCAATAACCCTCTCTATAAGCCTTCTTGAAAACTCTCGACCTATAACAGAAGCATTGAGGAGTACATCCCGTATTCGTCCTTCAAGCCTGTCAATACGGGCCATGACAACGCCCTGAACAGTATCAGGGACACTTGATCCCAGATTCTCTGAAACCAAAGTTACCTTGCCCTTCTTTACTGAGATAAAATCATTCTCCAAAAGTGCCTTTAGGCTCTCTTCAATAAAGAAGGGATTACCTTCAGTACGTCTTTTTATTAATTCCATTAACTGTTCAGGTATTGAATCAGCATTCAGCCTCAATTTTACAAGCTCAAAGGTGTCTTCCGCTGAAAGCCTGTCCAGGTTTATAAGCGTACCTCGATTCATAATGTTCATATAATCCGTATACTCAGGGCGGAAAATAATATAGAAAAGGGAAGGAGGTAGCTTATCCTTCTTCATAAGGAACTCTAAAAGTTCTTTTGAGAATCTGTCCGCCCAGTGCAGATCTTCAAGGATAAATACGGTGGGTTGACGCTTGCTGAACTTGTCTATCAGTTTGTACACAGCTTCAAAGAGGCGGCTTCTGCGTTCTTTGTCATCTTCAAGCAATATTTCTTCATATCTTAAGGAAAGGAGTGTAGCCAGGTATGGCTCATCTGCATTCATCTGAAGTATAGAAAGAGTATCATGTAGTTGATCCTTAATCTCAGCTTCAGTTGCTCCCATGGAGATTCTGAGTATCTCCTTAAGAAGTGTATTCCATAGGAAGTAAGGTGTCTTTGTCTCAAAGCTGGAACACTTGCCTTCAAATACGCTGAATCCCTGTGATATTGCATTTTCTACAAGCTCATCCTTAAGCCTGCTCTTTCCGACACCCGGTTCACCACAGACCAGGAGCCTTTGCTCCTTTTTCTCCAATACCTGTGATAGTGCCTGTGATATTTTCTTCTTCTCTTCTTTTCTACCTACAAATTCCTTTTTTTCTATAATAGAATCTTCAGTCGACTTATCTTTTATAGACAGGAGTTTGTATACTAAGACAGGTTCTTCCTTTCCTTTTACCTTGATGGATTCTGAAGACTCTGTATCCAGTTGATCTGGTAAATGCTTATATGTGTTTTCACTTATATATATCTCACCCTTGGTGGCATGATCAGCTATCCTTGAACATAGGTTTACAGTATCCCCCACAGCTGAATATCTCATCCTGAGATCACTGCCCACATTGCCAACAACAACCAGGCCTGAATGAATACCTATATGAATACCCAAAGGTGCTGGCAATTTGTGATGGCTAACTTTATTGAACCGATCTACATATGGCATCATCTCAAGGGCAGAACGTATAGCTCTTTCTGGATCATTTTCATGTGCTATGGGCGCTCCAAAAACAGCCAATATACCGTCCCCGAAAAAATCAATGATAAGACCTTCATACTTAATGATCCTAGATATCAGACCATTAAAAAGATCATTCATAATCATAGTTACACTTTCTGGATCGAGGTTTTCGGATAAGGAGGTAAATCCGGAAACATCCGCAAAAAGTACTGTTACAAATCTTCTTTCGCTTTCTAATTCTTTTCCAGCTTGTAGTATCCTGTCTTTTAATTCTGGAGGAATGTAGTTAGTTAGTAAAGCGAAGCGATCATTAGAGGCATTATCAACCAATGGAGACGCACATTTACCGCAGAAGTTCATATCATCAGGATTTTCATGCTGGCATTTAGGACACTTCATAGATTATGCCCTCAGTAAAGGATTGGAAACATTGTTAAAGATTAAAAGTTTATAATACTTATCAATATAAACGCTTTTGCATCATTTTAAGGAGTTTCAATAACTACGTGTTATCAACACGCTGGCAAAACTATGTATAAACCATATTTAATCCATCGGCACTTTTTGCTTAAGCTCGTCAAGCCAGTTCACAACAATATTGATTTTAATCTGAACTTCGGTGCCGGGTTGCTTCATCATCATGAACCGATTGCCGTCCGGGCTGATATCCCATGTTTGGTTAAGTGATAAGGAAGAAGAGGTATATGGCCCGCGAAAGAGCTCCTCAGGTTTGCCTTGACTGAAGCCCTGTTCCGTTTCCACGGGAACCGCCATAACAGAATCACCGTTCCGGTAGAATATCTCGTGTCCATCGGGTGACCAGAGGGGTGAGTGTCCTCCGTTCACCGAGACCTGCCAGCGTCCCTTATTCACGTCAGGAAACGGCCGGACGTAAATCTCAGCTTTCCCTGATTCATCAGAGGCATAGGCCATCCACTTACCATCCGGCGAAATCTTCGGCTGAAGCTCTTTGTGCATTTCACTTAAGAGTAATGTCCGTCCACGATCACCTTCCATGAACATTATGCCTATGTCCTTGTTCTCAGTGTAGTTAGTATTCTTACAAAAAACCAAGGTTTTTCCATCTCCGGACCAAGACGAGGGGAAAGTAAGGAGATCCAGCGCAGAACCTAGCATCTCTACTTCGCCTGTCCCGTCTGCGGCCTTCCAATAAAGGCCCATTGGGTCACGTATAGAAAGAAAGGTAATTCTCCGGCCGTCAGGGGTCCACAGAGGAAAAGTGTCTGTAGCTTCATCAAAGGTCAGGCGCTTCATGGTCTCACGAACTAGGTCCCATATCCAGATATCCTTGTTTCCGCCGGTATTAAAGCTCAGGGCCATTTTTGTCCCATCGGGAGAAATCCTGGGATCTAAGTAATTGTTCGGCTCTGCCGGAAGAGATTCCTCCTCGCCCTTCCTGTCTACCCAGACCAGGATTCGTTCAGGGCCAGCCGCGGTAGATTCACTGGGAACATATACGAGGGTTCCGGAGTCCGAGACTGCATACTGGGGCGTCATACGTCGGGCAATGCCTTCGACCAGAGAGACCGGTCCACCTTTCACCTCGAGCCGGTCAGGATCAAACGCAATGGCGAAAAGATTGTTCTCCAGCGTATACACAATATGTTTGGTTGGTAGATAGCGTGGCGTATCACCCTCAAACAATTCCCTACGCTCCCCTGATTCGAGCGACTGTACCACGACTCTGGTAGGCGCGCTACCGACAGCATACAGAACGGATTTCCCACCAGGCAGAATTTGAGGAGCATTTATGATTGTCTCTTCTTTTAAAAGCGTTTCCGGGGCTCCGCCATTGGCAGGTATACGCATAATGGCGCCCCGAATAGAGTACACAATCCAGTCATCTTCGCCCCAGGCCGGGACGCCATATGGGTAAGAGGAAGGTTTCATCAATGAAACCGGCGCGCCTCCTGTGAGGGCAATCTTCTTCATCTGACTGTCAGACCAGTAGCATATCCATTGGCCATCGGGTGAGAAGCAGGGTTCTATCGCCAATTCTGTTCCGGGAATGAGGCTGGAATTGAATTCCGCAATGGAACGTATTCGAATACCTTCTGCAGTGCAGTAGATAAAACGGTTGCCGTCCGGCGAAACCGCAAGAGAACTTAAAGGAGATCTAGAGAATTGCTGGTCCTCAGGCAGTTCGTAAGTAAATCGAACGACTTGTTTCGGTTCGGGCACTCTCATATTCCAGATAACAACTCCAACGATGATAGCTGTCAATATAACAGCAGCAGCAACCCAGGGAAGTATTTGTCGCACTCCTGTTTCTCCGGCCCCTTCTTTTACACCAGGAGCAGTTGACGTTTTCTTTAATTTAGGTTTTTTCTCCTTCTTTTTCTCTTCTATTAAAGCCTTCGCTCCCATAGGAACTTTATATACCTTCACCGGCTTAACTATGTTTTTGACTGTATGTTCACCAAGATACTCATATCCTAGGGCTAGTTTATTCTCAATCTGCTCATGAGCGCTACCTGATATACATACTCCTCCAGGTTCCGCTAAACCTTCTAATCTTGCAGCAATATTGACACCATCACCATAAATGCGATCTCCCTCTTCAATAACATCTCCAAGATTTACACCAATACGAAAGAGCATTCTTCGACCTTCAGGTAGTTCTTCATTCTTAGCCCTTATTACTTCATGGATTTCAACAGCACACTGAACGGCATCCACTACACTTGAAAATTCCGCCAGCAGGTTATCTCCAGGAGAATCGACCACCCTGCCTCGGAATTGTTCAATAAGATCAGACATCACAGTACGATAGGATTCCAAGGTCCTTACAGTTGAAACTTCATCGTCACCCATAAGGCGGCTATAGTCTACTGCATCTGCACTTAGAATAGCACTGAGTTTGCGTTTAACACGTTTTTCCATCATAGAAATCTCCTCGCTGTAATGTTTTAATACCAGTAAAACAAGATGATTAAATGATCAGAAAATATGCCAAGGAATTTGTGTATCAGATAGTGTTTAAAATATCAGAATAGATGTCGCAGGAAATTCAATTGAAAGGAATTTTAGCCTATTGAATTAACGATGTCAAAATGTGTTTAATTAATTTGTGGAAGGGTATTTTTAAAAATGTCTATAATGGCGGGCTTTGTCTTCCTGACATCCGGGAAATTCATCTGCTTTGGACCTTTATTTTCGGTGGGGTGTAAAACCCCACCCTACACCAATGTTATCCTCGGTGTGTTTTTGTAGGGTGGCATTTTATATGCCACCGGGAATTTATGACAGAATCTGGCAGAGGTGTTAATAACTACATGATATAAACACTTTTTGAGGCTCTCCCGGGGTGTTGATAACCCTAATCTATACGCACTTTTTCATATTCTTAAATTATGACTACAAAACGCAAATTTCAGGAAAAATCTGTCACATTTGGTCACATCATCAATACAGTATACTATTATTCCAGCCGAATTTTCATTAACTCCTGATACAAATCCGGTGAGTCAAGCGCGGGTTCTATTCAAACTCAATCAATGAAGGATCATAATCTTCTACTTTTTCATACCCCAGCAGGTTAAGGATTGTTGAAGCCACGTTTGAAAGACCTTTCTCCTTTAAATCCGCCATTCTGTACTCACCTTTAAAGGTCGGATCATATATAATAAAAGGCACCGGGTTAAGGGTATGGGCGGTCTTAACACTTATATTTCCATCCTTATCCCTTGAAAACATGACATCCGCATTGCCATGATCGGCAGTTATTATTGCTATTCCATCGAGGTCCCTGACCCTGTCAAGTAATTCCCCGATACACCGGTCCACAGTTTCAACCGCGGTTATTGCCGCGGACATAACACCAGTGTGCCCAACCATATCACCGTTCGCAAAATTGAGCCTTCCAAACCTGTACACACCCTCCTCCAGAAGCCCTATTACAGCATCCTTTATCTCAACAGCCTTCATTCGGGGCGCCTGATCAAATTCAATCCTGTCGGAAGGAATCTCTATATATTTTTCAAGGTTTTCATCAATATATCCTGACCGGTTACCGTTCCAGAAATAGGTAACATGACCAAATTTCTGGGTTTCGGAAACAGCGAAGGAGGTTACCTTTTCAGCACAGAGGTATTCACTGACAGTACGGTCTATGTCAGGCGGTTGAACAAGGTAATTGGAAGGAATATGGGTGTCACCATCATATTCCATAATCCCGGCGTACAGGATATCTGGCAAAGGCCCTCTGTCAAATTCTTTAAAATCCTCTTCAGAAAACGCCCTCGAAATTTCAATGGCACGGTCTCCCCTGAAATTGAAAAATACTACGGAATCACCGTCTTTTATCTGTCCCACCGGATTTTCAATATCATCTGCAATGACAAAGGAATCCATGTATTGATCTGTAATTTCAGGATCTTCAGAATAATATGTTTCTATTGCATCAATAGGTGATTTGAACTGTCTTCCCTTGCCAAGAACATGGGCATCCCATCCCTTTTTCACTATGTTCCAGTCGGCGTTATATCTGTCCATGGTGACATTCATTCTACCGCCGCCTGACGCTATCGCGTAATCAAGACTTCTGTTATTTGATATTTCCTGAAGTTTGGTATGGGTCGGAACAATATAGTCAAGGGCACTTTTCTCACCAACATCCCTGCCGTCAAGAAGTGTGTGGACGCGTACTTTTTTAAGACCTGTTTCAACACATTTATCAATGAGTATATTAAGATGGTCTATGTGGGAATGGACATTACCGTCTGAAAGCAGACCGATGAAATGCAGTGCCCCCCCTGCCCCTGCGCGTTTTTCTATCCTGTTCCATAATTCTGTCTCAAACACCTTACCGCTTGACAGAGCAACGTTAACAAGGCTGGCTCCCTGTTCGAACACCCTGCCGGCGCCAAGGGCGTTGTGCCCTACTTCACTGTTCCCCATATCCTTGTCACTGGGCAGGCCGACAGCCTTGCCATGCGCCCTCAACTGCGTGGAAAGTTCCGTCTTCATAAGCCAGTCAATGTTTGGTGTACTGGCGAGATTGACCGCGTTACCGTCATCTTTCCGACCAAGGCCTATTCCATCCATTATTATCAGGAGTAAAGGACCTTTTCGGCCCTGAAAAAATTCTAATTTTTCCAATTCAAGTTTCATTTTAATCTCCGTTTCAGCATGTAAGATTCAGGAGAATGTTACGATAAAACAATTTATGGGGTCAAGAATTTACACAATAAGGTCAGTCCTGTTACAGGTTATTAAAGGTTATGAAAATAATTCAGGTACTATCATTATTCTCTATACTGTTTTGAGGGTTCATGGGGAGATTTATCATAAAGACAGTTCCCTGGTTTACTTTACTTTTGACTTCAATCAGTCCACCATGATCCAGGACATTCTGATGCGCAATAAAAAGGCCCAGTCCGGTACCGCTATGATCTTCACTCCTGTGTTTTGTTGTATAATAGGGATTAAAAATCTTGTTAATGCTGTCTTCGGGTATTCCTTCTCCATTATCCCTTATCTCGATATAAATATCTCTTTTTTCATCACCTGAATTATTTTTCCTTGTGATAATTTCAATTTTTCCCTGCTCGGGTGTAAATTCAACAGCATTGGACAGGAGATTTAATATAATCTGTTTGAATTTCTCCGAATCCAGCCACACATTTTCAATATCCGGATCATAGTCCTTTATGACCTTGATCATTTTTGCGTTACTCTCGGGTGAAACAAGGAGACACATCTTGTCAACCAGGTCATGCAGAGAGTTTGCTTCAAATTTAGATTCCCTGGTATTAACAAGATCAAGAAGTTCTGAAATCAGCCCGTTAATCCTTTCCGTTTCTTCCAGGGCTATTTTATGAAAATTATTCATGTAGTCTTCATCATCTTTTTTTTGTGGAAGCATGGTGAGAAAGGTTCGGATCGGAGTTAAGGGATTTTTTAGTTCATGGGCCAGCCTTGCCGCGAGATCACCAAGAAAAGCCAGTTTTTCTGTCCTGCCAAGGAGATCCTGTGATCTTTTCAGTTCAACCATCTGGCTCTGAAGACGCACATTCAGAAGATTGACTTCTTCATATTTCTTCTCAAGTAACGCCTTGTCCTTCTCCATCTCTTGAACAGTCTCCTCGAACACTGATTCCGAAGAGATATATTTTGAGAATATCTCGTAAAACCTGTTTCTTGCAGGCCATTTCAACCTGTATTCGCAAAAAGGCGCGCCGTCAAAATGGCAGCACTCCTCTTGAACCTTAACAGGTTTACCTCCCCAGATTAAAGGCATAGAGGAATATACACCCTTATTATAAAGGCATATATCTTTGGAAACATCCATACCAGGATGCCAATGGAGCCTTACAATAGCTTTACTGCCTTTGATTTCAACTACTTCTATTTTTTTATTCCTGTTGTACCTGTCATTAATCTTCTGTATCGCGTTTAGAACATTTTTTGTAGACCAGAATGTCCTGATGATTATCCGCTGTACATATCCCAGATGAAAATTTTCTACCGCGAATTTACCTATGTTATAGGCAGTCATATCATCTTTGATTATTATCCGCGCACGTTTATACAGCTTTGAGGCAACAGTACAGGAAATCCATTTATTTCGATCCATTAAATAGGCCACAGGATCAGGAAGGTGATCAATCTCAGGATCCAGGTCAGCAAGAAGATCACTTAGATCACCGTTGTTATGTATTACAACATATTTTAGAACAGCTCTTGAATTAGCACAGCTAACCTCTTTTTCCATATATTATCCTGTATTATTTTAGATTTCATAATTAATAACACTTAAATCATATCTGGTAAAGTATCACATATAAATAAAGATTATTATTTAAGTATTGTTTATTTATATTCCTTTGAAAATTGTCATTTATTAAAAATTTTTAAATATCTTTAAAATCAATAAATGCAATACCACCAAGGCGAGTAATTCTACCCCATTTGCCACTATTTATCTCTTTGTGGCATTTTTATACCTTTTTTCAGCCAGTTAAAGCCTCATAAATAAAGTTATGGGACATCTTTACCCATAATAAAATATTGCCTATTTTATATAATACAATAACACCTCGATATTCCTCTATTTTTTTAACACTCACTTACAGGCATAATACTTGCTAAACAGTTATGGTGTGAATTAATCAGGTAATAACATTATAACTTATCAGCGCAGCTTTATACCATCGGTAGACTTAGAAAATATTATTAACACTTTTATGTAATTTTAAGTAAACCAATGGAAAAAGAGAAAACAGTCCTTTTTTCAGAACCCGGTGAAGCCACTGCAAAGGGATTAGCCCCTTTTCTGGAGAGGTACGGGTACAAATTATTCACGGCAGGAAGCCTTAAGGAAACACTCCTTACTCTTCAGGAAGAGAGAGTTGATGCCCTGGTGATAGATGCCAGGCTACTTGAAGACGACTGCGGGTTTATTTCTGTGATAAAGGGAATAGATAAGGACCTTCCGATCATTATATGCGCGGAAAGCAATACACCGGAACTTGAGAGCAAGATCCGTAAGCAGAAAATATTTTATTATCACATCAAATCATTCGGCTTGGAAGATCTTGAAATGGCTGTTTCAAACGCTGTTAACAGCCTTTCACAATAATTTGGAGGCGCAAATATGTCTTTGAAAGATAAGATTAAATCTGGTCAGTTTACTGTCATTGAAGAGCTTGAACCACCAAAAGGTTCTGATTTTTCTTTATTCAAGAAGAATGCTGAACTGGTTAAAGGTAGAGTTGATGCATTTGTTGTTCCTGAAATGGCCAATGCTGTTATGAAAGCAGGTTCTCTGGGAGGCTGTGCCTTTTTACAGAAAGAAGGCATGGAGACCGTATTCCAGGTGTGCTGCAGAGATAGAAACCGGCTCGCGATACAGGCTGATATTCTCACCGCCGGGGCACTCGGCATTCCTAATATCATGGCAGTTCCGGGAGAGGACATTCATTTCGGAGACCATCCCAAAGCAAGGTCGGTAATTGATCTGGATCCCCTCGAATTGATTGAAACAATAAGCACATTGCAAAATGGAAAGGACCTGGCAGGGATTGAACTTGCGGGTGCTCCTGAATTTTTTATAGGAGCATTAATAGACACGAACGCTCCGGGAGGTCTTTTAGACATAGAGCTGGAGAAACTTGAAAAGAAAATTGATTGCGGCATTGAGTTTATCGTCACTAATCCCATATTCGATATCCACAGTTTCAAGCAGTTTACTAAACGGGTCGAAAAAATGCCGGTCGCGGTTATCCCCACTGTCCTGCTCTTAAAATCAGCAGGAATGGCAAGATACATTGACAGAAATATTAAAAATATCGCGATTCCATCAGAAATGATCAGGGAAATACAGAAAGCCCCTGACAAGCAGAAGCAATGTATTCAGATAACCGCGGAATTGATAAATGAAATAAAAGGAATGGGAATGGCAGGTGTGATGATTTCAACTGCGGGATGGGAAGACAAGGTGCCGAAAATACTCGATCAAGTTAAAACATAAAAAAAGGCTCAAGGTTCAGGGCACAAGGCGCAGGGGCTGCTATAGTTCATGACTGGTTCTTGAACCTGATTAGAAGATATTAAGCTGAAATGGTTATTAATAAATGAATTATGGAAGGTAAAATAATTATGTCCGGAAACATTGAGAAAAAAACTTCTGGCTCTGTAATGATTGTTGGTGGCGGTATTACCGGGATGCAGTCCGCGCTGGACCTCGCGAACTCCGGGTACTATGTATATCTGGTAGAAAAATCAACCGCCATTGGCGGGTTGATGTCTCAGCTGGACAAGACATTTCCCACTAACGACTGTGCCATGTGAATCATCTCACCCAAACTGGTCGAGGTCGGCCGGCATCTGAATATAGAGCTTTTAACTGGCACTGAACTCCTTCAACTTGAAGGAGAAAGGGGTAACTTTACTGCAAAAGTCCTCCAGGAGGCAAGATACATTGATGTTGATAAGTGTACCGGCTGCGGTGAGTGTACAGCTGTGTGCCCTGTTGAACTCAGCAATGAATATGACTGGGGCCTTTCATCGAAAAAGGCTACATTTAAACTATATCCCCAGGCAATACCCGGGGCCTATGCAATAAACAAGAAGGATAAGGCACCATGCCGCCTCGCGTGTCCCGCGGGATTAAATGTCCAGGGATATATTCAAATGGCTGGTGAAGGGAAATATGAGCAAGCGCTGAACATAATTATGGAAGACCTGCCCCTGCCCGGTATTCTTGGCAGAATTTGTCCACATGGCTGCGAGGATGCCTGCAGGCGCTGTGAGGTGGACAGTCCCGTAGCAATTAGAAACCTGAAAAGACTGGCAGCAGACAATTTTGATCCGAGGGATATTAAAATAGAATGTCTCCCGGCAAGAAAAGAAAAGGTAGCAATTATAGGTTCAGGACCCGCGGGTCTTTCCGCGGCATATCAGCTGGCCAGGAAAGGGATATTAAGCACAATATTTGAAGCAATGCCGGAAGCAGGAGGCATGCTCAGGGTTGGCATTCCTGCTCACAGGCTTCCCAGAGATATTCTCGATCAGGAAATCGAGGTGATTACAAACCTTGGTGTTGAAATAAAAATAAATACACCGCTGGGTCCTGACCTGACTACCGAGGATCTGTTGAATAACGGTTATAGCGCTGTTTACCTGGCAATGGGCGCGCACAAGGGAATAAACCTCGGCATCCCCGGTGAGAAGTCAGAGGGAGTTCAACAGGGCGTTGACTTTTTACGGGAGGTAAATCTCAAGGGTAAGGCCCCTGCGGGGAAAAAGATTGCCATTGTCGGCGGCGGAAATGTTGCGATCGATGTGTCCAGATCGGCTGTCAGGCTGGGAGCTGAAGAGGTAAATATTATATATCGCCGGACAAGGGATGAAATGCCTGCCTGGGAAGAGGAAATACAGGCGGCAGAGGATGAGGGTGTAAATATAATCTATTTGTCCGCTCCACAGGAAATACTTACCAGCGACGGCAGGGTAACTGGGTTACGCTGTATAAAAATGGAGCTTGGTGAACCGGACTCTTCAGGAAGAAGAAGGCCTGTCCCTGTCCCCGGAAGTGAATACGACCTTGAAATAGACCAGCTGATACCGGCAATAGGTCAAACACCTGATCTCTCGGCGTTTGATGATGATGAAAAACTCAGTTTTTCCAAGTGGGGTACTGTCGACGTGGACCCGATCTCCTACTATACGGGAAAAGAAGGAGTTTTCGCGGGAGGTGACCTGCAGACAGGGCCCTGGGTTGCCATCGGTGCCATTGCCGCTGGAAAAGAGGCTGCTGAATCCATTCTTCGTTATATAGACAACCTTGATATGATCGAAGGCCGTGAACCTGTTGAAGTAAAAGACCCTGAATATCGTCCAATACCTGAAAATGTTAAAACAGAACCCAGGGGAAAAATAAAGGAATTGCCGGTTGAAGAAAGGTCCGGCAATTTCAATGAAGTTGAACTGGGTTATGATGAAGAAACCGGCAAAGCTGAGGCCCACAGATGCTTAAATTGCGGGTACTGCTGTGAATGTTATCAATGTGTGGATGCGTGCGTTGCGGAAGCAGTCTGTCATGAGCAGGAGGCTGTTGAAAAGGAGATAAATGTAGGTTCTGTCATTCTCTGCCCCGGTGCTGCCACCTATGATCTCAGTAACAGTGAGGAATTTTATAAATATAACAGTCACCCGAATATTGTGACAAGCACTGAGTTTGAAAGGATTCTCAGCGCGACCGGTCCCACAATGGGTCACCTGGTCAGACCTTCCGACAAAAAGGAACCGGAAAAGATAGCATGGCTGCAATGCGTTGGATCAAGGGATACGGCGCACTGTAATAATGGTTACTGTTCAGGAGTATGTTGTATGTACGCGATCAAGGACGCCATGATCGCCAAGGAACATATGAACGGAAACCTGGATACAGCTATATTCTTTATGGATATAAGAACATATGGAAAGGATTATGAGAAATATTACAACAGGGCAAAGGATGAACGTGGCGTAAGGTTCATTCGTTCAAGAGTACACACCATTGATCCTGTCCATGGAAGTGATGATCTTATCTTAAAATATTCCGACGAGGATGGTAATCCCCATGAAGAAAGATTTGACATGGTTGTGCTTTCTGTCGGATTCGAGATGAATAGTGAAAATATTGAGCTGGCCGAACGTCTTGATATTTCTCTCACTAAGTATAATTTCGCAGAGACGGCTGTTTTCAGCCCGGTAGAAACATCAAGGCCGGGAGTATATGCTTCCGGGATATTCCAGAGCCCTAAGGATATACCTACATCTGTTACAGAAGCAAGTGCTGCCGCGTGTGCCGCCAGTATTGACCTTAGCACTGCCAGGGGTACAGACGTAAAAGGCATTACTATTCCGGATGAGATCGATGTATCGAAAGAAAACCCGCGAATCGGCGTATTTGTATGTGACTGCGGTGTAAATATAGCCGGCGTTGTTGATGTGCCATCAGTTGTGGAATATGCAAGTCATCTTCCCAGTGTGGTGTTTGCAGAGGAAAACCTTTTCAGCTGTTCACAGGACAATCAGGAAAAACTCAAGGAGATCATTAAGGAAAACAATCTTAACCGGATTGTTGTGGCGTCCTGCTCTCCAAGGACACACGAACCGCTGTTCCAGGAAACACTTCAGGCATGCGGTCTAAACAAATACCTCTTTGAAATGGCCAATATAAGAGATCAGAATTCATGGGTTCACGCACTTGACCCTGCTGCCGCGACAAATAAAGCAAAAGACCTTGTAAGGATGGCAGTGGCAAGGGCCGGATTTCTGACTCCCCTGGAAGAAAAAAGAATACCCATTACAATTCGGGCTGTTGTAATAGGAGGCGGTATATCAGGGATGACAGCCTCTCTCAGTTTGGCAGACCAGGGCTATGAGGTTGTTTTGATAGAGAAGGAATCCCTGCTTGGAGGCTGTGCAAATAACCTGACAGCCACTATTGAAGGTGATGACATTCAAAAATATCTTGTAAACCTGACCGACAGGGTTAACCGGCATGATAAAATACAGGTGTTGACAGAATCACTTGTCGTGGGATTCGGTGGTTTTAAGGGTAATTTCTTTACGGAAGTAATGGTAGGCCCTAACATGTACTCCAGAAAGATTGAACATGGAGTCATTATTATAGCGACAGGCGCTAATGAGTCTGTGCCAAAGGAATATCTTTATGGTGAAGATCACCGCGTGCTTACTCAGATTGATCTCGGAAAAAGACTTGATATAAAGGGAGCCGATGATCTCAACCAGGTGGTCATGGTTCAATGTGTCGGTTCAAGAAATGAGGAAAACCCCAACTGCTCACGTATATGCTGCCAGGGGGCGATTAAAAACGCGCTTCACATAAAAGACCTTAATCCGGACACTGAAGTGTGGATACTTTACAGGGATATCCGCACATACGGTATGCTGGAAGATTATTACACTGAAGCAAGAAGGAGAGGTGTAAGGTTCGTAAGATTCTCAAAGGATAATCCACCCCGGGTTGATTCATCGGATGAAGAATTATCAGTAATCTTTGAAGATCATGTATTACAGCGTGACATAAAGGTCTCAACCGACCTTCTTGCCCTGAGCTCAGGAATGGTACCGGCTGATACTGATGAACTGTCTTCCATTCTGAAACTCCCCAGAAGTGAAGAGGGATACTTTCTTGAAGCCCATGTAAAACTTCGCCCTGTTGACCTTGCCAATGAAGGTATTTTTCTCTGTGGAACAGCCCACAGTCCAAAGCTGATTACAGAGAGTATCGCCCAGGCAATGGCTGCCGCCTCAAGGGCATCGACTTTTCTGTCACAGCCGGAGATAGTGCTTTCCGCCATAACAGCGGAAGTGGATCAGAGCAGATGCGCTTCATGTCTTGTTTGTGTAAGGGCTTGTCCCTATGACGTTCCGGTAATTAATGAAGAGGGAGTTAGTTATATTGATGAGGCACTTTGTCAGGGTTGCGGAATATGCACATCCGAATGTCCGGCAAAGGCTATTCATCTTAACTGGTATGAAGATGATCAAATCATGTGCAAACTGGATTCATTACTTGAAGGGATTCTATAATGACGGATTTTAAACCAATATTAGTGGCGTTCTGCTGTAATTTCTGAGGGTACACCGCAGCGGACCTGGCAGGTTCCATGAGACTCAGTTACCCGGACACAATAAGAATTATCCGTGTACCGTGTACCGGCAAAGTAGATATTATTCATCTTTTAAGGGCCCTTGAAAAAGGTGCTGACGGCGCATATGTAGTCGGCTGCCTTGAAGGCGAGTGCCGTTTTGAAAGGGGTAATCTCAGGGCGAGGAAAAGAGTTGAACACGCCGCGGAAATACTTGACAAAGTCGGTATTGGCGGTGAGCGGGTACAGATGTATAACCTTTCCTCAGGGGAAGGGCCGAGATTCGCGGAAATTGCTGAGGAAATGACTCAAAAGATAACCGAACTTGGACCAAATCCTGTTAAAACCGCTGGAAAGAAAGCGGCATAATAAAGAAAGTGAGGAGATGAAATGATAGTCGCGGACCAAAAACCCATTGAGGAGATAATTGAAGAGATAAAGGACTGCAAGAGTGTACTTGTCGCCGGATGCAATGAATGTGTGACGGTATGTGAAGCAGGCGGAAAAAAGGAGGTTGAAGTACTTTCTTCCGCTCTTCGTATGTACTTTATGAACGAAGGCAAAAAAGTTGAAATCGATGAAGTCACTCTTGAACGGCAATGTGATCATGAATACCTGGAAGAACTCAGGAATGGTATCGGGAAATATGATTCTGTAGTATCACTTGCCTGCGGTGTGGGAGTTCAGTTCCTGGCGGAAAAATACTTTAATATTCCTGTTTATCCGGGAGTAAACACAAGCTTCATGGGCGTTACCGAAGAGAGAGGCGTCTGGGCGGAACGCTGCCAGGGCTGCGGCCAATGCATCCTTGCTAAAACAGCATCTATATGTCCTGTTTCAAGGTGCGCGAAAAGGCTTTTTAACGGTCCCTGCGGGGGATCTACAAAGGGAAAATGTGAGATAGACAACGATCTTTTATGCGCGTGGCAGGTGATTATCGACCGGCTGGAGGCGTTGGGCAGACTCGACGATTATGAAAAACTCACACCGATAAAGGACTGGTCAACCGAGAGGGCCGGAGGCCCCAGAAAAGTTGTTAGGGAGGATGTCAGACAATGAGCGATATCAAGACACCCAGTAAACTGGAAAAAATTCTGAAAGCAGGGCACATGGCAGTGACATCTGAATGCGGACCGCCAAGAGGAGGTGATCCAACAGCTATTAAGGAAAAGGCTGAAATGATCAAGGATCATGTTGACGCGATTAATATTACAGACAATCAAACCTCTGTTACGCGTCTTTGCAGTCTTGCATCCTGCATTCACTTGAAATTGATGGGCGTTGAAGCGGTACTGCAAATGGTGACACGTGATAGAAATCGCATTGCCCTTCAAAGTGATATACTTGGTGCTGCTTCATTCGATATTAACAACATTCTTTGTCTTTCCGGAGATCACCAGTCCTTTGGAGACTGCCCAACCGGCCAGAATGTTTTTGATATTGATTCCATACAGTTAATACAAACAGTAAGACAAATGAGAGATGAAGGTAAATTTCTGGGTGGTGATGATATTAAAGGACCTCCGAAAATGTTTGTGGGCGCGGCAGCCAATCCATTTGCTGATCCTTTTGAGATAAGGGTTCCACGCCTTGCCAAGAAGATCGCGGCGGGAGTGGAGTTCATTCAGACGCAGTGTATATATAATCTCGACAAGTTTGAGTTATGGATGAAACAGGTATGCGACCGGGGACTTCATGAAAAAGTTTATATCCTTGCCGGTGTTACACCCCTTAAATCAGCCGGAATGGCCAAATATGTCGGTAAACGGGTACCCGGGATGGATGTTCCTGATGAAATAATAAAGAGGATTGGTGGCGTACCAAAGGAAAAACAGGCACAGGAAGGATTAGACATATGCGTAGAGTCTATCCAGAGATTAAAGGAAGTGGAAGGAATTAAGGGATTTCATGTTATGGCTATTGAATGGGAACAGAAGGTTCCTGAAATCGTCGAGAGATCGGGGCTTTATCCCCGGCCTCAGGTCGACTCTCAGTAGCCTTTCATATTGTATTTTTATATGGTAGTTATTTAAAGTAACATTATAAGAGGAGGTTGATTATGTCCGACAAATACATTCTGGTTGTTGACGATGATCCGGATCTGGTGGAAACAGTAGCACTGATGCTGGAAAGTAAGGGTTGTGAAGTCGGAAAGGCGTACGATGGTATTGAGGGCGAAGAATCCATCAAGGAAAGGCGACCGGACCTCGTTATTCTGGATATTATGATGCCGCGAAAGGACGGGTATGTCCTATGTACTGAGCTCAAGGAAGATGAAAATACCAGAGATATACCGGTTATTCTTCTTACCGCTGTAGGAGAAGCGGTCCCGAGTACAAGGTACTCTCACGCAGACGGGATGAGTACGGAAGCTGATGAATATATCCCTAAACCCATTGATACAGAAGGGCTCTGGGCGGCAGTAACAGCACTATTATAAAGTTGCCGTGAATATAATTATTATCTGCCGTGCACCAGTTCTTATCAAAAGGACTGGGAACCACAGTGTCATGCAAAATACTTCTTCTGGCAGATCATTCGGATACAGGCCGGCATATCAGGATTATATTATCCTGATATGCCGGTTAATTATCCCATAACAACTCGCCAGCTCAAATAAGACTTCGGAGTCCGGTTCGAATGACACATCAGCCAATCAAACTAGGCGGTTTTAAAACTCTTAAGGGTATGACAAAATTTTCCCTGGTACTTCCTGAAAAAAAAGATCTTACCCCAGCCCTGCTTCTTGAATCGATCGCGAAAAAACAAATTAATTTTCCCTATCTTACCTGCGTGCATACAAATGGATACTGGGGCCTTAATATGCTTGTGGAATCAGACAGGGGTCTCCTTTTATCCCTTTTAATTGAAGAAGCTTTCGGAAAATCCTGTGATCACACATCAGCCTGTGCGATCCTCTCCATTTTTCCCCACCAAAAAGATCCTCATATTCTTTGTCGTATTATTAATGCTTTTAAATTAAATGAAATAAAACCGGAGGCTATAGCAATATCGCCATCTGCAATATCTGTTGTATTACAGGAAAAAGATATTAACAGGGCCAGCGCGTCTCTCTTCGGTCCCTTCAGCTTCAGTGCCTACCGGACGCCCCAGGACTGGAAACTTGCCCAGAAGGGGAAAGAGCATATTTATAAGGATGTTATTGCATCCTACCAGGAAAAAAGGCCGAAGGTATATGGCCTCGAGTATTATGTTAACCAGGAGCTTGATCAACTTGACTTTCAGTCAGATTCAGTACAATCAACGGAATGCTTCAGCAAGATTTCATCAACAGACCGTATACTTACATTTGCGGCTTCCTATCCAGATAAAAATTGTTCAGAGGAAACTCTCGGGATATGTCTTTCAGCGGGTAATGCTGGAGAAAATAACAAGAATATAATCTTTTCTATGACCGGACCCCATTTTGGCGACCGTTACGGAATATCCCATGAACTTCTTGCCTCTCTTGAAAAAAGGAATGTAGATGTTCTTTCTCTTAGCTGCACGATTGCCTCAATAACCGGCGTTATCAACAGGTCACAACTCGATCAGACTATCGACGGTATAAAGGATTGTTTTGAAGTGCCCATGGTGGTTGGGAAATGAAAAAAGGCACAAGGCAAAAGGTGCAATACGCTAAGTGAATCTCTATACCAAAAGAAGTAAGTTAGCTTAACGCACAACAAAATCATATTTTCAGATATTTACAGTCCACATAAGATTGTCCGAATTTACTTTTAACCGGCATAAAACAGGGAATTTTTTATGTGGGCATTATTAATTATTTCTATAGAATCTAAGGTTATGATTAATTTAAGAAGTCTATAACCCAGTAAGCTTATGACTATGGCAAGAAGTCTCAAGTTGCACTCTTTAATAAAATATCAAAAAAAAAGATTTTCGTGATAACTTAATAAGTGTAGTATTATCAAGTTAGAAAATTGCTAAATTATTGTATCAACTTTTGTACGGATAGTCTGAATGTCACAATAAAACTATATAATAACTTGCTATATTAACCTTATATATTTTTTCACTAGTGTCCGGTTAAGAATTTTTAAAAGTCTGTAA
>JBHPCX010000023.1:0-40042 GCA_042573485.1 Thermodesulfobacteriota bacterium | reverse complement strand
CTTCAACATTTTCCATAGAATCGTGGTCTGTAACAGAAAAAATCTTAATTCCTGAATCAATGACATTTCGGATCAAATCTTCCGGTGACCAGGTCCCGTCAGAAGCGCTCGTATGCAAATGCAGGTCAACTTTCATTATAACAAATCCTTCAGAATTTCTACGGCAGGTTTATAATAATTACTCTGCTTTAAAGCCTCCAAACAAAGCGAATATTCCATATTTGAAAAAGCAGTCCACATCAATAAAACGTGCTTTTTTCAACAATTCAAGGTGGGTATCCAGAGGATCAGGGAAGTCATCAGGGCTTTCCTTGTATTTTTCAGGTATTATTTCCATACCCGCGCTCTTTTCCCTGTCCGGGAACTCTTCAATCCACTCTCTCCATAATGTTAAATACCATTTTTCGATCCTGCCTGAGGAAGGCGCGATAACATCATTGTGGATGAAGCATCCACCAGGATTTAAATGATTATATAATTTAAAATAAAGGCGTTCTTTTTCTGAATAAACCAGATGGTGTATGGCAAATGATGAATATATAAAATCATATTGCCCTTTCAGTATTTGAGTGTTGATAATATCCTGAAAACTTGCCTGAATATATTCAACATCCGCTCTACCGTTCATTCTTTTTTTAGCCGCATTCAGCATATCGGCAGAACCGTCCACCAGTGTAATGCTTTCAGGGGTGTGGATTTTTAACAGTTCTTCAATAAAAAAGCCGTCACCACAGCCAAGGTCTAAAACCCTTACATTAGTTTGATTATCGAAGAAAAAAGAATAGAGTGATTTTGTTACTTCAATAAACCGTTGCCTGAATGGCATATAAATATCAGCCGCATCTCTATACAATTTAGAAAATTCCCTGTCTGCCCATCTTGTCTCTTTGAACTCCGCCATTTTTTACTCTTTTTTCCAAAAGGTTTATAAAAAAGGATTTATCAAAGGATAAATAACTCCTGGCCTGATTTGACCTATTGTCTTCTCTTTCAAGGGAGTGTACTCTGTTCCACTTTGTGTGCAGTTTTCCGGATAGCTTCAGGCAGTTGATCCGGCTTTTCTACTACGCAGGTTGCGTATTCAAACTCTTCTTCGATTCCGTATCCCCATTTTACTGCTATTGAAGGCATGTTGACTTCACCGGCTGCCTTAAAATCAGTGTCCCTGTCTCCTATCATTACCATCGGTCTACTTTTAACTGCGGGGTCATTAAGTATATCTCTTAACAGGTCAGCCTTTTTCCTGTAAAGGTCGGTTCCATGTACCTGTTTAAAGTACCTGTCTATTTCAAAGAGTCTCAGCACCTTTTCCGCAATATCCTTTCTTTTTGTTGTGGCGATGCAAAGTATATTACCCTGTTCTACAAGTTGTTCCAGAACTTCTTTAATACCTTCGTAAAGCACGTTTTCTTTATATCCTATAGAGAAATACCTTTCCCTGAAAATTTTTATGGCTTCTGACAGGAACTCTTCATCATTTTTTCCCGTCAATGTCGCGAAAGCATAACTAAGTTGAGGGCCGATAAACTGCAGAAGGTCCTTTTTAGGTCTTTCATTATACCCTAATTTGGGAAGGGCATAATTAATTGAGCGTACAATCCCCTCTGCAGAGTCACTCAGGGTCCCGTCAAGGTCAAATATCACTGTATTCATTTTATTTATTTTTTTTATCAAACATTCCATTTTCGATGAAAAATATTACCTGTTTTAAAACATTTTCATCATTCATGATAAAAGGATGTGCTTTGTGAACAACCAGGAAATCCTTCATGCCCTCGAGCTTTGCTTTTTCCACTGAAACTTTCCCATCATCTTCGCCGGGAATGAGGAAAGAAAGAATCGGGTTTATTGATTTATCACCGGTAATAATGCCGACCTCATAATCAGGCGGCCCTATTTTATTTGGCAGGCTGTCCTTATCCGTCCCCAGCTGTTGACCCGCCGGGCCGTTAATCCAGTCAAAAAATGGAAAATCCTTTAGTTTATCAACAGCCTCGCTTCCTTGATTCGGAGGGCTTAACATTACAACCCGTCCAAGGTTGTTTATTTTGTTTAACCCGAGATAATACCTGACAAGGATGCCCCCCATGGAATGGGTAACAAAATGTATTTTGGCAGCACCAATTTTTTCGCACTCGATTGTCGCTTTATTTATTGTTTCAAAGGAGAGTGTCTGTATGTTTTTTGTGCGGGATGAATAACCGGTATTTATAACATTAAAACCATGCTTCTTAAGGTGACGTTCGAGGTTTAACATTGATTTTTCGGTTCGAGCCAGACCATGAAAAAGAATCACACATTTGGGGTCCCGGCCTGCTGTCCCGGCAGGGATACAGATAATCAGGAGAAGTAAAATAATGCCTGTTGATTTTAAAAGAATATTATTCATATGAGTATGCGGATTTTACAGGCCCTTCTTAAAATCCTCCACCCATGAAAGGTTTTCCTTAATCATGTCCGGGATGGGAAGAGAGTAGGTACATCTGGTCATACATTCACCGCATTCCGAGCAATTGACAGCACTTTCCAGCATCTTTTCAAACATTGGATTTTTTAATACCTGGGGTCCCATTCTTTTCACAATCGACTTTATGCCCAGCACCATCTGGATGTGTATATCCTCTGAGCATGGGAGACAATAGTCACATCTGCGGCAGAATTTCTTATCATACTCTTTCCTGATTTCTTCGAGCTTGACATTTTCTTCATCGGTCAGGTCATAACCACCCTGAAATATTTTCATGTTCTGGTCAATAAGGTCCTTATCTTCAACTCCTGCAAGGACAAGAATATCCGGAATGGACAATATCCATTTCAGGGCCACTTTCGGGGCATCAATCACTCCGCCTGAGAATGGTTTCATTGCAAGGATTCCTATGTTCTTTTCAAGGGCCTTTGGAATGATCTTTTCCCTCGCGGCCGGTTCCAGAAAACTTAAACAGACCATGATCGTCTCAAAAAGGCCGTCATCAATAATCTTTTCCAGGATATCAAGGCTGTGCCCTGTAATACCTATGTGACCGATTAACCCCTGCTCTCTGGCCTTTATCAGCCCTTCTAACGCGCCGCCAGAACGGGTAATCCGTTCATATTCATCTTCATTACTTACAGCATGGCATTGATAAAGATCAATATAATCAGTCTGAAGATTTTTCATGCTGACTTCGATGTCCTTTTGTATGCCGTCAGAAAAGCGGTTCATGGACTTGGTCGCGAGCACCGCTTTTTTATCAGTCTGCTTCAATGCTTTTCCGATCCGGCGTTCACTTGTTGTATACATTCTCGATGTATCGATAAAATCCATGCCGGCCTCAAGGGCGTGCAGGACCACCTCAACAGCCTGTTCCTCATCCAATCTTTGAATGGGGATGCCGCCGAATCCCAGCCTGGTGACTTCCAATCCTGTATTTCCAAGCACTATATTTTTCATTTTTTACCTGTTCCTGTTGCCGGTTAATTAAATTAGAATCTATTATTGACTTTCTATTGAACCGTCCTTCATGTTCAGGGTCCGGGCGGTATACTCTGCTGCCATTGTGCTGTGTGTTACAAGAAGGACACTCCCGCCCTCTTCAACATAGCTTTTTAAATGATTAAGCACGATCAGGGCATTATCATCGTCCAGGTTGCCGGTCGGCTCATCGGCCATGATTATTTTCGGTCTGTTGAACAGGGCACGGGCAAAGGCTGTTCTCTGTTTTTCCCCTGTGCTGAGCTGGCTGGGAAGATGATCTGTACGTCCCTCAAGTCCAAATTTATTGATCAGTTCCTGTGCCCGTATCTCAGGGTTGTCAACCGCGCTTGTGAGCGAAGCTGCCATTATATTTTCTTTTATTGTCAGGTAGGGAATGAGATGAAACTGCTGGAACACGAAACCGATCAATTCCGCACGGAGCACACTCCTTTTATCGGGAGAGAGTGTATATGGATTGTCTTTTCCCATGTACAGCACCTCACCTTTGTCAGGCTTTAACATGCCTGCTGCCGTTAGTAGAAGGGTGCTTTTACCGCAGCCGCTTGGACCTTTTACACAAAGCAGTTCGCCGGCTGATAATGACATGGAAACATCATTAAGGGCAATTACGTTTCCCTTTGCCACATTGAATGTTCTGGTGATGTTACTCAGCTGAATCATGGTTTTTTATTCCTCCCTCAATACTTCTGCCGGGTCCTGCCCGGAGGCAATCATGGAAGGAATCCATCCTGCCGCGATGGTAAGGAAAGATGCCCCGATTATAGATACCAGGGCAAGCTTCAATATCAGGGAAACAGAACCGAATATTTCTGCCTGAATCGAGTGCATGGAAGCGGTGAAAATAAAGGTAAGGACTCCAGCCAGAACAATTCCTGAAATCCCGCCGATTATTCCGATAAAAATGTGCTTCCAGGTAAAAAGCATGAAAATGGTTCTCGCTGAGACACCCACTGTTCTTAAAATACCTATCTCTTCCCGCCTTGAACGGACATTAATAAAACCCATAAAGGCCACCCAGAGGGCGCACGCGAGAAGGATAACGGGTATCAAAATTGAAACCATTTTTTTTCTTTCTCTGCCGATAATTTCCCTGCCCTGTATTTCCTTTTGCAGTGTTACATTTGCTTCATCGGCAACCTGGGTTCTTGCCTCTTCCCGTGCAATAACCCTTGAGCCCCGTTCAATGACCCTCGTCCCGGGAAGTATTGCCGCCACCTCTTTTCTGATAACCGGAAGGATATTGTTAGCGCAGAGGCACTTAAGGGCGAGTATGGCGTTTATCAAGCCTTCTTTTTTGAGAAGCGTCTGGGAATCTTTCAGGCTGATCCAGGCAGTAATGTCATCCTTTGTTCCCCTCTCCTGATAACAGTTTTTAACAGTAAAGGTTTTTCCCATAAGATCAACTTTATCATTGACCTTTATATTAAGGCTGGTATGGAGTTCATAGCCAAGAACGATTGTTCCATCGGGTACAGGCTGGACCATGGGCTTTTTAGGTGACAGGTGCTGGTTGGGAATCTCGCCCCTGGTTCCCACAAGGATGATCGTCCTGTCATGTTCAGGCCATGTTATTTTTTCCTGGAGGCTTGGCAGTATATGACGAATATATATGATATCCGAGGCGGCAAGACGTTCAGCATAGGCTTCAGGCATATACATGGTTGAGTAGTCATCAGAATACCAGTCGGCCATGTTCTGCTCTTCAGGGAGAATTACCAGATTAAATCCCAGCTTCAGCATGGATTTCCTGGTGTCATCTTTTAGCTTGTCCATTCTTATCTTCAGTTCAGCTTCTTTTTTTTGAAGGATTTCACTTGTTCTGAGTTCATGGACACGTAAAAGCATTACAGAGCAGATAAGTGAGGAGGTGGCAATAACAATGGCGAAGACGCTGAGGAAAAAGTTCAATTTCCGGTGAATTATTTCTTTTATAACCAGTTGACGGATTTTCATCATTCCCTCCGCCGTCTGTTTATAATAAAACCCAGAACAGCAACAACCAGGATGACAGCAATCAGGGTCGCACCGTATATAGTCAGCAGGCTGGAATTATTTTCAGCTTCGATATTCTTTTCAACAGGAGGTTCCACTTCACCGGCAGGCTCTTCAGGTTCAGGCATTACACCTGTCAATTCAGGCATAGATTCATCTTCTACAAAGGAATTCATTACAACCATATCCCATGGGGCTGCTACCAGGAGGTCGAACCCGGGATTCAATTCCTTTACTTCACAACTGCACGCGCCTGACAGGAAGGCGGTAGATTCCTTGATATTCTTTTCAGTGATGTATTTTCCGAAAAGGCAGCCAAGCACCCGTCCACGGCCGAAGACAGGAAAAACCATTGGTTCATCAGTATGTTCGTATAAATCTGATTCGCTTTTTAACAGTGTTTCGATAAAAATTCGTTCCGCGGGGTTATCCCGTGATACTGTCATAATGGGAAAACCATAGGTCAAATTTTTCCGTTTAGCCCCGGACAGGATGGAATAGGGATTATTCGAATAGGTTTGCAGTGCTTTTTCAAGTTCCTGCCTGATAAATGCCTTTGCATCAGTATCTTTTTTTTCCTTCCCTGATGGTAAGAAAACCCATACGACAGATTCCCCCTTTATCAGGCTTTCAGCCATCTGCTGTCTTTTAGGGGATTGTATAAGGCCTTTTACCAGAGAAGGTGTCAGCGGTTCCTTCCAGACTGGCGGTTTTTTGCCCATTTGACCGGGATACCAGATTATAATGACCGGCAGTGTATCGGGAACCGGTCCCTGCAATATGCCAGTGAGTTTTTCCTTTGAAAAGGAATTGACATCCACTTCCCTGATAATGAGATTTAAGGGTGATTCGGCATTGGCAGAGGCGTCCTTAAGCTGTTTAAGAAGGGCCTGGTCCTTTTCACTGATATTGTTCCTGTAAACATAAATCCCCTTATAGGGATCAGGTTTCCAGCGTTCGAGCGCGTAGCGGAACACCGGAACAGAACAGGACTGTGCATCCCTGGCTGATGATTGGAAAATGCAGAATCCGACCAGAATTAAAAGAAAGTATTTGAAGTTCAAAGTATTAAATTCCTTTCCCTGCGTAACAAATGACCTCACCGTCCATTGTTGTCAGATAAAGACTGCCCCTGGAAGCAATCATGCCATCCCATACGGGCATTGATTCCAGTTTATATTCAGCCAGTTTTTTACCGGTTTTAGTATCAACAGCCCACATGATTGATCCTCCTTTTCCCTTTAATAGGGCACTTTGCTCAGCCAGTTTATCACGAACAGCCTGATCATCAAGAGCAAAAAAGGCGTCTTCTTCACTTATTATATCAGGAGGTCCTGCTGTAAACATTGTGTTTCCAGCAACAACAAGTGCACGTGCCTGGAAAGCAGGGTCTTCAACTTTCCATTTATACTGTACAGCAGTCTGCTCATCCCTGGGGATGCCCTGCCTGAGTTTCCAGTCCCCTGCATAGTTGAAAAGGCCTTTGTCAAAGGCGTCCATTGTTTTTGGCAGGGCGGTTATCTTTTCTACTGCCTGTTTTTCCCCTGCTATTTCAGAGGCGTAGAGCTGAAAATCTATGACAACCGATTCGCTGTAAAACTCAGGCTTACGGCTGAATCCGTATACGGTGTTGTCATCAACAGCGATGACACGGCCGCTTGGGGTAAGCTTTCCCATCATTTCCCAGCTTCCCCAGCCGCCTTTTACACTTTTCCCGTACATCATATATGATCTGAAAAACTGTGAGTCATCCAGAAAACCGATGGGAGAGAAAACATGTGCGCCTTCGCCGGTCTGATCTTTCAGGTCTCTGACACCGATAAATGTCCTGTTTCCGTCCATATCAAATTCCTGGGAGCGCATATAAAAGTGTTTACCATTGCTTGAAAGGATATCGTTCAAGGCCACCGGCATATCCAGACTTACACTTAAAAACTGGATATCTTTACCGGTATTGGGGTCGATTTTATCAATTATTTTTTCGGAAAGTTTTTCGCCTGTCCTGGGGTTCAGTTGCAGAAGACGCATACCGCCATCCAGAAATACAGAGCGACCTGCTACGCAATAGATTTTGTCATTTTCGACCAGCACACTGCCATGTACAGGCCAGACTGATTCCAGTTGCTCATAGGACATCATGCGGCGGTCCATGGGTGCGGCCCTGAAACGCCATATAAGCTGCCCGTTCGCTGAGTTAAGGCAATATACATGCCCATCAGTAGAACCGAAAAGAACACGACCCTGGTAAATAGTAGGCGGAGAATCAACCCTTCCGCCTGCAGTGTACTTCCAGAGCACATTTCCGGCGGTTGCATTGATGGCATAAACAGTATGGGCATCTACCTGGGCTATATAAATCCTGTTACCTGCTGCAACAGGACTACTCAGTTTGCCTCCCAGTTTGACTTTCCATTTTGACTCAACATCGGAGGGGATAGATAAAGGGGTGTAACCGCTTCGTCCTTTGTCATGTCGATAGGTAGGCCAGTCGCCTGTACTTGAATCATCAATAATGTCTTCATTATAGGCAGGTCCTTTTTCCAGACGGTTGGCCGTCGCTTCCTTTTTCAGGTCAGGTTCAGATACAAACGCCCCGCCCAGGGCTCCGAAACCCTCAAGTTTTGATTCGAGATAACAGCCACATGCGTTAGGTGGAGTATATACAAGGCCGTTACTTGGCATAATGCCATAAAAACATCCACCGCGTGTATAATGATTGACATCCCAGTGTTCCTCCTTCAGGTCGATAAATTCAAGGCCCGTGCGAGAGGGAAGTATATATTTTTCAGTAGCCTTGCTTGGGTAGCAGCGTTGATGAAACCAGTATATGTCAGCGTCGCATTTAAACTCTTTTATTAATTTACCGGTATGGAGGTCTCTTCCTTCATATTTTCCGTCTGCCTGTCCCCATGCTATATTACCTGTCCAGACCGCACCGTCGATAACAAATATATCTTCAGGCGAATAATGCCCGGAAAAAGGTATCGGAGATTCCCAGAGTTTTTTACCGTCCTCGGCGGAAAGTGCCATCATTGATCCAGCCACAAAGTCTCCCTGGCCGCCTACTGAAAAGACCAGAACTCCGTCAGAGACTACCAGTCGGGGGGCATAGGCAGTATCAAATTTTCTTGTTTTAATGAGGTCGGACTGCCATTTTTCTTCACCGCTGGTACGATCAAGTCGTACAAGGCTTGATCCGTTATAAAAATAGATTGATTTTGCATCAGCAGATAAAGAAAGAGGTCCGATAGGATAGTCCTTTATCCAGTTGGGTTTGCCGCTTGCCATATCAAGGGACATGATGCGGGCAGGTTCCTTACTCCATGCCCATTCTGTCCTGGCCTCCTGGGCTCTGTCCCACACGTATGTCGTTGTTGATGTATATTTTTTATCTGTTTTTTCCGGTCGCCCGACAACCAGGAAAAGTGTGTTGTCTGAAAGAAGTATTTCTGAGGTTTCATCTGTCCTCTCGAATGTACGAAGGACTTCACCTGTTGCAGCATCTATCTCGCTTAAAGGAGCATCAATACCAAGAGTTACATATACCCTTTCTCCTGTCGCCACCAGTCGGCGAGGCAGATATGCCGGGCCGCTCTTCATTGGAAACATATGGTCTTGCCACTCCGGGATAGGTTTTTTCCATAAAACAGTACCGTTAAAGGCGTCTCTGGCATACAGGTAATTTTCAGCCGGTAATTGGACAGATTCTTTCGGGCCTTCATCTATTACGTAAAATATACGTCCGTTTGCCGATACAAGGGCACTTAAGCTGGCTGTTGTATCGTGATGCCGACCCCACATAGGGCTTCCAACCCATTGGTAGTGTTTGATAGGACTGATGGCAGTATCCTTTGAAACCGGGTTGTTCCCGGCATTGTATAGATACTGGTTCCACTCATCCATCTCCGCAGGCCAGGGTTTGATGGTCTTTTCCCATCCATCGCCGGATTTTGTCATGAGTACACCTTTGGGTGTGAGCACACGCATCACTTCATCCATGGGAATATCACCAGGGCCTTCTGAAACAATCAGGTTAACCATGTTGTTCGTGTAGGGCAGCCGGGTTCCGGTTAAGTGATCAACAGATACTGTCCCGTAGTTCTCCTTTGAAGTGATGTATTCTCTGGCTCTGGTAACATTATCCATGTTTGAATCCAGACCCTGAACAAGAAAGCTGTCATTCTTTTTCAGGGCATCAGTGAGAATTCCGTCACCGCAGTTGACATGGACAATGAATCCCCCCTTGACACCGGATTTTTCAAGGATTTCATCTGCCATAACTTCAGGATCAATTTTAGTGGCAGTATTCTGAGAGCAGCCTGAAAAAATAAGGGAAAAGAACAGGCAAAACAGGGCAGGAATAGTAATTAATGGATGAAACATGGATCTTCCTGTTTTCATTTAGCTATCTCCTTTTAAATATGTTTTGAAGCTGTTTTATACCTTATAATAATTATAACTACAAGATTTCTCCTGCAGGCAGAAATTACAACCCCGTGAAATCAGTGAGTATTATAGATCCTGCATTTATTTAAATGTTTTTGCCAGTCCAATAGAATAAAGCGTTCCGTCATGGGGATATCCGGCGACAGTTGAGTATTCATCATCGGCGAGATTTTCTATCCTCATGTAGATTTTTGTTCCTTTGTCATGATAATAGGTGACCTGGCCGGTATAGTTGGTAAAATCACCGAGGGGAGCGGGAGCAGATCCGCCCGGCAGAAAACGTTCATTTTCATATGCTGACAGATGTTTTGTGTAAAGACCCAGTTCAAGTTTCTTATATGTATATGTAACACCGCCGCTTAAAATAAAATTCGGGACTTCCTCATCATCAAGCCAGGCCCCGTTTTGTGTTCGCTCGGTTTCCATTAAAGTTCCATTCAGAAAAAACTGAATCCCGGTTTTAAATCTTCGTGAATGCATATCCAGTTCAACACCGTAGTTTTTCTGATCTTCACTGGCATATAAAGCATAGTCAATGCTATCAAGAACTACCTTGGCTTTACTGGTAAGGGCAGCGTTATTCCTGCGCACATAAAATCCCGAAAGGCTTATGTCTCCGAATGATCCGATATCCTGCCGAAATCCAAGATCAAACTTGAACCGGTCTTCCGCTCCCGGCTGCTGAAGGTTTATATCGAGCAGCCCGGGCTGGGAGGCAAGCTGGCCCCAGGCGAAGTTGCCAAACAATGATTTTATATTGGTGATAGCATATGACGCGCCCAGGTTAATTGCGTGAAGAGGATCACTCCATTCATCATTTACTTTGACAGACAGAAGCGGGCCTGCACTTCCTTCAACATTAAAACCCCCGAATTCCTTAATATATTCACGTGTAAATCTGTAGCCAAAGCTAACATCCAGTTTCCCGAAATCATGGTCATCAACCGCAGCGGCGGAATATGTGAGGATATCGGCACGGTTGCCCACATAAAAACGTTTTCCGGTAGGTGTAATCCAGCGGTTATACAGGCCGGAAAGACGAAGAATATTTTTCCGGTTTAATTCCCTGCTGTAAACGATTGTCGCCCCATACTCATAATCATGTTCCAGCCAGTCGGCGGAACCCACCCTGTGTCCCTCAAGCCTTCTTGAACCATAATTGACAGCCAGTTCTGTCGTTTGATTTTTGTTTGCCTGATGGCGGAGCCTGGCGACCGTAACGTAGGTTTTCATAGGATCAAAACTGTCCAGGCGTGTCTGTAGAGCGTTACTCGCGGGGGGCAGCGCGGTCTTTAATTGCCTGTCGCCTTCCAGATAAAAATTTGACCATGAAAAAGTAAACTTAGAGTTAATTAAATATTGCACCCGCCCGTAAAGATTTGTCATGTTCTCTTCAGCATTTCTGTTCGAAGGGCCGTCCGTATGATACTGTCCCAGGCTCAAGGCATAATTATATTTTTCACCTTTACTGCCATGTGAAATATTTCCACGATACATGTCATTGGTGCCGTAGAGACCCTCAAATTGTGTTTCTTTTGAATCATAAACCCTGGGTACAAGGTTGATCATTCCTGTCAATCCGCCGGGTCCCAACAGAAGGGCGCTGCTTGACCGGAGCACTTCAATCCTGTCGAAATTCGCGGCACTCATATAATAGTTTATTTCATGAAATTCACGAAACCACGCGCCATCCACCAGGTACCCCGGATAGGGATATCTCTGACCCCGGACCGAAAAAAATTTCTTTACCTTCCGCCCCCTGGTTTCAGTCCAGGAGCCGGGAACGTAATTCATGGCATCGACCAGCGAGAAGGGGTGCATTTCCTCGATCTCAGGCCGGCCAATAACGCTGGTCGCCGTGTCAAGGCCCGGAGATTCAGTGAAGGGGCGTTCAATCAGGTCCCTTTCGGGAAGCCGGCTGAAACGGTCAGCCGGAGCCGTTACATGTACCTCAGATAATGTATAGGTTTCTGTCTCATCAGAGACTTCATTGTCATCAGCCAAAACAGGAGTATTCAAAACCATTAGTATTAGAAGCAGCAGGTAAAAAGTATTTTTCATTTGTTTCCCTTTAAAATCTGTTTGTAAGACTCAGACTGGTTAAAATAAACTTGAGGTTACCGACAATCCTTTTGAGAATAAGATTTTATATAAAAAATGCATTATTTTTTTTATAAAGTGCGTTTTTTGGTGTCCGGATAGAACACAGAGGGGATGAAATGCTATTAAGGGTCTTCATCTACCGAATGCCTGGTTATAGCTCAACTCCATCCTGTTTGTATAACCATTCTGCTCATAACCATTGAATAGCCCGGTATTATTTATCCGCTGTTTAAATGGGCTGATAAAATGGATTTTAAAAAGGAGAAACAGTTTAATTTTAGAAATAAGAAAAAATAGTGCGGTTAGTCGCCCCGAATCATTTCATCAAGTAATTCATCCGCCTTCTCGTTGGAAATAGTTTTTTCTTCCTTTACCGTTTCCCGTATGGTTTTTCCTGACCTGTAGGCCTGTTTCGCAATTTCCGCGGCGTTATCATAACCTGTTTTAGGAACAAGCGCTGTCGCAAGCGAAAGGCTTTTCTCGAGATTTGATTCACACTTATCCTTATTTGGTGTAATCCCCTTTATACATCTATCGGAAAAAGCTGTCGATGCGGAGACAAGCAATTCAATTGACTGTAAAATATCATAAGCCATCAGGGGCATCATTACATTCAATTCAAAATTACCTGACTGACCGCAGTATGTTATGGCTGCATCATTTCCAATTACCCGGGCTGCTGCCTGGAGAACAACCTCCGGAATTACCGGATTGACCTTTCCGGGCATGATGGATGAACCCGGCTGCAGTTCCGGGATGTTTATCTCGCCGAGTCCGCACCTTGGACCTGATGAAAGCCACCTTATATCATTTGCCATTTTTATAAGGCCTGTAGCGAATGTTTTCAGTATACCGCTTAGTTCGACAATAGAGTCCTTTGATGCCTGTGCTTCAAAATGATTGGCTGCTTCTCTGAATTCAAATCCGGTATCCGTGGAAATCCCTTCTATAACATTTTTCGCGAACTGATGATGTGAATTAACGCCTGTCCCTACCGCTGTTCCGCCCAGCGCAAGCTCGTTCAGCCTTTTTTGTACGTCATCGATTCTTTCCATGTTTAGCTGAACCTGCCTGGCATACCCGCTGAATTCCTGACCAAGACTTATTGGAACAGCATCCTGCAAATGGGTCCTCGCTGTTTTCCTTATATCTTTAAACTCATCAGTTTTTTCATTCAGTCGCGTGATAAGGTTTTTCATTGCGGGAAGAAGCTTGTCATTAATTTCAATAACAGAAGCAATATGTATGGCTGAAGGAATTACGTCATTGCTGGACTGGCCTTTGTTTACATGGTCATTTGGATGAACGGGTGATTTGCCTCCTTTTTCCCCCGTTATTATCTCATTGGCCCTGCCGGCTATTACCTCATTTACATTCATGTTTGTAGATGTACCGGAACCGGTCTGGAATACGTCAATTGTAAACTGGTCATCAAAATCACCCCTTATTACCTGTTCCGATGCTTCGATTATTGATTCTGCTATACCGTTGTCAATCAAACCCAGGTCACGGTTTGTTATGGCTGCATGTTTTTTTATGAGACCGATGGATTTATAAAAAACAGGAGGAAACCTGAGAGTGCTTATTTTAAAATTATCAATCGCCCTTTGTGTCTGGGCCCCGTAATACGCGTCTTTGGGGACAAGGACGGTTCCCATGCTGTCATTTTCTTCTCGAAAATCTACCATAGATTTACCCTATTTTGTTTTTTACATAATTGAGAGCTCCACCCGCCAGTAAAAATTTTCTCTGCCGTTCTGATACATCGAGCATTGTCATAAGTGTGCCGCCCTCATATTTTACCGGTATTTCCTTTTGGTTATTTTCAATAAGGTTCCTGATATTTTCAAGTATGATTGTCCCTCCCTTTTCCAGCCTGTCATAGTCAGAAGCGTCCTTGAACATAAGGGGCAGTATACCAAAATTGCACAGGTTTGCCTTGTGTATACGGGCAAAACTCTTTGCTATCTTTACCCGAACACCCAGATATCTTGGGGCAAGAGCAGCATGCTCCCTGCTGGACCCCTGTCCATAATTTTCACCGCCTATCACAGCCACATTGCCTTTTTCTTTACAGGTCTTATGGAAACCAGGATCAATTCGGGAAAAGACAAACTCGCTCAATGCCTCAATATTTGACCTGAGAGGAAGTATCTTGCTGCCTGCCGGCATGATACCATCCGTTGAGATGTTGTCTTCCACCTTTATGGCTACTTCTACCTCCAATGAATCAGAGAGTTCCTCCATTTCAGGAAGGGACTTGATATTTGGACCTCTTATAACCTCAACATTCCCGGAGTTCACCCGGGGCATAATAATGCTTTGCTCAGCAATGTTATATCTTTCAGGATCTTTTATTTGAGGATAGGGGATTTCAGGGGAGAGGTTTCCCGGGTCTGTAATAACCCCCTTAAGAACAGCGGCAGCAGCTGTTTCAGGTGAACAGAGATACACTCTATCATCCTTTGTTCCTGATCTTCCCGGAAAATTTCTGGGAAAGGTCCTGAGACTTACCTGGCCTGTTCCCGGCGCCTGACTCATACCTATACAGCCAAGACATCCTGATTCATGTATTCTGGCCCCCGCCATGATAAGGGATGTAAGTCCCCCGACGCTGCCTACATTTTCCAGTACCTGCCTGCTGCCCGGGTTTATGTTGAAATCGGTATCCCTGTTTCTCCTTTTACCTTCCACTGTTTTTGCAACTACCATCAGATCCCTGAAGGATGAATTTACACTGCTTCCTATAATGACCTGGTCAACCTTGAGACCGGCAACCTCACGAACCGGGACAACATTCCCGGGTGAAGAAGGACAGGCAATGAGGGGTTCCAGTGTTGACAAATCGATTACATCATATTCATTATACTCCGCGTTTTCATCAGCAAATAATTCCGTCCATTCCTCTTCTCTATCCTGAGATTTCAGATAAGCATGGGTCTTATCATCAGAGGGAAAGACAGTGCTTGTCGCGCCCAGTTCAGTCCCCATATTTCCAATGGTTTCCCTGTCAGTCGCTGATAGAGATTTTACTCCAGGGCCGTAGTATTCTATTATCTTTCCAACGCACCCCTTTACATCATAACGCCTGAGCATCTCCAGGATAACATCCTTTGCGCTGACCCAGTCCGACAGGGTCCCGGTGAGTTTTACTCCCAGTACCCTGGGGCATGGCAGGTGGTAAGGCATTCCGGCCATTGCCATTGCTACATCAAGGCCACCGGCACCAATCCCCATCATTGATACCCCGGCAGCTCCCGGTGTGTGACTGTCCGCACCGAGTATTGTTTTGCCCGGGATCCCGAATCTTTCCATGTGAACCTGGTGAGAAATGCCGTTTCCCGGAGGGCTGAATCTTACCCCGTATTTCGCACAGGCTGTCTGAAGATATTTATGATCGTCGGCATTCTTATTATCACCCTGAAGAATGTTATGGTCCACATACTGGGCGCACAATTCAGCTTTAACAGAATCAAGCCCCAGCGCCTCAAATTCAAGCATTGCTATTGTGCCTGTTGCGTCCTGCAAAAGGGTATGATCTATCTTTATGGCTATTTCTTCGCCCGGTACCAGCTTTCCCTCAACAAGGTGCTCTTCAAGTATCTTTAGAGTGAGATTTTTAGACATGTCGCCTCCGGCAGGTGTGGTCGTTCTTTTTTAGAAAGGATGTTAACATGGAAAAAAAAAAGGCGCAAGGCGCAAGGTGCAGGGAAAGGCTGGAAAAAGCAAAAGAAAGTGACGAATGACGAGCAGCGAATTACGAATTGTGAATGTCCACTTCCCTCGTTGACATCATATTCTTGCTGATATTAAAATAAGCCTGTCAATCTAACCAGCCAGGAGGACAACATGGAAAAGGATGCTATTTTAAATTCAGTGCGTAAACAGATGGATGAAGCTTTTAAATATGCTGACTTTAATGAAGACACATATAAAAGATTAAAGGACTGCAAGAGAGAGCTTCTTGTTCATTTCCCTGTCCGTATGGATAATGATGAACTCAAAATATTTACAGGTTACAGGGTGCTTCACAATTCAACACTCGGCCCGGGGAAGGGCGGACTGAGATATTCTCCCGACCTCAGCCTTGAAGAGTCAAGGGCACTGGCAACCCTGATGACATGGAAATCTGCCCTGGTTAATATACCATTTGGAGGAGCTAAAGGGGGTGTTAAGTGTGATACCAAGGAGATGTCCGAGTCTGAAATTGAAAGACTCACTCGAAGATTTACATGGGAAATAGCACCTTTTATTGGCCGTGACAGTGACATCCCTGCCCCTGATATGTATACCAACCCGAAAATCATGGCCTGGATAATGGATACTTACAGCATCCTCAAAGGTTACACTGTTCCTGAAGTGGTAACAGGAAAACCGCTTGAACTCGGCGGGTCTGTCGGAAGATATGAAGCCACCGGAAAAAGTGTATTTATTTCTGCTCTTGAGGCGACATTGCACACAGGTTTGGCTAAATCACTTGAAGGAGTAAAAGTAGCCATACAGGGCTCAGGGAATGTGGGCGGTATTGCTGCTCAATTTTTTCAAAATGCCGGTGCAAAAGTTGTGGGTATCAGTAATTCTACCGAAGGCAGGTACAATCCAAACGGGCTGGATATTAAGAATGAACTTTCCTTTAAGGACAAGTACCAGTGCCATATTACACATATAGATGAATGTGAGCGTATTACAAATGAAGAGTTGCTGGAAATGGATTGCGATATCCTTGTTCCTGCTGCCACATCGGGGCAGATAACGGAAAAAAATGCCCCAAATTTAAAATGTAAGATTCTTGTCGAAGGGGCAAACGGACCTACAGAGCCATCAGCCGACGACATCCTTTTTGATAGAGGAGTATTTGTTGTGCCGGATATTCTTGCCAATGCCGGGGGACTTACAGTCTCATACTTTGAATGGGTGCAGAATGTTCAGGAACTATTGTGGACAGAGGACCAGGTGGCTATGCGTCTTGAGGAGATAATAAAAAAGGCCTTCAGGGAAGTGGTTGAAATAGCAGAGACTAAGAAAGTCCACATGAGAACGGCTGCATATGTCCTGGGAATGGAAAGAGTGGCTAAGGCGATGAATCTAAGGGGAGTATATCCCTAATTCAGCGCCCATCCATTAAATGCTTATTCCTTCGACAGACAATCCGCGAGCATTCCCACACCTTCATTTTGCGGTTCCAGTTTTTGGATGGGGCTTTCAGCTGCCTGTCCCGCCATAGCCTTGTGCGAAAGCGGATCAGCGGTCAGCCAAAACTGTTTTAGAAAAGCCTTTTGCTGAAAGCTGAGTGCTGAAGGCTGATTGCTTGTCGATTCTCAGCAGTGACCTTGCCAGGAGAGGAAGATGATAAAAGCGGTAAAAGTAATCTACTCTTTCCTATAAACAATACCCATGGCAAAATTATCCTCCAGGACAATATTCATGGCTTTCTTCAGACTCAACGGGTCATGATCTTCAGGCAATGGATGTACTTTTTCCTTAAGGTTATTCCATGTCTTGAACTGCTTATCGAATGTTACACAGGATGTGTAGACATGGTAGATAGAAAAGCCTTCATGCCGGACGCCTTCTTTAAGGGCGGCTGTTATGGATTCAGGATCTCCGGCAAAGAGCCTTGCGACAAAAGAGGCACCATATGAAAGGGCCATAAGCGTACCGTTGAGAGGAGCCCCTTCACTTCCATAGGGGGACGCCTTTGTTTTAGTGCCTGTGGGAGTGCTGGGAGAAGGCTGGCCTTTAGTAAGCCCGTATATGGAGTTATCGAACAGGATATAATTGATATTTATATCTTTCCTGGCAGCATGAGGAAGGTGTGCTCCGCCTATCCCAAGACCGTCGCCGTCACCTCCTACCGCGAATACCGCCAAATCGGGATTCGCAAGCTTGATTCCGGTTGCTACGGGTAGTGACCTTCCATGGGCTGTGTGAAGACCGTATGTATTACTGAAAAAGGGGTATCTTCCGGCACAGCCTATTCCGGAGACAGTCATGACCATGTGTTGAGGTATTCCGAGTTCCCGGATTGCATCATTGATTCCCTGGTGAATACCAAAATAACCGCAGCCCGGGCACCATGTGGGCAGATTCTGAGACCTGACAGAAAACTTTTTTGATTCCTTTATTTTTTGAACTTTTTCAGCAGTAACTTTACCGGATGTTTTCATGAACTGCTCCTCTTGTGCACTTTAAAACCTTAAACATGACGATGATTACAGTATTTATTCCGCTTAAACAGTTTCTATCCGCAGTGTATGTTGCCGGTTGTTTGTTGTGTGTTGTTTTAAACCTTGTGCCTTGTACCCTGTACCTTGCGCCGGGTTGCGCTTGATAATAAGTAACTTTTCCCTTTAAATTTTACTCTGGACTTATCTTCTCAATAGCCCCCAGTATCTCAATCGGTGACATCGGTATCCCGGTCGCCCCGTTGAGCCGCCTTACTTCTTTTCTATGCAGATGGCCTATTAAATTAGCCAGCTGGCCCTCAAAATTGAGCTCAGGAATTAGAACTTCCCCGCACTTATTCATGAATTCTTTTATTTTATCAGCGTGATACGGGAATATAGTGCTGATTTTCAATATCCCCGCTTTTAATCCTTTTTCCTTTGCTCTACTGACTGCCTCAAGCGCCGACCCGAATGTGGATCCCCAGGTGATAACGCCTATGTCATATCCCTCTTCGGAAAGGTACTCTACCGGCTCCGGCAGGTCTTTTAAGGCGGCGTAGATCTTTCGATGTCTTTTTTCAGACATAAGCATATGAATTTTTGACGAGTAATCCGGCATTCCCTTTTCAGTGTGTTCAAGCCCTGTGGCAGTAAAGATAAAATTATCCATTCCGGGCATTGCTCTCGGAGATATACCTGATTCCGTATTCTCAAACCTCAAATAGTTGTTTTTTTCTGAATTGTCAGGATAAAGATTTCCGTCTTCGATATCTATTGATGCTGCCTCAGGCGGCTTAATATTTTCCACCCTGTTATGAAGGAAAAAATCAGTCAGTATGATTAATGGTGTCTGGTATTTTTCAGCAAGCTTAAAACTTTTTAGAGTAAAGTAGTAACACTCATTTACATCTGAAGGGGCTATGACAATTCTCGCCGAATCTCCCGGTCCGCCAAAGACGGCAGCCTGGAGGTCTGACTGCTCTGTTTTTGTAGGCAGCCCGGTTGCGGGACCGCCTCTCTGGGCGTTGACGATAATTGCCGGAATCTCCGCTACTGTTGCGTGCGCTATCAATTCAGTCATCAAGGCGAATCCGGGACCTGAAGTTGCTGTCATTGCTCTTTTCCCCGCGAAATAACTGCCCAGCACTGCACCTATAGAAGATATTTCATCTTCCATCTGCATGAGCCTGCCGCCCTTGTCAGGAAGGTGTTTTGCAAGATACTCCATAACCGGTGTCGCGGGTGTTATGGGGTATCCGAAGTAAAAAGAAAGACCGGCATCAAGGGCTCCCATGGAAACAGCCATGTTGCCGGAGAAAAGCTGTCTCTTGGATTTTTTTCCATTCATGCCAATCTTAATTAATTTTTTTGCTTTTGATTTGTGTTCCCTTGTGCTGAATTCTATTCCGGCATCAAAACATTTCAGGTTTGACTCGAGTACTTTATCTCCCTTTGCCTGGAACTTCTTTTTTATAGCCTCATAAAATGGTTCGGTGGGAATGCCGAATAATGCCGCGAACCCTCCAAGGGCGGAAATGTTACTGCCTCTTCTTGATCCCGATGCCCGGGATGCAATATCACCAAAGGGAATACCAAAAAGTTTCATTTCAGGTTCAAGAAGAGGTAAGAGAGCCTTGTCTTCGCTTATGTACGTGATAGGCCTGTTGTCAAATAAAACCACGGCATCGTTGGTCAGAAAATGCACTCTTGACCGGGATTGTTCATCATCCAGAGAGATGAGGACATTTGTTTTACTTTTAAGAGCAGTTATATTACTGTTCCCAATTCGTGTACGGGTAACGCACCTGCCGAATCCCCTTATCTCGGCGGGATAGGAATCGAAGGCCATGAGTGAAAATCCGGCCGCTGAAAGGGCTTCATTTAGAAGAACACCCGCAGCTATGGTCCCGTCTCCGGATGTCCCGCATATTTCGATGGTCAGGTCTATTGTCGGCATATTAAAACTCCATCCACCATGAACTGTTCACACAAACATCCTGTACATCAAAAACACGTTCCGGCTCAGCCTTTATTTTTTCTCCGATGAGGTTAAGCGCGGCAGTTTTCCCAAGCGCGACAGCATTATCATGTCCTATTGATATCCAGTAATCATTTATTTCAGGATGATATACCTGGGCGCAGTCTCCCGTGGCATAAACACCTTCAAAGCCTGTGTTAAGGTATTCATCAACTAAAATGCCCCTGTCCAGTTTTAAGCCGCTTCTCGCGAGAAAACCTACATCCGGTAACAGTCCAAAGAAGGCCCCTATAATATCGGCACTTACTGTTTCTTTCCGTGTGCGCAGTTCAATACCACCTTCAGGCAGGTTGCTCATGCTTTTTATCCTTGAATAATCAAGCACTGTTACACCTCTTTTTACGAGTATTTCAGAGACGCCGTTATGCAGGGCTTTACTGAAACGCATCGGCCAGAAGGAATTTTCATTAATCGCGAAATAGATTTTTTTGCCCATTTTTATCAACTGCCGGGTAAATGAAAAAGATGTAAGGTCTCCCCCGATCATTAAAACACTTTCCGCATTTTTCAGCTTTTTCGACCAAATCTTTGCATCATCAATTGTTTTTAACGTCAGCATCAGGTCACTGAAAACCTGGAGGCCTTCGGGAATCCTTGGCTTTGTTCCAAGAGAGATTATAAGTCCGTCATATTTGATAATCTCCCTGTGATCCAGGAATATCTCATGTTTTTTCAAGTTAAGTCCGATAACTTCCTGGCCGCTGCGAAATTTTATCCCCAGCTCTTTGTATGAGCTTGGTGAAAAAACATATAGATCTTCCTTTGTAAATTTCCCTGAAATAAAGCGCGGCAAAAGATGAGGTCTGTAGCATCCGCCTGTCTCCCTGCTGATCAGGGTCACGCGGGCGTCCTTCGCGTGTTCACGAAGTGTAAGTGCCGCTTCGTTTCCCGCGGGCCCGTTTCCTATAACTACAAAATGTTGATCCTTCATTTTAATGACCTTTTTATTAAGGTTTTTTTGAAAATTAAACGTTTACGCTTATCCTGGGTCTTTCTATAAGCTCTACACTGGTAACCGAGATACAGTCCATGGGACAAATCCTTACACATTCCCCGCATCTGATGCACCTGCTGTTATCAATAACAACTGCATTTACATCAGACCACGATGATGTTTCTTTATATCCCGTAATTGCCCCCTGATCGTTTGTAATAACTTTATCAACAAGCTTAATACAGTCCCTTGGTGCCACATCTATGCAGTAGCGGCAGTATATGCACCTGTCCATATCTATTTCATAGTGAAGGTAGCAGAGATAGCAGCGTTTTGATTCCTCATGGGCCTGCTCTTGAGATAACCCTGTTTCAACTTCCGGGTTTTCAGGGCTGAGCCGTTTAAAGGCAGGAATAATTGTGGGCATTTCCCTCCTTGATATAAAGTCCCATGCCCTTTGCCTGTCGGTAATTTCGGCATCCTGCTGCCTTACCGCCTTTTCAATGAACCTGCTGCCTGTAAGGTCTTCGGCTATCCTGTGGGCTGCCTTCCTGCCCATGGCGATCGACTCTATAACTGTAGACGGACCGGTTACATAGTCCCCGGCAGCATAAAATCCCTTTACTGATGTGCCGTAGTTCGATCTGTCAACTATAAGTATCCCGTTTTTGTCCATGTCACCCGGAGATTCGAATGGTCCAGGCATCTGGCCCGTGGCAACAATTACTGAATCTGCCTTAATAGTGAACTCACTTCCCTCGATGGAATGAACATTCTGTTTGCCGTCTTCTCTTATTTCATCCGTACGGGTTCTCAGGAATTCAATACCTTTAACCTTATTGCTCCCTAGTATTCTTTGAGAGAGCAAAAGGGATTCGATCCTTATACCTTCTTTCCTTGTCTCTATAATTTCATCCCTGGTTACCCTTAGATCATGTTCTGTTCTTCTGAGGCATACCCTGACATCCTTTGCCCCGAGCCGGCGTGCAGTCCGGGCACAGTCAAAGGCTGTAAAACCTGCACCTATCACCAGCACTCTTTTCCCCAGGTCCGGTCTTTCACCTGAACAGACCTTCATCATGAACTCAAGACCCGAATGCACTCCGTCAAGATCTTCTCCGGGAATTTTAAGAGAAACAGGGCTGTAACAGCCGGTCGCCAGCAGGAAGGCATCATAATCGGAAAGGATATCCTCTGCGGAGATATCAATTCCAATCCTTACCCCGGTCTTGAGTTCTATTCCCAGGGACAGTATGGCCTCTATTTCCTTTTTCAGAACCTTCCTTGGCAATCTGAATTCAGGTATGCCGTACATCAGCATTCCGCCAGGTTCATCAAGTGCCTCATAGATAGTTACTGAAAAACCTAAAAGCGCCAACTCATTTGCCGCGGCAAGACCCGAAGGCCCCGCCCCTGCAATGGCGACTTTTTTCCCGTTTGAATTCGCGATTTGTTCCGGCTTAAAAGGATTTTTCTTCCAATGGAATGCAGCCCTTTTGATATGGCATATGTTCACAGACTCCCCAAGTTCCGGTTCCCCGTGCCTGCACTTGTCTTCGCAGGGTCGTGAACAGACACGGCCGAGAACTCCGGGAAAGATATTTGCAATTCTATTTATATGGTAGGATTTATCATATTCTTTTTCAAAAAGAGCCCGGATATAGGCCGGTATGTTGGTGTCCGCGGGACAGGCGCTCTGACAGGGGATATTTACATCCATGTAATAAAAGTCTTCGGGATCTAATGAATATATTTTATTTGCCATTTTACCTCTCAGAAATGAAATGTAATTATGGTTATTTGTGAGTGATTTTAAAACGCATTGTACACTATATAATTTGTAATGTTAATCTTAATAAGGACCATTTCCGAATTAGTCCATCCTCCGCGGCAACTGGTTATGGAGGTGAATTGACCGTTGATCAGGGTTCAAGGATTCAAGGAGCCCAGGGTTCGAGTGAAATATTTCAAGCTGCAATAGCATACATTCAGCCCTTTTTTATTTATGACAAATTACTATATATCCGTTCTGTTTATACATGAATTCGCGGAATAATAAAATATTGATCGGCAAAGTTAATTTTTATCAGGGTTTTAAATAATTTCAAAAAGCTGCTTTTTAGGGGAAAAAGAATAACTGTTTGATGTATCTTAGGAAGTTGTAATTATAATAAACAAACCCTTGAATCCTTGAATCCTCGGACCCTTGGCCCCTTGGCCCCTTTCTATCAACTAACTGTAAGAAGAATAATTAGTATAATCTTGTTATTTCTTTTACCTGATAAAATATCTTCATTGACAAAAGGCTATCCATAAGTAATTTAAATGCATAAAAGTTAGATATAGATTGCTACTACATGGAGAAATGAAAAAGGAGTGGAATATGAAACTGGAGTTTATTGAAGCTAGAGATCTGCCTGACGCATGGTTCCAGTGTGTTTACAGAATCCTTGAAGCAGGAAGTGAGTATGTAATTGACAGGGGAAGTTTTGAAGGCCAGAAAAGGTTGGAATATGATTACATAACAGTTCACATTAAACATCCCGGTGTAAGACCTTTGATACCTGATATCCCTCCGGCGCTGGGTATTCCGAATCCCGTTGCTGACGGGTATATCGAGGAATATATCCCCTATCTTATGACTTCAGCCAAAAAAGAGGGTGAGGACTATACTTACGGACAGTATCTTGAAAAACAGATAGAAGAAGTTATCAGAATGTATAAAGAGGGGGGGCATGGTACAAACCAGGCATATATGACTGTTGGTGAACCCGATGCCATTTTCCTTAATGATCCTCCCTGCCTGAGAGGTATTGACACCCGGGTCAGGGACAACAAACTGCATTTTATTGTTTACTTCAGGTCATGGGACCTGTGGAACGGATTTCCTGCCAATCTTGGCGCGATCCAGCTGCTGAAGGAATATATGTCTTCGAGTATCGGGGTTGAAGACGGTGAAATTATTGCATCGAGCAAAGGGCTTCATCTGTATGACTATGTATGGGAGCTGGCTAAACTGAGGACCATGAAAGAGGGCGCGTAAATATCAAAATGAAGACTGACCTAAAGTCACTTTCCGCGATTGAGACCAGAAAGTGGGCAGATGAAATCGGGCTTGAATCCTTCAGGGCATCACAGGTCAGGCAGTGGCTGTTTAAAAAAATGGTCACATCATTTGATGAAATGACCAACATATCTATTTCATTAAGAGACACCCTTAAGGAAAAAGCATTTATCTCGAGCCTGGAGAAAATAGATTTACTTGTATCAAAGGACACTACTGAAAAATACCTTTTCAGACTTAACGATGGTAATTTAATTGAGTCTGTACTCATACCGGAAAAAGACCATTTCACCCTTTGCCTGTCCTCCCAGGCGGGGTGCGCCATGGGTTGTACATTTTGCCATACCGCCCGGCGGGGGCTCAAAAGGAATCTTACACCGTCCGAGATTGTGGATCAGATCATTGAGATAAAAAGGTCCATGAAAGAACCGGACAGATTAACGAATATAGTGCTTATGGGGATGGGTGAACCGCTGGCAAATTATGACGCGGTAATCACGGCGCTTGACAATATGATATCTGATGAGGCCCTGAATTTTTCACGAAGAAAAGTCACCCTTTCAACTTCGGGGGTGGCCCCTTTAATCAGGAAACTGGGGAAGGACAGCCCTGTAAACCTGGCAATCTCTCTTAACGCGGCGGATGATGAAACAAGAAACCGCCTGATGCCTGTCAATAAGAAGTACAACCTGAAAAGCCTGATAGCAGCATGCAGAGAGTTTCCGCTGCCGAACCGGCGCATGATAACCTTTGAATATATTCTTATAAAGGGAGTAAATGACAGCCCCGGGGATGCCCTGAAAATGGTGAAGCTCCTTAAAGGATTAAGGGCAAAAATTAACCTGATTCCCATGAATCCCGGTCCCGACCCCGCAATGCAGCCCCCTTCAAATGATGTAATATTGAGGTTCCAGGAGGTACTTACAGATAATAAATTTACAGCTATCATCAGAAAAAGCAAAGGGCAGGACATCATGGCCGCCTGCGGGCAGTTGGCGGGGAAAAACCAGGCCTAATATATTCGCCGGTTAAAAAATACCTGTAGGGGCGGGCCTTGTGTCCGCCCGATAATAGGACAGACATACAATTCAACGGTTTCGGCAGAATCGTAGATGAAGAATTAAAAAAATCCCAAATCATTCGCAATGAAATCATTCCGGACCAATACGTCATTATAACCAACCATATTCATTTCATAATCGGCACCGCCGCTGGAAACAATGCGGGTGGACACAAGGTCCACCCCTACAATATGTTATTTTAAATCATGGTCCTCGGTGCAATAAATCAGATACATCAAACATGGCAATCCGGATTTTATTGGATACACACTAACCTAAAATAAACTTGCTTTAATATTTCAGTATGTTATATGGTACCCAACTTACCGAAAGCCCCCTGATCCACCATCAAGGTGTCATCTGTTGCGTTGCCATCGGTCGCTTCTTTCGTTCGACCTTGAGGCTCTCGACAGGCCTGCAGCGTATTACTTATACGCCTCGGTCGGCGCTCCTCGGTGCTTGCATCTAATACCTTGCTGATGCCCAGGGAACTTTCGATCCTCATTACTTATGCACGATATTTAATGATGGTTTTCGAAACTATACATAAAAGGTTATAAAAATTAGCCTCGAAAGGGGAAAAACAGATGATAGAACTTGACTTTTCAAAGGGAAACGGATTGCTGCCGGCCATCGCCCAGGATTATGAAACCGGGAAAATACTCATGCTTGCCTATATCAACGAGGAGTCCTGGGAAATGAGCCTTGAGACAGGAGAGGTACATTACTGGAGCAGATCAAGAAGCGAACTCTGGCACAAGGGAGGAACATCCGGGAATGTGCAGAATATCAGGGAAATATACGTTGACTGCGATAATGATACCGTTGTTTTCAAGGTTGACCAGGTCGGCGGCGCAGCATGCCATACCGGCTATGAAACCTGTTTTCATCAAAAGGTGGACTTTAATGGTGAAATCACCATTGAAGATGAAAAATTATTCGACCCTGAAGAGGTCTATGGAGAAAAATAACAATCCATCCATAAAAGTTATTATGAATGGGATTTTTAGCTGATAGCTTGTATCCAATAGCTAAAGCTTTTGGATACTTACGAGGTAAATAAAAATGAAAAAACTTAGATTGGGTATACCAAAAGGGAGCCTTCAAAACTCCACGATAAACCTGTTTGAAAAATCAGGCTGGAAAATCAGTATAAATGGAAGGAGTTATTTCCCTGATATTAATGATGACACAATAGAATGCACAATATGCCGCGCCCAGGAAATGTCAAGATATGTGGAAAACGGGACCATAGACGCTGGTCTGACAGGCCTTGACTGGACAAGGGAAAATGAATCGGATGTAGTTGTTGTGGATGATCTTATCTACAGCAAGGTCAGCCAGAATCCGGCCCGATGGGTACTCGCGGTTCCCAACGGTTCAGGTATTGAAGAAATTGAAGATCTTCAGGGAAAGAAGATAGCAACAGAGCTTGTAAACTTTACAAAAAGATATTTCAAGGAAAGAAATATAGATGTTCAGGTTGAGTTCTCCTGGGGCGCGACAGAAGCAAAAGTTGTGTCCGGACTGGTGGACGCTGTTGTTGAAGTCACTGAAACCGGGAGTACAATAAGGGCCCATGGCCTTAAGATCATCCATGAGCTTATGAAATCAAATACTCAGTTCATAGCCAATAAAGAATCTTATAAAGATGAATGGAAGCGGGAAAAAATCGGCCAGATAATACTACTGTTAAAGGGAGCACTTAGGGCTGAAAACATGGTTGCCCTGAAAATGAACGCACCCGAAGAAAAACTTGAGGCTATAATTGATATACTTCCAAGCCTTAACGCGCCGACCGTTGCACACCTGTATAAATCCACATGGACATCAGTTGAAACTGTTGTGGATGCAAAGGTTGTGAGGGAGCTTATTCCGGAGCTGATAAAGGCCGGTGCCGAAGGTATCATTGAATATCCTTTGAATAAGGTTATATAACAACTTGTAACAAACAGGCTTTCCATGACTCCAGTATCAAGGCGTTCCCAGGAAATAAAATCCTTTATCGTAATGGACGTCCTTGAGCGCGCCCATGAGCTTGAAAGGCAGGGGCGGGATATAATCCATATGGAGGTTGGGGAGCCTGATTTTCCCACATCTTCCTCCATATCCGAAGCGGCAGTTGAGGCAATAAAAAGAGAAAAAACCCATTATACCCACAGCCTTGGTCTGCTGGAATTGAGAAAGGCTATCAGTGAACACTATTTTAATAAATATAACGTAAATATTGATCCGGAAAGAGTTGTGATTACTTCCGGAACATCTCCCGCGCTTTTTATGATCTATTCGGCACTCCTTGAAAAAGGAGATGAAATAATCCTGTCCAATCCCCATTATCCATGCTATCCGAATTTCGCCCATTTTTTGAATGCTGTTCCAAGTTTTGTTAATGTTTATGAAGAGGATGGGTTCCAGTACAGAACTTCCGAAATAACCAAAAAAATATCAGCAAAAACAAAAGCTATACTGATCAACAGTCCCTCGAACCCTACGGGGAATCTCCTTTCCCCTGACAAAATGGGGGTTATTGCCGGTATGGGACCATATATAATATCCGATGAAATCTATCATGGACTGGTCTACGGGGAAAAGGAACACAGCATACTGGAATTCACCGATAATGCATTTGTTGTAAACGGATTTTCAAAGTTACACGCGATGACCGGATGGAGGCTTGGTTATATGATCGCGCCGCCTGAGTTCATCCGCCCGATACAGAAAATGCAGCAGAACTTTTATATATCCGCGGGCAGTGTCGCTCAGTGGGCGGGGGTAGCAGCCCTTACCAGGGCAGAGAAGGACATTGAGAAAATGAGGTCTGTCTACAATGAAAGAAGGCTTTATATGATAGGCAGATTAAAGAAAATGGGATTTGGCCTGACAATCGAACCAAAGGGAGCCTTTTACGTGTTTGTGAACGCTGAACACATATCAAAAAACTCCTATGATCTGTCATTTGAAATTCTGGAAAAGGCCGGCGTCGGTGTTACACCGGGTATAGATTTTGGGAGCAACGGAGAAGGTTACCTGAGATTCTCCTATGCGAATTCAATTGAAAATATAGCCGAAGGTCTTGGCAGGATAGAAAAATTTCTGGAGGAGAGATAAATGGACACTTCATTTATAAAAAGTGCCTTTGATAAAAGTCATTACCCTCCGCCTGACAGACCGGAAATAGCCTTCGCGGGGAAATCAAATGTTGGGAAATCCTCCCTTATAAACGTTATTGTAAACAGGAAAAAGATGGCCCGGACCAGTTCAACTCCCGGTAGAACACAGGCTCTGAACTTTTTTGATGTAGGTAATGGAAGGCTTTATCTCGTTGATCTTCCGGGGTATGGTTTCGCAAGAGTACCGTTAAAGGTAAAGGCGTCATGGGGAAAGATGGTGGAATCATATCTTGAATCCAGAGAAAGTCTCAAAGGAGTCGTTGTTATTATGGATATCAGGAGGGACATAAGTCCCGATGATATTGCCCTTATTGACTGGCTTTCTGAATATAATATCAAGTTGATACCTGTTTTTACAAAGTCCGATAAACTGAAAAAGCAGAAAAGGACAGCGAGATTAAGGGAACTGAAAAAAGATCTGAGCAGTATATCTCCTGAAAGGCCCATATTGTTTTCCGCCCATACACGTGAAGGCAGGGAGGAAGTATGGGAAAGGATAGAAGAAATTATAACCGGTTGAAAAACACCAGGCAATTGAAGAACAATTCCACAAAATCCTTATAAACAAGCAATTTAATTTTTAAAGATTATTGGTTCTTTCAAGGAATAGGATAAGTTCAGAATCTTTAATAAATCAAACCACTGCGATTATAGTTATGATTCATGCACAGATATTTTTTTTAAAAAATGAATATACTTCATATTTTTTGGACGTATCATCAAACTGCTTTAACTTTCATGCCATCATTTTTTTATCAGCACCAATATACCCTATCACGGATTGTTGCCTTCCAGGAACTTGAAAATTACTGCAGTTTCTTATTATCTCTTGTTTTTTTTGGCGTCTGCCTGGGTCGCGGTGGTGGCGATGGCCTGGGCGGTGGTGTAGATGGTCTGGTTTTAAAATATCTGGAGTCCTGTGGAGGCGTAGATGGTTTGGGCGGTTTATATGATGGTGGCGGTGATGGCTTATTTTTTTGAGGAGGGGGATTATAAATTGGCGACCGTGATCTTACATACCTTACATACCTTCCTGAAGGGTATGCATAATAGTATGGATGATAATCATATGAATAGAGGGAGTATGGGTGGTAGTAATGAAAATTGTAGTAGTATGGATATGAAAAGTATAAATCATAATATGGGTTGTAAGAATACAAACCATAATTACTTCTGTACCCCAGTTTGCCCATTACTCTTACATATGAATCGTAAATAAAAGGGTGGTAGGCAAAAACGGGTCCCCTGTTTCTCCCTAAATTTGCACGCTGCGCGCAACCGGGTAAAAGATATAACACCATGAATAGGGCCAGTAACATTGGAAGTTTTTTCATGATATTTCCTTCCAGCTATAGGGGGTAATAAATTATTTCTTTAATATCGGTCGCGGTTAAAATATTCAAATAATTCAGTTTTGTAATGTGGCCATGTTTTCTTAACAATAAGTCTGAACCTGAAAAATTAATCGGCATTCTTAAGAGCGGAAAGCTAGGTTAAACCGGATCAAGTGTTGTCGCGATAGATTTTATTTTACAGGAAATGTAACAAATATAATTATAAACCAGCCAGGATCTTAAGTCAACATAAGTTTATTCATGGGAGTTTCTATGGCAATTTAATTTATTCAGGTTAAATGGCTGCAGGAATTAAAGAGAAGAGATTTGAACCCTGCTAAACTTTAACTGTTTTAAAAATATTTCTACCTGAAATCATCAAGTCCAAAGGCCTTTATTTTTTTATGCAGGTTGCTTCTTTCCATGCCGATTGATTCAGCTGTCTGTGAAATATTCCCTTTAAATTTTTTTAACTTGGCCGAAATAAAGGCCTTTTCAAATTTTAACCTGGCTTCCTTGAATTTGTCTTCTGACAGGAAGAATGCATATTCATCATTTTTGTCGGGCAGCTGGTTATAGGGCGGAGGTATATCCTCAACAGAGATAACATCATCACTGGACATTATAATGAGGTTTTCCACGAGGTTTCTCAATTCCCTGATGTTTCCCGGCCATTTATACTGTTTCAAGAGTTCAACTGCTTCATCGGAAAACCGTTTCTCCTTCTGTCCCGCTATAAGACGTGTCTGGTTCATGAATGTTGTTATGAGTTCAGGGATGTCATCAATTCTTTTTCTTAAAGGGGGGACATTTATAGGAACAACATTAAGCCTGTAGAACAGGTCATCCCTGAATCTGCCCTTTTCAATTTCCGCCAGAAGATCTTTATTTGTGGCTGAGATGATCCGGACATTAACATGTATGGTTTTTGATCCTCCCACCCTTTCAAATTTTTGCTCCTGAAGAATTCTCAGGGTCTTGGATTGTGCCTTCAGGCTCATGTCTCCAATTTCGTCAAGAAACAGTGTTCCTTCATGGGCAATATCAAACTTTCCCTTTTTCTTTGCCCCGGCTCCGGTAAACGCCCCCTTTTCATGTCCGAATAATTCGCTTTCAATCAATTCTTCAGGAATAGCAGCGCAATTAACCTCGACCATAGGTTTGCTTTTCCTTTTGCTCAGGCGGTGAATTGTATGAGCAACTAACTCCTTACCTGTTCCGTTTTCTCCTATGATAAGTATTGTGGCATTTGTAGGTGCCGCCTTTTCAATACTCTCTTTGAGTTTGAGTACAGGTTCGCTTTTTCCGTTAATATTGTATCTCCCTTTATCTCTCTCCTTCAGAATGCTTATTTCTTCTTCAAGCTGGTAAAAATTAAGGGCGTTTTTTATTACAAGCAGGACTTCTTCCATTGATAAAGGCTTTTCAATAAAATCATAGGCCCCGAGCCTGGTCGCCTTGACAGCTGTTTCTATATCAGCATGTCCGGACATCATTATAACCTGGATATAAGGGTATGTCTTTTTCAACTGGACAAGGGCATCAATACCATTCAAATCGGGCATCCAGATGTCCAGTATAATAAGATCCGGCATCATCTCATCTATTTTTTCAAGAGCTGTTACCGCGCTCAATTCACAGTGAACATCAAAACCCTCATCAGAGAGTATTCCTTCAAGGGAAAGAAGGATGCCTTCTTCATCATCAATTACCAGTATTGTCCTTGCCATAACCTGTATTCCTGTATTAGTTACCGCTTTTTGGCATCTTACCCGTATCCATATAATCAATCAAGACACTAATAGTTTTTGCTGTTTTATTTACCTTTATGGGAACAAATCAGTATCCTTTCATCATTTCAATAGCAATCCGTGCGGTACGGGCTGATGCCCCCGGCGAACCAAGACTTTTTCTAACATTTTCCAGATTCTTTTTTATTGAAGATATTTTCTCTTTATCGCCAAGTATTTCCATTGCCCTGGCTGCCATATTGTCCGGATTAACTTCTTTCTGAAGCAGTTCGGGTGCTACTTCCTTGCCTGCTACAAGATTGACAAGTCCGGCATATTGAACATTTGCTACCCATTTCGCTATTTGAAAAGAGATGGGTGATATCCGGTAAGTTATGATCATAGGAACACCCATGATGGCGGTTTCAAGTGTTGCTGTTCCGGATGCCACAAAGGCAAAATCACATACCCTTAGAGCGTAATAAACACCTTTATAGACCGGAATTATTTCCAGCGGTGAATTTTGTATGATGTTATTTATCAGTTCAGTAGAAATAGTGGCAGCAACAGGAAGGACGCACTTAAGGTTTTTAACCCCGGCTGCAATGATCTCCGCGGCTTTCACCATGTCCGGCAGAAGATTCTTAATTTCTTCATCCCTGCTTCCGGGCAGTAGCCCTATTATATTGTCCTCTTCGCTTAGTCCAAGGTTTTGCCTGATGCCGGCTCCGTTGAGCTTGACGGGGACCTGGTCCAGAAGGGGGTGACCGACATATTCAACAGAAAGGTCAGTCCCCATTTTTTTATAAAAATCTTTTTCAAAGGGCAGGATAACCGACATTTTATCAACCCTTTCAGATATCTTTTTTGCCCGGCCGCTCCTCCATGCCCAGAGCTGGGGACTTATATAGTAAAGTACAGGGATACCGAATTTTTTAGCAGCACCCGCGAGTTTTATGTTAAATCCCGGATAATCAATAAGAATGAGGAGGTCTGGTCTCTCATTTTTAAGTATGGATCGAAGGTTGATGTAAGCCCGGGATATTGTCTTAAGCTTGGAAAAGACTTCGGTAAATCCTACGACCGCCATTTCCGAGGAGTGTGCCAGTATGTCAACACCTGCGGATGCCATCCTGCCCCCGCCGACTCCATGGAAACAGATGTCCGGATCCAGATCGTTCATGGCACGAACAAGATTCGCTCCGTGAAGATCCCCGGATGCTTCTCCCGCGACAATCAGAACATAATTTGAGTTAAGGTTTGACATTCCAGGCTGATTATTTGCTCTAAGGAGAGCTAATTTCAAAACCCCCGATTTTGGCCAATATCTGTATCAGACTCAAATTTCAATCCTCAAAATACTAAATGTATTCCTGTGGTTAATACGCCTCAGGCGTATTAAAATTTTCGTCTTCCTTGTTCTTGACCAAACTTGAACGTTTTGAAATTACCTCAGTGGTTAATCAACAGGAAGAAATGTACGACATTCCTTCTGTATTTGTTCTATAACGCAAAGAGCAAGTTTAAGGGCCTTCCTCTCATCTCTTTCTATTAAACTGGTTTTCTTGCCCTCGCGTACCGATGAAACGAAATGATTGATCTGGTCACCCAGGGGGTCAGAATTCTCGAATTTTACATTTTCAGTTTTTAGTTTTGCCAGGTTGATTCTGTCTTCAGCACCTTCATTTAAACGGGTCATGCTGAATTCCTTCCTGTAGCAGTTGGCGTGAAGGTAGGCATCCGGCTGAAATACGCGTATTTTTCTAAGGGTTTTTTCTGCTATCCTGCTGGCTGTAAGATTTGCAACCGCGCCGTTTTCAAAAATTATTCTTACATTGGCAATATCAGTTTTATTTGTAATGACACACATCCCCACAGAGTGAATTTCTTTAACCTCTGAAGGTACCAGATGCAGGACAATATCTAGGTCATGAATCATCAGGTCTAAAACAACATCCACATCGGTGCCCCTCTCGGTAAATTTATTCATCCTGTGGGTTTCAATAAACAGGGGCTGGTTCAATAATGATGAAAGCCTTACAACGGCGGGATTAAATCTTTCCACAAGTCCCACGTGAAGTATCAGGTTATTCTTTTCAGCAGCTTTTAAAATCGCGTCAGCGCTCTCTAAATCGTAGGTAATTGGTTTTTCTATCAGGAGATGAACCCCGGAATTAAGCACCTCTACTGCCATATCAAAATGTTTTTCAGTTGTAACCGCAAGGCTCGCGGCATCAACCAGCTTTAGAAGATCCATGTAGTTTTCAAATACTTCTACATCATATTTTTTGCCAATTTCCCTGGCCCTTTCCATATTGACATCAACCACACCTACCAGATCAACGCCAGAATTGCTTTTATATTTCTGAACATGGTATTCTCCCATGTGACCCACACCAATTACGCATACTTTTACTTTACCAGCGATTTTATTTTTTGACATATTTTACCAGCCTAATTTTATTAAAATCATTATATATTCAATTACTTGTATGAAACAATTGATATCCTGTTTTTATCGGCCAGTTCAATCATCTCTTCTTCATCAAATATGAGTGTTTTCCCGGCTTCAACCGCGAGTACGGATGCCTTTACTTCAATCATGGAACTTATGGTTTCCAGCCCTACCGAAGGGACATCAAATCTAAGGTCCTGATCCGGTTTGCTGACCTTGACCACCACTGCTTTTTCTCCGGCTATTTCCCCTCCCCTTAGTATTGTTGCCTTTGTTCCGTCAATTGCTTCAAGGGCAAGAGCTGTTTTATTTTTTACAACAACACATTGCCCTATATCAAGCCGGCCTAATTCCTTGGCTATCTTCCAGCCCGCTTCAATGTCTGCTTTTTCTTCCTTGTTTGGCTTTCTCTTTGTCAGACACCCCTCGGATGCTAATAATTCAGGTAGATAAAGGGTAGAATCGACTATTTCGATCCCCTCTCCAGAAAGCTCATCCGCCAGGGCTCTCAGTATACTGTCATCGTGAAAAAGAGCAAATTTTGACATAAATGTTAAGCCTCTGAGGTCGGGTTTAGCGTTTCCGAACATCCTCCTTTTATTAATACTTCCCGCCATAAAGGCCTTATCGACGTTTCTTTTTTTAAAAGCGGCTATAAGCTTTCCCAGCTGTCCGAGTTTGATCCATACTATTTCATCAACTCTTTCTGCCAGGTCCGGGTCAGTTTCTCCTTCGAACGCAACAGCAATTACACTGATTCCCTGCTTTTTTGCCGAATCTGCTGCCATCATGGGGAACTGGCCCCCTCCGGCAATGATTCCTATTCTATTTATGTTCGGTGCCATTTATCGTGATATTTACATTCTAATCCGCTGATTTGGATTTTGATCCCCGTGTAATCCCCCTTACAGATTCACCGTCTAAAAAGTCCAGAAGCATATTGAGCTCAGGAAACGGTTCCATTTCCTCCTTTACTCTTTTTACACCTTCGCTGATAAGAGTGCTGTCACGCCAGATTATTTTGTATGCCTTTCTCAATCCTGTAATAACTTCTCTTGAAAACCCCTGGCGCCTCAGGCCTACCAGATTGAGGCCGTAAAGGCTTGCTCTTGGTCCGGACGCCATCATAAAAGGTGGAATATCCCTGGGCAGCCCTGTTATTCCGCTGATAAAGGCATAGGTGCCGATTCTTACAAATTGATGGGATGCTATCAGGGCGCTGAGGATAACGTAATCGCCAACACTTGTATGACCTCCAAGAGTGGCCGCGTTAACCATAATTATATTGTTCCCCAGTACACAGTCGTGGGCGACATGGGCATATGACATGAGGAAGTTATTATCTCCGATAATTGTTACCCAATCCTGCTTTGTTGTAGCCCTGTGAATAGTTGTGTATTCCCTTATTATATTTTCATTGCCTATTATAACCCTGGTGTCTTCTCCCCTGTAACCCGTATCCTGGGGGGGTGTTCCTATTGTTACAAAAGGGGAAATATTATTTTTTTTACCTATCTCAGTATGCCCTTCGATAACTGTATGGGCGGCAATTTTTGTGTCTTCACCGATTTTAACGTTATCACCTATTAAACTGTAGGGGCCAATCTCCACGTTAGAGGATATTTCTGCTTTAGGGCTGACAATTGCGGTTGGATGAATTTTCATTATACAACTTTCTTATTGTTTTAGCCAATCTGGGCGGTCATTTCAGCCTGGGCTGCCAGGTTGTCTTCAACAAAGGTCTTACCTGCTATTTTCCAGACTTTTGAACCTGTTCTTATGGGTTCCACTTCAAAACGCAGCTGATCACCGGGTATAACCTGCCTGCGAAACTTTACTTTGTCTATTCCCAGAAAAATTAAGAGTCCCGGATTCTCCTGTTCCGAATCACTCTCAAAGGAAAGGCGGGAAAGAATACCGCCGGCCTGCGCCATGGCTTCCACTATCAACACGCCGGGCATAATGGGTTCTCCAGGGAAGTGTCCCTGGAAAAAAGGCTCATTGGCAGTAACATTCTTTAAAGCTACTATTCTTTTCCAGGGTTCAAACTCTATGACTCTATCAACCAGCAAAAAGGGATATCGATGGGGAAGAAGTTTAGTTATTTCCTGATAGTTAAGTGGTAACTCCATAGATCCTCTCTTTTATCTTCTTAATATTAAAACAGTCTATTATTTCTTTTTTCCCGGTTCCTTCATTCTTTTTTCCATTTCCCGTATCTTTTTATTCATCTCCGGGAGTCTTTCGATAAGGGCTCTTGTTTTTAACCATAATCTTGGGGGCAGGGTCGGGTTCCCGAGTGCTGCTTCTCCTTCATCCAATGATTTATGAACGCCTGAGCCGGAGCCAACCTGCGCGTAATCGCCAATACTTACATGGTCTCTTATTCCTACCTGGCCCCCGATTATTACGTTTCTTCCGATATCAACACTCCCCGAAATTCCCGATTGGGCTACTAAAATACTGTTTTCACCAACGACAACATTATGAGCTACCTGAACAAGATTATCTATTTTAACTCCCCTTTTAATATGTGTTGTACCGTGGGCAGCTCTGTCAATGGTTGTATTGGCTCCGATTTCGACATCATCATCAATCCGCACATTGCCCAGTTGAGGTATTTTTACATTGCCCTTTTCGCCGGGGACATAACCAAAACCATCACTCCCTATTACACTTCCGGGATGAATCACTACATTGGCGCCTATTACACAATCCTGCATCACGGAAACATTGGCGTAAAGAACGCTGTTGTTTCCGATTTTAACCCTGTCACCGATAAACACTCCCGGAAAGAGTATAACATTATCCCCGATTACAGAGTCTTTCCCCGCATAAACCATTGGGTATATAGATACATTATTACCTGTTGATGAGGTTTTATGTAAAAATGCTTTATCGCTTATACCATTGAAACGGGGAACAGGCGGAGCAAATAACCCTGCCAGCACAGCATAGGCGAGTCGGGGATTTGGTACTACTATCTGGTTCCCCGAAAAGTTTTCCAATTCTTCGGAAACTACCAGTGCTGAAGCTTGAGTATTGCCTGCCTGGTCGCTGTAACGCACATCGTAAAAAAAGGATATATCTCCTTCTTCAGCCTTATCAAGAGAGTTAATTCCTGTTATATCTATTTGCCCGTCACCAATAATCTTCCCTTTGACCAGGGCTGCTATTTTTTCAAGGCTAAGTCTCAAATTCCGCCCTCCCTTATTATCCCGCCGGTGAAGGACATGATAATTTACATATTTAAAATGGAATTAAGGCTTTAACTTGTTTATTTCGATAATAACCTCGCCAGATATGTCAATGCCTTCCGCCACATAAATAACTCCGGACCTTTCGGTTATAAGCTCCAGTCCCTTTTTCTTGGCAACCATCGCTACAACCTCATGGATTACTTTAAGTAGTTCAATATTTGCGTCAGACTCAGCCCTTTTCATCTCTTCCTGCATATCCTGAGCAATATAAGTAAGGTCACGTTTCTTTTTTTCAAATTCTTTCTGACGATTTTCCTTTGCGTCCATACTTAGCATAAGACTTTGTTTCTCAATGTCCTGCTGCATTTCCAGTAATTCCTGTTGCTTTTTATCCAGGTCGGCCTGTAAAGTTTCATGTTTCTTTTTCAAGGCGTCATATACTCTTTTCCCTTCATTAGACTCCTGGATACATCTTCGCAGATCCAGGACGCCGATTTTTGAAGACTCCTCTGCCAGAACATTTGCCTGAGATATGATCACTGCAAATAATAAAAAGATAATTCCCGATAAATATTTCATAATATCCCCTTTCTTGTTTTTTATTAAAAGGTGCCACCCACCTTGAATTCAAATCTACCAGTGTCAGGATCGTTTTTGCGGTCGTTAAGTTTGAAACCATATTCCAGCCTGAGCGGACCCATGGGTGAATACCACCGCAAACCAAAACCGACTGACCTGGCAGCACCATTCATCCAGCTGTCTCCCGTTGTGAAGGCATTCCCGGCATCAAAGAAAACAAGGCCCCGTATGCCTTCATCCTTCATAAGCGGGAATCTGAACTCCAGTTTATAAAGCCACATTTTGTCGCCACCTATTTCATCAACTGTCCGAGGGTCAAGGGGAGAGACAGTACCCCATTCATAACCCCTTATGGAATCAATACCTCCCAGACGAAATTTTTCATAAAGCGGCAGTCTTCCACCTGATCTTTGTTTTACATATCCCAATTGGCCGTTTGCTACTAAAACAGTATTCCACTTCAGCGGAAAATACCAGATCGAATTCAAAGTGTATTTATTAAACGCGGTATCACCCCCCAGTAGGCCGCCTGTAAATTCCATTGAGAGGCTGTTAACAGAACCTCTCGTTGTATTCCATGGCCTGTCCTGGCTGTTACGCTCTATTCCGATCCTTACACTGCTTGATACTATCGCGCCGGCCATATCTAATATTAGAAGTGATGACCAGGGATTAATATCAGTGACCTTGGAATCATCGTAGGAGTACCTGATCGATCCCCAGGTATACTCATCCAGGCCCAGAAGAAGTCCATAACCTAAAGCCAAGCCGCGCATTTCCCGCGTATACTGATCATAGTCAAGTTCCGATCTGTATATGTTAAATGATCCGCTCATTCTTTTGTCAAAGAGCCAGGGTTCGGTTAAAGACAGGTTAAACCTTGTGGACCTGCTGGAAAGCATCGCGTTAAGCGAAAATGTTCGTCCATATCCCCCGAGGTTGCTGTTTGCGTATTCAAATGCTAAAGCAAATTTTTCAAAACCGCCATACCCGGCGGAAAATGTGATTGATCCCGGAGGTCTTTCCTCAATTTCGACATCGACCACCATAAGGTCATCACTACTGCCTTCTTTAGTTTTTATCTCATTAGATTCAATGAATCCAAGGCGATCAAGATATTGGCTGCTCCTATCCAGCCTTATACCGTTGAAATATTCTCCCTCAGCAATTTGAAGTTCTCTTCTGATTACCTTATCCCGTGTAAGCTTGTTTCCAATTATATTAATCCTTTCAAAACGCACTTTTTTATTTTTCTGTATATTAAAGGAAACAGTCACAAGTTGAGTGCCTTCCTTTTCCTCGGGGACAGGATTTATATCGGTATAGGCGTACCCCAGATTGGCATATATGGTTTTTATAGCCTCGATATCATTGAATACGGCCTCTCTGTTAAATGGTTCTCCTATTTTGAATGTCAAGAAACGCTTCAGCGTGTCAGCAGGCAGGATAAGATCGCCTTCAAAAGAAATATCATCAACAATATACTGCTTATCTTCCGTTATGGGTATGTTCAGAGTGAGGCCATCCTCATGGTGGGTAATTTTGGGGTCTCCGGCTCCTGCTTTAATATAACCATTGTTACCATACAGGACCGTTAGTCTGTAAAGATCATAATCCAGTTTTTTCTTGTCTAAAACACCCGAATCCGTAAACCATGTAAGCCATCCCTTTTCCTTTGTGAGCATGTATTTTCTTAATTCTTTGTCTTTAAAAACCGTGTTGCCCGTAAATTGAATATCAGTAATATAGACCTTTGTGCCTTCATTGATTACATATACCAGGTTGACTGCATTTTCCGGGTCATCCTTAATATTTTCTATCGTTCCCGATATTTCAATATTATAATATCCATCTTCTTTATAGACTTCCAGGAGTCTGTTTATGCTCTGCCTGATTTCATTACGGTCGAGCACGTCATATCTTTTTATCCCGATTTCTTCAATTAGTTTATCGTCCTTTTTTTTATCGTTGCCTTCAAAAATTATTTTAGAGATATAGGGCTTTTCAGTAACACTGAAAGTTACGATTTTACCGGTGTCGCCATCAGTAGAATCTATATTCACATCACTGAAAATCCCCATCTTGTAAACAGTTCGCAGGTCTCTATCAAGTTTATCCTGGTCGAATATATCTCCCTTCTGGCTTTCGATAACAGTAAGGACCCCATCATCACTTGCCCTGTGGTTGCCTTCGACTAATATCTCCTCTACTAATATGTTTTCTCTTATCTGTGTGCTCAAACTCGCGGCTATTTTTCTAATCGCATCAGGAAGATTATTTATATCATTTTCGAT
>JBHPCX010000236.1:0-2002 GCA_042573485.1 Thermodesulfobacteriota bacterium | reverse complement strand
CCTTATAGCCCTCAACAATAACGATATCCACACCGGTCATGCAGGGTATCAGCTCATCCAGGTCCGGATCATGGTCGACATCCATAACCATGCCTACACATTCAGGCGATGAAATTATGGTCTTAACTGCCCCTGCCTTTCTGTGCCTCCAGCTGTCTTTTCCGGGTTTATCGAGTTCAAGGCTGTTGTGATGATGTTTTATGGTCCCGGTAACAAGGCCTTTATTCTTTAACTCCGGTATCAGTTTTTCCACTAAAGTGGTTTTTCCTGATCCTGACCATCCGGCAATAATGACTAATGGGGGGGTTTTCATGGTTTAATAATTTCCGAACTGTTTAAAACTTCCTGATTAGAAAAAATATGTCCCTTATCCAAGTTAGTTGAAAGATTTTGGGAATTTAAGGGTCCCGGTGTTCTTTTTCCATGACCGAAAGGTCCTGGTAAAAGCTTGAAATGATTACCAGTCAGGCGTGCAGGGAGTGTTTTGTATATTTAAAGACATAGTCTCTAATTAAAAAACATTGTTGCGGGTTGCTGCACGCCGAACAATGAAGGTGTACGCTGCTGAATACCACTGTATCAAGTCCGGTCATTCCAAAAGACCACAGAGCCCCTTGTACTATAAACCTTTTCTTCAACTAATTTGGAGAAGAACCTGAAACATTTGTAATGGCAGCAGGTTTTTGAAGAAACTGGTCCTGTTCAATATACCGGCTTTGCGGAACCTTACCTCATGTTATTTTTTCTTAAAAATTTTATTAAAAATCTTATCATCCGCTTCAAGGCATTCCTCTTTCAGCTGGTTATACTTTTTAAGGAGCTCTTTGCCCTTTTCCGTAAGCTTGGAGCCGAGTTTCCTGTCAGTGTCCACAATTCGAAAATTCAAATAGCCTTCTGTTGTTTTTATCTTGCTCCACACTCCTTTATAGGACATCTTCATTACTTTTGCAGTCTGATTTAGGGATCCCGTCCGGTCAATGGTCTCTAGAATTTCCTTTCGTCCCTCGCCAATGATAATATTATTGTTTTCATCAACAATCCATTGTTTTGAAAGCAGTTTAAAAGATCCCATGTTTTCTCCTTTTACCCTGGTAATTTATCCTATTTCCTTCCATAATTCGCCGCTCTTTTCCGAGTTATAACCGCCAAGGTCAAGCACCCTTTTCCGGAATTCATCGGTCTTGATGGTTTTTATCAGCTCCTTTATGTTAGGATTGTCAAGCTGCGATGTGGGCATGATCAAATCATACTGCTCCCTCACCATTGTAATGAAATCAAGTTCAAGGGCTTTTGCGGCCGCATATATCCCCATTCCGCAGTCAGCGGCACCGCTTAAGACATCAACGGCAACTGCCATATGAGTATACTCTTCATGATCATATCCTTTTATATGGGAAGTCTCCAAACCCGCCTGCTCCAGCTTGTAATCGAAAAGTATCCTGGTCCCTGATCCTGCCTGCCTGTTTACAAATGTGACATCATCCCTTGAGAGGTCTTCTATCCCTTTTATTCCCTTCGGGTTATTTTTGGGAACAATGAGTCCCTGGTCCCTTAAGACAAGGTGAAACACGCTGACCTTTATACCCTTTAAATACTTTTCAATATATGAAAGATTATACTCTCCTGTTTCCGTATCCAGAAGGTGCGAGCCCCCAAGGTGGCAGTCACCTTTTTTTATGGCCATAAGCCCGCCGAGGCTCCCCACGTTTCCGGAGGAGATCCTTATGTCTTTTCCCCCCCTCCTTATTTCATCGGCAATTATATCAAGAGTTATGTCATGGCTTCCGATAATAACCAGCGTGTTTGCCAGGTCTTCCTCGTCAACAATCAATTCCGCCTCGATTTCCTCCTCCCGGGTTATGCCTTCAGAAAGCGCCGGAATCCTGATTATGCCTTCAGCCCTTGTAAGGGTGGTGACAGACCCTGCCGCCCTGGGAAGAGGCGTGGCTATTGATAGGTCATTTACCTTTCCTATATTGACCCTTAAAAATTCCTCGGTCCC
>JBHPCX010000235.1:0-2005 GCA_042573485.1 Thermodesulfobacteriota bacterium | reverse complement strand
GAGAAAGAGAAGCTCGAATATTTTACACATCCATATATATGGGATGAATTCCTGAAAGAGGCGGGACAGGCAATTCGAAAAGACAATAATTGCATAATACTGGCTGTTGTTCCTCTATTAATAGAAGGTAATATGCAGGATCTTTTTTCAAAGAATATTGTGGTGTACGCACCACCAGGGATACAAATTAAGCGGGTGATGGAAAGGGATAAAATCACCAGAGAAAAAGCAGAGGATATTCTAGCTTCTCAAATGCCTATAGATGAAAAAATACAGTATGCTGACTTTATAATTAAAAATGATGGTCTCATTGATAAAACAAGGGAGCAGGTAAAGTTATTATGGGATAGATTTATAAAATTTAGGAAGGTAAATCAGGCAGATCAAGGTTAATTCCATGGGGAAACTGATAAAAAAGAGGACTTAAACCCAATTACCATTAACACCATTCAATATCAGTAAAGGAAAAACATTAACTCATCAAAATCATATGTAACTAAACGATGGATTTTAGATAGGACGTTAATGTTTTTTTATCACTTCCGCTCATACTGCCAAATTGAAGGCCCATTCCTATAGGCTTATTTTCTTCTTTGTTATTCCAGACAACCGAGCAATCAATCTTTAGATGTTCCTTCAGTCCGGGCAGTTGAAGCCGTAGATTTATTAATGTCCCCTTAGGTGGCGGATTGCTGGTCTTGACAAAAAGTCCTCCATTACTGATATTTTTTGTGTATGCTTTTAAAAAACTGGCTTTATCTTTATATGCAAGTGAAAGTTTCTTTGGTAACCGAGGTTCACTTCTCGCATCAAATCCCGAAATCCTGTCATTCATAGATCTGAATCTCGAAACAATTGAAACAAGTATTGCCCTGAAACCTGAAGAAAGCTTATTAAATTCCTTATCCATGGAATCACGGTCAATTACACCTATAATTGTATCACCGACTGCTGTTGCTGTGGCAGTACGTTTAGTGTGACCAAGAAATGCCATTTCACCAAAAACCTCTCCTTTGCTTAATACTTCAAGTACATACTTTTTATTATCTATAGTCCTTGATATTTCAACTTGGCCTGAGATTATTACATAGACCCAATCTCCGGAACTGCCTTCCTTAAAAATTACCTGACCATCAGAGTAATTTTCTTCATTAACCAGATTGTACATTTCGATTCTCCTTTTTAAATAATACTGAGTTATGTATTATTAACAGTATAATAATTTCAGCTCATAAAGATACTACCATAAAGAGAATATTTTTTTAACTTTTAATTTCCATAATTAAGATATACAAAATAACTAAATCAATATGTTATTATCTAAAGGTAATTATGAATAAAATTGCAATTCTTGAAAACAGGATACTTGAATATGCGTGGGGATCCAGATCCTATATTTCCAGCTTAACAGGTAAAAAAACACCTTCTGCCAAACCTCAGGCAGAAATGTGGATGGGTGCTCACAGGAAGGCACCCTCCATTGTGAACACTGAAAATAAAAAAATACCTCTTGATGAGCTGATTAGGGAACATCCTGTAGAAATCCTCAACAGGTCAGCTGCTGATAAATTTTCAAAAGAGCTGCCTTTTCTATTTAAGGTTCTCGCAGCTTCAAAACCCCTATCCATTCAGGCTCATCCTGACAAAAAACAGGCAGCCGAAGGTTTCAATCGGGAGGAAATCAACAAAATACCGGTTGATGCTCCTGAAAGAAATTACAGAGATAAAAACCACAAGCCCGAACTCATATGCGCAATTTCAAATATGTGGTTGCTGAAGGGCTTCAGGCACCCTCTTCAAATATTAGAGTTTTTCAGTCCATTTGAAAAGATATTAAATAAACCAGGAAATGACTTCATAAAAAAATTAGCTGCAAGCGGGAACCTGAAAGACTTTTTTAAGGACCTGTTATATGTGGATGAAAGGACAAAAAACAGACTTTTAGATGAAATGCTAAACATTTCTGAAAAACTTATCAATTCAGACCCTGCATATAAATGGGTGG
>JBHPCX010000234.1:0-2019 GCA_042573485.1 Thermodesulfobacteriota bacterium | reverse complement strand
GACGGCGAATGCCCTCTGTCCTCTGCCTGCCACGCTGACTTGTCACGCCATAGCTGAAAGCGACGGCGGAAGCTCGTTAGAGCGAAGGCGGGTCTTCTGTTCTCTGGACGCCAATCCAAAAGATATTGCTTTAAAAAAGGATTAAATGGTATGATACTCGGAATTCAATATGTAACCTAATCAGACTTCAGGAGAACAGCATGAAAGGTGAATTAACTGCAATAATAGAAAAAGCACCGGAAGGTGGTTACTGGGCCATTTGTCCTGAAGTACCGGGTGCAAATGGACAGGGTGAAACGATCGAAGAAGCAAAAGAAAACCTGAAACAATCTGTATCGTTGATTCTACTTGATCGAGTTGAGGATGCAAAACGGGGATTACCCCATGATGCAATACAGGAAACCATAGCCATCTGATGAAAAGAATTGACCTGGAGCGGAAACTCAGAATTGCAGGCTGCTACCTTAAACGGGAGGGAGCATCCCACTCTCTTTGGATTAATCCAAAAACCGGTGTAATAGAAACTATTCCAAGGCATAAAGAAATTAAAGAACCCCTCGCCAGGAAAATATTAAAATCAATGAATGCCGCATAATAATTAAACAGCCTTAATCTTAGTCGATAGCTAGGTAAACACGTATGCATGAGAAATACGAATCTGTCATTCCGCGGCTGGACCGCGGAATCCAGTGATTTTTTATGCTTTTTCCTCTTACGCCTTACCCCTAACGCCTCACGACTTACGCCTTACGATTTTTTGAATCTGGAACTTGGAACTTTGAATCCAGCGTAGCTGGGAACCTGGAATCTGAAACCTGAAACCTGAAACCCCGCCGCAGGCGGCAACCTGGAATCTGAAACATGAAACCTGAAACCTGAAACCCCGCCGCAGGCGGCAACCTGAAATTTGGAACATGGAATATGGAATTTAAAAGTGATTGATAACAATTCCCTCTAACTTAATAATATTTATTGACTTTTTATTGATATTCCCTATAATGTTCATCTCATGAACACTAAATTCGAAGATGAATTAAGATATCACCTCCTTAAAATCCTGGAGAATGAGCCCAACATAAGCCAGCGAAAGATGGCCGGGAAAATGGGCATCAGCCTGGGAAAGGTCAACTATTGCCTCACCGAACTGGCCAAAAAAGGTTTTATAAAGGTCAACCGTTTCAAAAGCGCTAAAAATAAAATGCCTTACACCTACCTGCTTACACTGAGGGGGATGGAGGAGAAGTCCAAACTCACCATAAACTTCCTCAAAAGAAAACTCAGGGAGTATGAAGAGATCAAAAGGCAGATAGGGGAGCTCAACCGGGAAGTAGAAGAAAACCAGATATCAGAGATCAGAGATCAGTAGTCAGATGTCAGCAAAGCAGTAGTCAGAAGACAGATAACAGAAGTCAGCAAAGCTATAGATAAGTTTTAACGAATAATTAATGTTATATTAACCAGTAAACAAAAAATAATTTGCCAATAAAAGTCGTTTTCTGATCTCTGACCTCTGATCTCTGACGTCTGTGTACAGACCTCTGATCTCCGACCTCCCTGGCTCGCCGTAGCCTTGTGCGAAGGCGGCTGAATTATGTAACCCAAAGAGCGGAGCTGTGCCTGCTTACCAGTAGTCAGATGTCAGATATCAGAAAAAACACAACATAAAAAACTTCATTAACATAATGCAATTAAAGTCTGCGAAAGATCTGGAAGTATACAAGGCCGCATATGGCCTAGCGATGGATATTTATGAAGTAAGCAAATCCTGGCCTTCTGAAGAAAAGTATTCACTTACTGATCAAATTAGACGCTCATCAAGATCAGTATGCAGTAATCCTTGCCCGGTTAAATAGCTTGAAATTAATGTATTATACATATGTATTGCACAGTGAGTTGGATGGAAATTTCTATGTAGGATATACTAAGGATCTCAAGCTAAGATTTGAGCAGCACAATAAGGGTAAAGTAGAATCGACCAAAGATCGCAGACCTTTAAAGTTGATATACTATGAAGCATGT
>JBHPCX010000233.1:0-2024 GCA_042573485.1 Thermodesulfobacteriota bacterium | reverse complement strand
TCATGTCTGCACGCGCTGATAGCAGAATTGCGCAATTTCCCAAACCCTTCAAAAGGAACATTAACAACCCTGGCCCCAAGATCCTTGGCAATATGAACAGTTGAATCAGTGCTGTCTGAGTCTGCCACAACTATTTCATCAGCCCATAATACGCTTTTTACGGCATCACCAATCTTTTTTTCTTCATTATATGTGAGTATATATACAGATATTTCAGGCATTATTTTCCCTTTGTATTACCGGAGACCAAAAATATAGGAGATAGGTGATACCGTGTCAACAACCAAAATTCAGGGACCGGTTATCAGTCAAATTGACTAAATAATCCAACAAGTGATATAATACCGGGATAAACCATAAAAATAACATCTGTCATTTGACAGGCTTACGGTATATAAAAAAGGTGCATGGTATAAAACTTTATAAACACAGCTCATTCAATCATCAGAATGTTGTAAACGTTAAAACAAACTCTAAATTCTTGACCAACTGTTTCGACAACAGTCATTGATTCAAAAAACTGATTATATCTAGGAGGATCAGGATGAATAAATATCTGTATATATTAATTATGTTTCTATTGAGCTGCCTCTTTGTCAGTACAGCCTATGGAAGTAACCCCGAAGTGGTTATAAAGGAAAGCAATTGCACAAAGGAAGGCGTTATCGTTAAATATGGTTTTATAAACCATGAAAAATATGATCGGCCCAATATTACCGTAGTCTTTAAAATACTTGAGGGCGGCAAAGCCATTGGATGTACGGAAATTAACACAACTATCCCCCGTAATTCTGATGGTTCCAAGATTGAGGAGGTATTAATTGATGCCCCATGCGCGGGGAAGAAAACCGGTATAACATACCGGATTTACCTGGGAGGATCAGCCAAATACACTATAGAAAGCTATAAATCTGACTGTCCCTGAACTGTTAATACAGGTTATTAGACTGAAGACTATTAGACTGTTAGTGCTGCAGGCTGAAGCTTTTTAGGCTAAAGGCTAACAGCAACAGATGTCTCACGGCTTTCCTGATAGGCTGATAGCCTTCCCTGGCTCGACAAAACCTTTGCAAAGGCGGCAGCCTGTACACATGTATAGAATGATTAAGATAAAGTCTGGAGATAAAAATATAATCCGAGTATTGTCTATTTTAATTCGATAACCGTGAAAGATTTATTTCTTTTCACCATCAAGTTTGGCTTTCAGCAAATCACCCAGGGTCCCGAATGATCCAGACGCACCCATATTTGTCCTGTCATAAGTGTCCTCTTCCTTATCTCCTTCAAACTGTGCTAATACCAGGGAAAGACGCCGCTTTTCTTCATCTATCCTGTTAACCCTGGCTTCAATCTCCTGCCCGACATCAAGAACTTCCTTTGCATGATTTATCCTTTTGCCCTTTCCCAGTTCTGATATATGGACAAGCCCGTCTATTCCCGGTTCAATATTTATAAAAGCACCGAATTTTGTCAGCCGTACTACATTCCCCTTATGCAGGGACCCTTCCGGATATCTTTGTGATAAATTATCCCATGGATCGGGTAATACCTCTTTCAGACTGAATGAGAATTTGTCCTCATCCCAGTTCAGAGTTGATATCGCGACATCCACCTTTTGGCCCACTGACATGACTGTCTCAATATCCTCAACACGCCCCCATGATATCTCTGAAACCGGAATCAGTCCCTCAATTCCTCCTATATCAATAAATGCTCCAAATTTTTTAATAGATGTTATTGTTCCACTTACGGCCATCCCTTCCTTTAACGTATCCTTTAATTCAAGTTTCTTTTGTTCCCGCTCCTCCTCAAGCACTGCCCGATGTGAAACAATAATATTTCTGCCCTTTTCTCCAAATTCCGAAACCTTAAAAGTCAACTCTGTTCCAATAAGACTGTCAACATCCTCAATGCGGCCTCGACCCATCTGGGAAAATGGGCAAAAGGCGCGGGTTTTACCCGCGATTCGGACTTCAAACCCTCCCTTAACCTCTGTCTCTACAAGACCCTGCACAGGAATACCA
>JBHPCX010000232.1:0-2073 GCA_042573485.1 Thermodesulfobacteriota bacterium | reverse complement strand
ACTCATACATTGGTATATACATATACTTTATAATTTTTAAGAGCACCTGGGTATTTTTTTACCCTTTTAAATCCGTGTAAACAAGGAGATAAAAATGAGGAAATGGATTTTAATTTTTGGAATCTTACTATCCACATGTCTGTGCCTAAATTCAACTCATGCCTATGAGGCACATAGCGGTCCTTCCCAATTGATTCAGTACAAGGCCTCCAGGGCATATGAAGGTTATACCCTTTTCAGCCCAATGCGTTCTGATAAAACATACCTTATTGATATGCTGGGTAACATTGTACATGTGTGGGAGCATAAAGGTGATCCTCCCGGCATGCACTATATATTACTGGAAAACGGTAATATACTGGGAAATACACGTCAAAAGCGTCCACCGATGCCAAAACAGGGAGCACCCAAACCAGCACAAGAGCCAAAACCAAATTCCAATCCTAATAAAGGTCTGAACTTCGGTGGAGGAACCAAGGGATTAAAGGAGATAGACTGGAAAGGTAATGTAGTATGGGAATATATTCCCGGACCTGATGAAGGTTCATTACACCATGACTTCGTAAGGCTGCCCAATGGCAACACATTGACCAACGCCTGGGAATATATAAGTAAAGAAGAAGCAATTGCAGCAGGAAGAAATCCCAAACAGACAACTGACAGAGGCTTGGCGCCTGATGCAATCTATGAAATTGACCCGGCAGGTAAAGTCATATGGAAATGGAAAGCCTGGGATCACAGGGGTATGAATTCAAAGAAGCACCTTGATGTCAATTATATAACCAACGTACTCCCCCAATATAGAATGGGAAATCCTGACTGGCTCCATTTTAATGACGTCGATTATGACCCGGAAACCGATCAGATACTGGTTGATTCAAGGGAATTTGGTGAACTTTATATTATCGACCATAAAACAGGAGAAATTATATACAGATGGGGTAATCCCAGTGCCTATGGCGCAGGTGATCCGCCAACCTTCACCACAAACGGAGATCAGATCCTTTTTGGCCCCCATGATGCTCAATGGATCAAAAAAGGACTTCCGGGTGAAGGGAATATCCTGATATTTAATAACGGCTGGGCACGTTCACCTGTTACATATTCTTCAATTATAGAAATGAACCCTGAAACCGGAGAAATAGTATGGGAATATAAGTCAAAAAGTGAAAACAGCTTTTCCTCACATCATATATCCGGTGCACAGAGGCTTCCGAACGGCAATACCATGGTCTGCTCAGGAAATCACGGTCATTTTTTCGAGGTCACAAAAGAAGGTGAAGTGGTATGGGAATATATCAACCCTGTGACCAGCGAAGGCGCTAAAAGCTGGCTGGATGATCTGGGATTCCAGGCAAGCAACGGGGTCTTCAGGGCGCATCGATATGGTCCTGACTATCCCGGCCTTAAGGGAAGAGATCTAACACCAAAAGGTCAGATTGCAGGAGATATTAAAGATGCATGGAAACCAAAAGTAGACCTTGAAGGGGCAACCCAGAAAGGCGCCAAAAAGTGGAAAAAAATGTGGAAATAAGATGACTCATTTTTCAAGGAGGAGATTTCTAATACAGATTCTTGCAGCAGGTGCGAGGACGGCAATACTTCCTGAGGCACTCATTGCCGGCGAGGGAAATATATCTCCCACGCTCAAAAACTCCCTCTCCTCCTTGTTCCTCCATACCTTCTAAAACCAACAGATACCGGAATTACAGTCAACATTGTTTGAGGAAAGGATCCTCTGGATTATTTTATTAATTAAAGGGGCCAAGTCGCCGTTTGGCTCTTTTTACTCAATTCTCAAATTCTTTTCAATTAAAAATAAATGGATTTCCACCTGCGCAGGAATGACGACAAAAATACTATTATTAATTCTTAAATGATGAAGCGCCTGGACGCTTTATGGCAGTAATTCATTATAACCCAGAAGAATTAATATTTTAGATTTAAGACTATTGGATTGTAAAAGCAAATAAAAATCAGCCACCTTCGCTGGAGCTATGGCGGTCAATGAAGTCAACGGTCAGAGATCAGCATGAAAAACAAAGAGTTCTCGCTTTGCTCAAAATGACAAGA
>JBHPCX010000231.1:0-2081 GCA_042573485.1 Thermodesulfobacteriota bacterium | reverse complement strand
CTGGAGCAGTATAATAACCTTGCCCGGCACTCTTTTTGTCCCGGTGATTATTCCCGAAGAGACAGCAGAAGTAACAGTGACAAAATCTGACGGCCCTGTACAATCCGTTAAGGTTTATCTATTTTCAGGAACAGGATCATACCTCAGCTTGAATGAAACCACTGATAGTAATGGACAGGTGTCCTTTGATCTTCCTGTTGGACATGATTATAAATTCCGGGCTGATTTATTCAGCAATCAGTATTGGAGCGCCGTCACGACTATCCTGCCGGGAGTAAATAACGTTTCCATAGATGCGGGTGGCGGCACTTTACAGGTGACTGTTGAAAAAGCTCCGGGAAGCCCGTTGGAAGGAATAAACACCTATCTGTTTAATACATCAGGAACATATCTGGGTCTTTCACAAACGAGTGATGCATCAGGCATTGTCCAGTTCAGTGTTCCAGCAGGAGATTATGCAGTAAGAGCAGACTACCTGGGATATCAGTACTGGAGTGTTAACACTACTGTAACAGGAAATACAAATATATCTCTGTCAATTCCTCACCAGGATGTAGTCATCACAGTACAAAGCAGTTTTCAGGGTGCACAAGATCCTGTTGCCGGAGTTAATGTATATCTTTTCACTTCTTCAGGCTCTTACATGAGTCAATACCAGACTACAGACAGTAACGGTCAGGTGACATTTAACCTCCCTGAAAATTCATATAAAGTCAGGGCCGATTATATGAGTCAACAGTACTGGTCTAATGATTTTACATGGCAAAACAGTACAGTCAATATCCCAATGGCGGATGCTCAGGTATTTGTGTTTGGCTCCGGCCAGCCACTTGATGGAGTAAATGTCTACCTGTTTACCGGGACAGGCAGCTATCTCAGTGTCTATAAAACAACAGACATCAGCGGCATTGTATCCTTCCGCGTTCCTTCGGGTCTTTACAAATTCAGGGCTGACTATCAGAGCAGCCAGTACTGGAGTGAAACTGAAACACTCATTGCGGACCAGATAAATCCTGTGATTATCTCAACAGGAGGAGGGCTGTTTAATTTTACAGTTACTAAGGGTGCCGCGCCGTTGACAGGTATAAAATGCTACCTGTTTAGTGAATCAGGCACATATCTCAGCTTGAATGAAACAACTGACAGCAATGGTCAGGTATCTTTTCCTTTATCTGATGGAAATTACAAAATCAGGGTGGATTACCTGGGGAACCAGTTCTGGTCTGATGTCTATACTATACCTGATACTTTAGCCGGAAGCCTGGACATTCCTCATCAGGATGTAACCATCACAGTACAAAACAGTTTTCAGGGCGCGCAAGATCCTGTTGCCGGAGTCAATGTATATCTCTTCACTTCCGCAGGTTCTTACATGAGTCAATACCAGGCTACAGACATTAACGGGCAGGTTACATTTAACCTCCCTGAAAACTCATATAAGGTCAGGGCCGATTATATGAGCCAGCAGTACTGGTCTAATGATTTTACATGGGAAGACAGGACTATTTCAATCCCGCATGGTTTAGCTGATGTTCATGTGTTGAGAGGCGTTGATGATGTCGCAGGGGCGAGAGTTTATCTGTTTACATCTTCCAGTTCTTATCTGAGCATTTATGAGACCACTGACTTATCAGGAATCGCTTTGTTTCAAATTCCGGCAGGTTCCTATTTGTTCAGGGCTGATGAAGGAGGCGATCAAAAATGGAGTGATATCATAACTGTCTCACCTGATCAAACAACAAACCTTGAAATCAACTTTTCAGATTCATTACTTGTTACCTTATCCGCTGATCCGGAATCAATACTTAAGGGTAATTCATCAATACTTACATGGCAAAGTGCGAATGCTGAAACAGTATCTATTGATCAGGGAATAGGAGAAGTTGGCCTGTCAGGCACTCTTGAAGTGTTTCCTGCAACAACCACCACTTACACCATAACCGCAGAAAACTCGTCAGATACTGCAACTGATAGTGTCACAATATATGTAACAGGCGCGCCACTGGCTGTTGTAGAAGGCATTAAACACCATGCGGGATTGAAATAGTCCTGTCTTCCCATGTAAAATCATTAGACCAGTA
>JBHPCX010000230.1:0-2090 GCA_042573485.1 Thermodesulfobacteriota bacterium | reverse complement strand
AAATCACACGCTTCGGTTTGTTCCGGCATAGAGACCGGAGATCCGAATTTATCGGTGCAGGTCATTCGAAATTTCCCGCTGGAATCGGGTGTCAGGCTGAATATGAATGCACCACCATCATCATAACTGCCGCCTCGCGCGTTCCAGTAACGATCGGCCACAGGGCATATTCGATTGTCATCCTTTGCAAGGCTCAAAAGAGTCGCGTCAAGGGCCTGTTTCTCCGAACCGATCAGTCCTATATTTGAACATCACCATCGGAAAAGGCAAAGACCTGGGGTCGAAGCATTGCAGTGTCGGTGATTCCCAGTAACTGGATCTTATTTTCTTCAGGAATATTTCGTGTAATGATAAAAAACCACGGACCGTCAGGAGAGCCGTGCATATGAGTGATCTGAATGGCACGGTATATATCCTGTTTATCTTTGGGAAGATGGTCAAAGTCCAGTTCTGTCGTAGGAGCCAGGGCCTCTATTATATATTCAAGCGGATAATGGTATGTCCGGTTGAGTAAATCAAACATCAGCGCAGACACTTCAGTATCAGTAAGGAATTGCGGATAGATATGTCGTTGCAAGAGATATTCTGAAACAGAATGGTAATTGGCAAAGTCGCCGTTATGGACAAGAGCCATGTTTATGCCTGCGAAAGGATGAGCCCCACCGGGGTGCCATACACGACCTTTTGTTGGAAACCTTTGATGAGCGATCCACGAATGTGCGCACAGCTCTTCGATTCTGTAATATTTTACAATTGCCTCTGCATAACCAACGACTTTCAGAATCATGATGTTTCTGCCGTGGGATAAGACAAAGGCCTTTTGATCGCCGAGAGACGCGTAAAATTCCTGGTTAAGGCTAAAGCTGTTTTGATTCACAAATTCGTCTTCCGCTTCACGTCGATCAAGTTCTTCGAAATTGTTCTCAGTAATAAATGCGTTAAGCACATCGGTTTTTACACGAACAAAATACCGCCACACATCCGGCGGTTTTACCTCCAGATCTTTTAAGGAAGACCAGTCATCAACGGTATCGAGCTTTCTGGAAGATTCCACATCAAAACAGGGTGTAATATATTTTTTTTCTAGCTCGGATCTCGCGTCGTTATCCAGAAAGGCCACATGAATCATATAGTTATCATCAAGTACATCACGACTGACACCAAGCTGTTCAGGGACTAATCCTACTGCAGCAATTCCTCCGCCCTTTCCATTTCCCCTGTTATGCATCAGTCGAGAAGGCTCATAAATATGGTGACCTGGAACGGGTTCAGAGCAGCAAAAACCCACAACACCGCAACCTCCCTCTTCCTCACCTTTTTTTACAATGCAGGGAGTTTCAAGCCTCTCAACCAGCCGCTTTTTCGAATCCAAAAGTTTTTGTATTATTTTATTTCCGCTCATTTTTATACCTTGTGTTAATCTAACGCTCATGCCGATGAGACCGTACCTTTTCAATATCGATTATGACGATGATTGCGATTTCAAATTCATTTGTCAGGGATTAAAACCAATCAATCGCTTGGTTTATGAATGGCAAACAAAAAAAGACGGCCACCCCGGCAATAAAGGGATAGACATCTTTGTCTTTAGAGCTACTGATAAATAATTCCGCACTTCTTTGTCCAGAATCAAAAAAGTTTATTTTGTTTATCTTTATTAGATTTTTTTGTCAAGATAAATATAATAAAAAAGGATAGTTAGCTGAAGTAACAATTGGTCCATATTTTTTAAAACCCTAACTTCATAAGAAAAACAACTATATACTTGAACAAATGGAATGAAGCTCCCCGCAGCAAGCTGCGGTGTATTCAGGCGAAGGTGAATAAAAAATCATTGACATCAGATAGACTTTCGGCTGCATCAGGGATGCTTTCATCAGTATTATGTAATAACACCTTAATATCCCACTCACATACTATAGAGGACCTAATATAACTTTGACACACACAGGTAATATTTTTATACTCTATTTTAAAATCGAGTTTCATCTACTTTTCTATATTCTCAAATGGATATATGCTGATTAGAAACTACTTACTGCATTATGAGGAGAAGATTATGGCCAAGAGAATTTCACGAAGAGAAATGA
>JBHPCX010000022.1:0-41123 GCA_042573485.1 Thermodesulfobacteriota bacterium | reverse complement strand
GAGGTTTTTCAATCCTTTCCGCTATAATTTTCTCTTCAATCGCGGTTTTCGGGTGCCCGCCCCTACAATTTGTTCTTTCAATTCTTGATCATCGGTGGAATACAACAGTTGCATCAAATGCTGCAACCTTAATTTTTGCGGTAAAATCTGGCAGGGGTTTCACTTACCCTAATCTATACGCTTTTTGCTATCTATAAATATGATTTTAAAAGATGTAAAACAGAAGGAATCTGCCGTATTTGGTCAAAAGCAAAATATAACTTTGTTTCTATATTGAACCAGATGGGCATAACTTTAATACAGGGCACCTTTCATGTTCCGGTTTCCTTGCTTTGCATACCTCCCTGCCATGGTAAATCAGAATATCTGAAAAACGGCGCCAGCGTTCTTCAGGTAAAATCTTTTCAATATCTTTTTCTATTTTGTCAGGATTCTGGTTTTTGGTGAGCCCCAGTCTTATTGAAAGTCTTTTTACATGAGTATCGACTACCACACCGGGGATATTGAACGCGGCACCGAGTACACAATTCGCGGTTTTTCTTCCAACTCCCGGGAGTTTTATCATCTCCTCCATTGTTTTAGGTACTTTTCCCCCATACATATCCACAAGACCCTGGCAGCAGCCTTTTATTGATTTTGTTTTATTCCTGAAAAAACCTGTTGACCTGATGGCATCCTCGATATCGGCGATGGGTGCATCGAGAAAGTCCCCGGGATTTTTATATTTTTTAAAAAGCCCGGGTGTGACCATGTTGACCTGTTTATCCGTACATTGAGCAGACAAGATGGTTGATATCAATAATTGAAACGGTGATCTGTATTTAAGAGCTGTCTTTTCTTTTGTATAGAGAGGATCAAGTATTTCATATATTTTACATGCTCTTGCTTTTTTACTTTTCAGACTCTCCATGTTATTATTCCTTACCTAAAAGTTTATCATTTTGACAAATATGTGATATTATAAAATTTTTAAAAGGATAAATGGTATGGGGATATATAAAAAAAATAAAAGGATATTACAAGAATTACTCTTTAACTTGTCGATACCAGGTTTTCTGTGCCTGATATTATTTACACTCATGTCTTTCGCTCAGGGAAAGGAATTTCATGACAGCCTTTCAGGAGAGAAAAAAAACGCTAAACAGGGGATCCGGAAGGAGATAAAGATGTCTGATAAAGGTGAACTAAGCCGGGAGGAGGGCAAATATCTTCTTACACTCGCGCGCGCAACCATTGAAGAAAAACTTTTTAAAAAGGATATTTCTCAGGAGGAATCAAATCTGCCTGACAAATTTCTAGAAAAGCGCGCCGTTTTCGTGACTTTGAATCTCGATGGTAATCTGCGCGGCTGCATCGGGCATATAGTACCCCAGGTGTCATTAGTCGAATCTATAAAATCTAACGCCCTCAGTGCCGCCTTCAAAGACCCCCGATTTCCTCCACTTTCAAAGGAGGAATGGAAGAATATTGAAGTAGAAATAAGTATATTGACTGTACCTGAGCAGCTTAAATACACTGACGCGGAGGATCTTCTTGAGAAGTTAAGGCCTGGAATAGATGGAGTCATATTAAGAAAAAACTATCATCAATCAACCTTTTTACCGCAGGTTTGGGACCAGCTTTCCGACAAGACGGAGTTTTTAGAGCACCTTTGTATGAAAGCGGGCATGGACGCCAATGAATGGAAAAAGGGGGACATTACTGTATATACATACCAGGTCCAGGCATTTGAGGAACATTAAGTGATCAATGAGAGTAGATAAGAGACTAATAATATGGTCAATAATAGGGACAGGAATATCATCCATTGCTGTTCAGCTTCTTACAATACGTGAATTTATTACCCAGTTTCACGGAAACGAGATAACTATATCACTTGTCCTGTTTGTGTGGCTTTTTTTAAATGGAGTTGGAAGCCTCGGGGCAAAGATCATTAAAATTTCTAAAGTTACCACCTATATATTTTTTATTCTTATCATCGCTCTCTGGCCTTTGCCTCAACTAATAATTATACGGTACTTTAGAGACGCTCTCCTTTTACATGGTGCTTCTCCCGGATTTTATCAGATATTTTTCTATATAGCCCTTACAACAGCACCATATTGTCTACTCATTGGATTTATATTGCCGTCAGCATTGAATCTGTTAAAACATGATTACCATGATTTCAGTTCCGGTGAATTATATATTACTGATAATATAGGAGATATTGCCGGAGGAGCTGTGTTCAGCTTTTTTCTTGTTTACTGGATGAATCCCTTCAAAACAATAGCGGTGACATCAGGGTTGCTGCTTTTAATATCGCTTCTACTGTTGATAAAGGCAAAAAAAAATATCTATGTAGTTTTATCAGTAATGGCGATTATCATCTTTTTCATTTACTACGCCATGGATTCTCAGGTCGAAAAGGATACTTTAAATAAACAGTACGGTAACATCAGTATTTACAATGAGTCACCATTCGGCAGGATAGTTATTACAAAAGAAGAAGATCAACATACCTTCTGGGAATCCGGGATTCCCCTTTATTCTGATTCGGATATTACTGGCAATGAAGAAAAGATCCATTATGCCTTGTGTCAACTGGATGGGAAAATTGGTGATATACTTCTTATCTCAGGCGGTCTAGGTGAGACTCTTTCCGAAATAAATAAATACAAACCTGATAATATTGATTATGTAGAGCTCGATCCTTCAATTACCGGCCTGGCGCTTGAAGCAGGCCTGCTTGAAAAAATTCCCAATCTAAGGATCATTAACTCAGATGGAAGGGCATATCTAAAGGAAACAGAAAAAAAGTACGATGCGATTATAATGGATCTGCCGGAACCGGATACTTTTCAGTTAAACCGTTTTTTTACTTCTGAATTCTTCTCCATTTCAAAAGAAAGACTTAACAAAAATGGTATCCTGTCATTCGGGATGAAATATTATGGGAATTACATCAGTGATATAACCAGGACGAAGCTGTCATCAATCTACAATAGTGTTAACCAGTACTTTTCAAACGTAATAATAATTCCCGGGGGAGATGCCTATTATTTATGCAGTAACTCTGATCTGTATACTGATATTCCCGAGAGGCTTCAGAAAAAGTCTATTAATACAGAGTATATTAACTGGTTTTATTATGGGAATGTTACAGAAGACCGAATAAACCAGGTTATGGATAGTATAGACAGGGATGAATATATTAATACGGATTTTGAACCCAGAATGATGAACATTGTCTTTAAGGAGTGGTTCGCGAAATACGGATCATCGCCCAGGACCTTTTTTATTGTAGTAATGATAATTGTCTTTCTCTATGTCATTTTTATGAGACAAGAGGAATATGTCCTTTTCTCTTCAGGATTGGCAGCGATGGGCGTTGAAATACTCGTTATTTACTGCTTCCAGATCATGTATGGATATGTTTATCTTAAAATAGGAGTTATTGTTACCGTGTTCCTCCTGGGACTTTTACCGGGGGCAGTTGTCGGAAGTATGTATATACAAAAAAGAGATGTGGTGCTTCTTTTTTCAGAATTTGTAATTATATTATTGCTGATATGCTATTATATCTGGATAAGTTTTTTTAAAACAGACATACATCAGATATGGTTTATGGTATATTGTTTTTTAATCTCTTTTTTCTGCGGGTTTCAATTCCCCATTGTTGCGGGGATTATTGGTGAGAAAACGAGCCCGGCAGCAGGATGCCTTGCTGCCGATCTCGCGGGCGCTGCTGTAGGGACTTTACTCGTGGGAACGCTTCTTGTTCCCTTTGCCGGGATACAGTCAGCTGTAATTTTTATTATTTCAATAAAATTGATAAGCAGCTTTATTGTTATGCTCAGAAGAAAAGGAAGAAACTAGAAAAATGCCGGCGCTAATGACAAGAAAGGAATTTTTAAAGTCTCTTGGAATCGGGGCTTCCGCTCTGTTCGTCACCGGCGGCTGGTGCGGGTTGTCCTCGGGGAGTCTTAGAGATGATAAGAGTGTTAAAGGCACCATTTTTAAAGGTGACGCGCCCGATAGTCCCTGGAAATGGTCAACCGAGGCAATGCACTATGAAATGATAGGTGATGACGTGCAGTGCCAGGTCTGTCCAAACCATTGCTACCTGGAACCCGGAGACAGAAGCATATGCAGGTCAAAGGTAAATATAAAGGGTAAGCTATATTCTCTCACCTATGGAAATCCATGCTCGGTTCACATGGATCCCATTGAAAAAAAACCCCTCAACCATTTTTATCCCGGAACATCAGTTTTATCCATAGCGCCAACCGGCTGCAACTTAAGGTGCCTGAATTGCCAGAACTGGGAGATTTCACAAAAAAGACCCGAAGATGTCAGGTTTTTTGAGCTTTTTCCCTCTGATGTCGTTAAAGCGGCAGTTGAGAAGGAAAGTCCATCTATTGCCTACACCTATTCAGAGGCGATCACCTATTATGAATATATGTTTGATACTTCAAAGCTGGCCAGAAAATCGGGGATTAAAAATGTACTTGTGTCAAACGGTTATATCAACGATGACCCGTTGACGTTGTTATGTAAATATATTGACGGGGCGAATATCAACCTGAAATCCTTTGATAATAAACTGTACCAAATATTGAATGGCGGTACCCTTGATCCTGTGCTGAATACCTTTAAAGTGCTGCACCGGGAGGGTGTCTGGTTTGAAATGACTACCCTTGTCGTGCCGACCTATATAGATGACCCTGAAATGATAAAAAGGATGTGCGGATGGATTTTAAAGGAGCTCGGCCCTGATTATCCTCTTCATTTTTCGAGATTTATTCCAAAATACAAGCTGGACAGACTCCCTCCTACACCAGTTTCAACACTCGAGAGGTTCAGGGATATAGCACTTAAGGAAGGAATAAGGTATGTATATCTGGGGAATGTCCCGGGGCATGAAGGCTGTAACACTTATTGCCACAATTGTAAAAAAATATTACTCGAAAGAAAGGGATATTATCTAAGTCAAGTTAATATAAAATCGGGTAAATGCAGCTTTTGTAAAACAAATATACCAGGCCGCTGGGTGATATAATGCCGCACCTGTATCAGGGTATAAAATCCATATTCCTTTCTTCTTTCCACTCCTGTAAATAAGTGATTTGCTGCCCATATTTTATAAGGAAAAATTATGTCGTTTTATTGCCGTTTTTTCTTGACAGCGTTTTGAGTTAATTATAATAGTAGCGCTTGTAAAAAAATGCACAAGGTAAATATTCTGGAAAATGGATTGATTTTTTGTAAGGGCACATCAATTCATGAGCTTGAATTAAAAATAAAAATATCGCTAAAATGATTTATTTTGGGGAAGGAGGTGCTCCACTAGTTAGATTAATCTAGAAATTAATAAATTAAGGCACTTTATTTTATGAAATTGTTAACTAAGGAGGTATTATAATGCCAAGTTATGTGATTACAGAAAAATGTGATGGTTGTAAAGGGCAGGACAGGACGGCCTGTATGCATATCTGTCCTAACGACCTGATGGCGCTGGATAAGGACGGATCCGCCGGTTATGGTGAGATGAAGGCATATAACCGCGATGCCCAGATGTGCTGGGAATGTATGTGCTGTGTAAAACTTTGTCCCCAGCAGGCAATGGATGTTCGTGGTTATGCTGACTTCGTACCCATGGGAGCAAGCGCTACCCCGTTAAGAGGTACAGAAGATATTATGTGGACAGTAAAGTTCCGCGATGGTTCAATCAAAAGGTTTAAGTTCCCCACTAGGACAACACCTGAAGGCTCAGCTGATCCAACGGGCGGTTTCGCTACCCATGATGACATTAACAGTAACGCGCTGGCAACAGAACCGGAATCATTAGGTCTTGATGCCATACCCGTACCCAAGTAATTAAAAAGGAGGTAAATAAAAATGGCAAATTTTGAAACAGTTGAAGTAACTACCGACCTTCTGATTCTTGGGGGAGGTTTCTCAGCTTGTGGAGCTGCTACAGAGGCAGCTTACTGGGCAAAGAAGAATAATTTAAAAGTGACCCTCGTTGACAAGGCAGCTGTTGATAGAAGTGGTGCTGTTGCTATGGGTCTTTCAGCTATCAACCAGTACGTTGGCGTAAAAGACGGTGAAAATACCGTTGAAGATTATGTGCGCTACGTTCGTCAGGACCTTATGGGTATTTCAAGGGAAGACCTTGTATACAACATAGCCCGTCACGTCGACGGTACGGTTCACATGTTTGAAAAATGGGGACTCAATATCTGGAAAGACGAAGAAGGTAAATATGTTCATGAAGGCCGATGGCAGCTTATGATCAATGGTGAGTCCTACAAGATTCTCATTGCTGAAGCAGCCAAAAACGCCATTGCCGATGCAGGCGGTGAGGTTATTGAGAGAGTATTTATCACTGATCCTCTCATGGACGGCAGCAAGTGTGTTGGCGCAGTAGGATTCAGCATCCGTGAAGAAAAATTCTACGTATTCAAGGCCAAAGCAGTTATTGTTGCTCTTGGCGGCGCTGTTCATGTGTTCAGGCCCCGTTCAGTTGGTGAGGGTTTTGGACGCTCCTGGTATCCTCCTTTCAACTCAGGTTCAAGTGCATATGTAACACTCAAGGCCGGTGCTGAAATGACATGTCAGGAAGTACGTTTCATTCCTGTAAGGTTTAAAGATGCTTATGGTCCTGTTGGTGCATGGTTCCTTCTCTTCCAGTCAAGGGCAATAAGTGCTGAGGGTGGCGAGTACATGGTAGTCAGAAAAGAAGAGCTGAACAACTGGGCTCCCTACGGACTGGCCAAGCCTATTCCTGCAAACCTGAGAAATTATCTTGGTATGCTGGATGTAGACGCTGGTCTTGGTCCTCTGTACATGGAAACAGACGAAGCCATCCAGAACCTGGCTAAGAAGTACGAAGATGACCCAAAAGCCTTCAAGAAGAAAATGAAAGAACTTGAAACAGAAGCATGGGAAGACTTCCTTGATATGACTATCTCACAGGCTATTCTGTGGGCATCAATGAATGTTAGACCCGAAGAAAAACACTCTGAAATCGCAGCTTGCGAACCTTACTTTATTGGTTCCCACTCAGGCGCATCAGGTGCATGGGTAAGCGGTCCTGAAGATCTGGATACTCCCTACAAATGGGGATACGAAAATATGACAACTGTTGAAGCTATGTTCGCGATAGGTGACGCATCCGGTGCTTCAAGCCATAAGTTCTCTTCAGGTTCTCATACCGAGGGTAGAATTGCCGGAAAAGCAGCTGTAAAATACATCGTTGAAAAAGGTGCTGAACCTACAGTTGACATGGCCAAGGTTGAAGAGCTGAAGAAGGAAGTTCTCAATCCTCTGGATCTGTTCGCGGAACACAAAGACGAGTTTACTGATCCTGAAGTTAACACCCATTACATTATGCCAAGGCAGTTCCTGCACAGACTCCAGAAAGTTATGGATGAGTATGCAGGTGGTGTTACAGCGGCTTTCAAAACAAGTAAAGCCAACCTGGAAAGAGGCCTTGAGCTTATGGAATACCTGAAAGAGGATTCCGATAAGATGGCAGCAAGAGACCTACATGAGCTCATGAGAGTTTGGGAAAACATCCAGAGAATGTGGATTGCCGAGTCTCATATCCGCACAATGCTGTTCAGGGAGGAGACAAGGTGGCCTGGATACTATTTCAGGTCTGATACTCCTACGATGGATGAAGATAACTGGAAATGCTTCGCCAACTGCCGATACAATCCGGAAACGGGCGAGTGGGAAATGTTCAAGAAAGACATTTGGAACATACCCGGTGTTTAATTAACACCTGAGTGTTTCTTGTAATATAAGCCCCTGCCGGATATCCGGCAGGGGCTTTTTTTCGCCTTTGTCATAATATGCTGACAAAGGCGAACCGCGGCGTAGCTTAATAAAGCGAAGCCGGGTAGTCCCCACTGGAATTCCTATAGATGCACTACCACTTACGCTTGAAGATTTTTATTTATAATGGTTAATTACATCATTACTTGCAATATATGTGCTCAATAGTTATGTTAGGTCCCGTAGCTTATGCTTATTCTAGCCAAAAAATGTCCAAATACAAATAAATCAGGCGGTTAAAGGTGATATATCTTTTAAAACTCTTTTCATATTTAAAAAACTATAAGCGCCAGGTGTTCCTCTCGCTGCTCTTTCTGGCGGTCTCCGTTGTGTTTAACATGATACAGCCTAAACTCATGGAGTGGGCTATTGATAAAGGAATAACTGCAGGAATCATCAGAAATATCATTTACGGTTCGGTTGGGATACTGCTACTTGGCATTATAGGCAATGCGTCATACCTGATAAGCGGTTTTCTCATGATTAAGGCGGGACAGGGATTGAGTCATGAGGTAAGGAGTGATCTTTTTAAAAAAATAGTATCCTTCTCCTTTGTTAATTTTGACAGGTGGCGTACCGGAGCGTTGATGGTAAGATTGAACTCTGACGTCAACACGGTGCGGATGTTTGTCAGGATGGGGCTTTTTATGATTGTCCAGTCAGTAATAACTATATTGCTCAGTATCATTTTTATGTTCCTGACCGATACCAGGCTCGCGACTATAATGTCCTTAATCATGGGAGGGACATTCATTTTGTCCATCTCATTTGTAAGCATCGTGCGTCCGCTATTCATGAAGATGAGGGAGAGACTGGACAGGTTGAATAACACACTCCAGGAGAATCTGGCAGGTTCAAAGGTAGTAAGGGCCTTTAACAGGCAGGCCTATGAAAAGGAGAAGTTTAACTTAAAAAACAGGGATATATATAAGATTTCCCTTAGAATCGGGTATCTTTTCAGTGCTTTTATGCCATTTATGCTTTTTATAGGAAATATGTCAGTTACCCTGATCCTCTGGCTGGGTGGTTCGGAAATTATACAGAACATTAATTTGGGAACTACCGGTTTTACTAAGGGGGAGTTACTTGCATTCATTAATTATGCAATGATGTCCATTTTCCCGCTGGTAATGGTTGGAATGGTCCTGAACTTTGTATCGATGGCAAGTGCTTCCGCTGAGCGCATATTTAAACTGCTTGGGGAGGTTCCTGATATCGATACTCCTGGTTCACCTTTGGCTGCTGACAGGATTGAAGGCCGTATAGAAATTGAGTCAGTCTCATTTGGATATGGTGAGGGTGAAAATGCCCTGAACGATATCAATATCAAAATCAAACCGGGTGAAAAGATCGGTATTATCGGCGGAACCGGGAGTGGAAAATCAAGCCTGGCAAATCTGATTCCCAGGCTCTATGACCCGAGAAGGGGTAGAATACTCATAGACGGTGTAGATGTTAAAAAATATAATCCGACAGACCTGAGAAAAAAGATTGGAATCGTTCTTCAGGACCCGATTCTTTTCTCAGGAGGAATAAGGGAGAATATTCTCTATGGGAATCCCGAGGGAGATCAGGATGTTGCCGAACGTGCGGCCAGAATATCCCAGTCTCTCCCTTTTATCGAGGAAAAGGGGTGGGACACAGGCATTGGTGAAAGGGGCTCCGGACTTTCAGGAGGACAACGCCAGAGAGTCACAATTGCAAGGGCAATTGCTTCAAACCCTTCAATAATAATACTGGATGATGTTACCTCCTCCCTTGATCTGGAGACCGAAAGAAAAGTTACCAGGGGTATTTATGACGAGCTGAATAATGCAACGGTCCTCATAATAAGCCAGAAGATACAGACTATTAAAGAGAGTGACAGAATCATTGTAATGGACAAGGGGAGGATAATCGGAATAGGGAAGCATAACGAACTCCTTGAAAACAATGATATATACAGGCGGATAGCTGAAACACAGAATGAATTTATTCAATAGATCAAAAAGAAACTGAACATATGGAAAACAAGGAAAACATAAAACGTCGAAGACCGCCGGTATCTCCAGGCAGGGGGCCCGGCAGTCATGTCATTGAATCAGCAAAAGATGTGAGAGGTGCCTTCAAGAGACTTTTTGTCTATTTTGGAACACAAAAAATACTTCTGTTTATATCCAGCATAATTATTTTTATCAGTGTCTTTCTCGGAGTAACAGGGCCTGCTGTGCTTGGAAGGGCTATCACCAATTATCTGGAAAGGAACCCCAACCTTTCACTTTTGGGGCATGAGATCATTTTACTTGTTATTATTTATGTGGGTGCCTGGATCTCGGAAGCAATTACAAGAATTGTCCTTGTAAAGGCTTCAAATAATATAATTTTCAGGATGCGACAGGACGCCTTTAACCATATCCAGGAATTATCCATGTCATATTTTGACAGGGAAGATGTTGGCGAGATAATGTCGCGCCTTACCAATGATATAGAGGCAATTGAACAGGGTGTTAACAATGTCTTCAGTGAGGGTTTAAGAGGTCTTTTGACTGTGATCATGACCCTTTTAGCCATGCTTTTACTTAATGTCCGTTTGACCCTTGTAGTTGTTACGGCTGTTCCGTTAATGGCTATTGTAGCTGCAATTATCGCGGTCAGAGTTAGAAAAGCTTTCAGGATAAACCAGCAGAAAATAGCGGATTTGAGCATAAAGGTTGAAGAATCTGTGTCAGGTGTCAAAGTAATCAAAACTTTTGGTATGGAAAAAGAGGAATTTCAGGATTTTGAGAGGATCAGTATAGAGGCCAGGGATGCCGGAACTTTTGCAGAGATGCTCTCCCACATCTTCATGCCCGTCATGCAGTTGATCACAACAATCATACTGGCTTTACTGGTGGGGATAGGAGGTTTTCTGGTACTCAGAAACAGTGATGTTTTTTCCATTGGATTATTGACCAGCTTCATAATATATTCACGAAATTTTCTCTGGCCCATAATGCAGATCACAGGTATTTACAATGTCATCCAGTCTGCCCTGGCAGGCGCGGAAAGAGTCTTTGAGATAATGGACACCAAACCGGTTGTTGTTGAGGGGACTGCTCCCGTAAAGTATAAAGAAGGTGATATTGTCTTTAAAGATGTCAATTTTTCATATGAAGAGGGAAAGCCTGTTCTTGAAGGTATCGATTTAACGGTACCACTTGGAAGTGCCATTGCCATTGTAGGACCCACGGGTGCAGGAAAAACAACCCTGATCAATCTGCTTAACAGATTTTATGATGTGCAGAATGGTTCGATAAGTATAAACCGAACCGATATCCGGGATATGGAATTAAGCTCGCTGAGATCGTCCCTTGGTGTTGTGCTGCAGGAACCGTTCTTTTTTGCCACAACGATCCGGGAGAATCTTCTATATGGAAATCAGGAAGCCACCGAAGATGAAATGTTTGAAGCTGCCAGGCTGGCTAACGCGAGTCATTTTATAAGCAGACTTCCGAAGGGGTACGATACTGTTCTTACAGAGCGCGGTCTTAATATTTCCCAGGGGGAGAGGCAGCTTCTGGGTATAACAAGGGCCATATTAAGAAATCCGTCAATACTTATACTTGATGAAGCAACCAGCAATATCGACAGCCTGATAGAAGCACAGATACAGACAGCGGTTCATAAACTTATGAAGAGCAGAACATGTCTGACAATTGCACATCGTCTTTCAACAATTAAAAATGCCGACAGGATAATCGTTATCCATGATCACAGGGTAATCGAAGAGGGCACCTACTCTGAGCTGATTGCTAAAAACGGGTTTTATGCTCAATTATACGCAATGCAGCAAAGCCAGGTTGATATTACAGAAGATATGTTTGAAGATGATAAGATTTAATTAAATATGATTAATAATAGATGATTAGGCATTAATATTAGAAGCCATATTTATCCCTTTTTCTATATTATTTTTTTTGATTATCAGGTATCTTATTTCAATAAATCTGTTCTGATTTATAAATCAAAATGATTAATTATGGAGCGTGTTTACTTTGTGATGTATTTCACAAAAATGCTTGCAATCCTGTGAAATGATGTGGTAAAAGCATCAAATTATTTTTTCCTGTTTGATATCCGGATACCTTAAATCTCCGGTTATAGAAAATAAAAAAAGGTTTACGTTTAAGTTAAACCATGGATTTTACAATAGAATAAAAGGAGAACGGACATTGGCTGATAATCATGAAGTAATGGACGTTGATGTGCTTTTTGTTGGCGGGGGTGTCGCGTCTTTAAGCAGTGCGTTACACCTTTCCAACCTTATAAAGGAATACAATAAAAATAAAAGTGAGGATTCAAAAAGCCTGGACGAGGTAATGATAGCAATCCTTGAAAAAGGACCTTATCCGGGAGCACATGGTATATCCGGTGCTGCGATTGATCCCGCACCGTTAAAGGAACTCGTTCCTGACTACCTTGAAAAAGGTGCACCTGTTGAGGGAGATGTTGAAAAGGAAACGGTTTATTTTTTGACTGAGAAGGGAAAATTCAAGCTGCCTGTGGGACTGGCCCCCAAAAGCCTTAATCCCCTTGATAATCATGGAAATTGTGTTGTTTCTGTTTCAAGGCTGAATGAATGGCTTGCAGGGATGGTTGAAGAGAGCGGTGTTGACATCTTTCCGGGATTTCCCGGCGTTGAAGTCCTGTATGATGGTGACCGTGTAATCGGAGTGAGGACAGGAGACCAGGGTGTTGCCGGGGACGGCAGTAAAAAATCCAATTTTGAACCCGGAATTGACCTGCACGCAAAGGTCACGGTTTTTGGTGAAGGCTCAAGAGGCAGTTTAACAAAACAGGTTATAAAACATTATTCCCTGGACGCGGATAATAACCCGGATGGTTACGAAATCGGTGTAAAGGAAGTCTGGGAACTTCCTGAGAAAAGGGTGGAACCAGGTGAAATTATTCATACCATGGGTTACCCGTTGAAAAGTGATACCTTCGGCGGTGGTTTTATTTATGGTATGAAGGATAATAAGGTCAGTATCGGCCAGCTTGTGAGTCTTGATTACAGCGATCCATTTATCGATCCCCACAGGGAATTTCAGAAATTGAAACAACATCCCATGATCCGGGAGCTTCTTAAAGATGGTAAGATGGTTCAGTATGGGGCAAAGACAGTACCGGTCAGCGGTTATTATTCAATTCCGAAACTGACCTTTGACGGAGGCATGATTATCGGTGATTCTGCCAATCTGTTTAATACACCAAAAATTAAAGGTGTAAACCTGGCAATGAGGTCGGGAATGACTGCTGCCGAGACAATATTTAATTGTCTTGTTAATGATGACTTTTCATATTCAAATCTTGACACCTACAGGGAAAACCTGATGAATACAAAGGAAGTCAGCGATTTATATAAAGTACGGAATGTTCATCAGGCCATGGAAAGAGGGCTATATAAAGGTATGACTACTGTTGGTTTGCAGATCCTTCTTGGTGGAAGAATTTTTAAGTCGCGCCTTGGTGCCACACCGGATTATACGCATATGAAAAAAGTTAATGAACTTTATGGGTCGAATGATGTCACTGATGACCATAAGGGTGATATCAAGTATGACGGTGAACTCACATTCGATAAGGAAACAGATGTCTATTATTCGGGAGCCACACACGAGGAGGACCAACCAGCTCATCTGCATATAAAGGACCTTGATATTTGTTACAATCAGTGTGCAGAAGATTTTCAGAATCCCTGTGTGAGATTTTGTCCTGCCGATGTGTATGAAATGGAAATTGATGAAGAAACCGGCAAAAAACAAATGAAACTGAATTTTTCAAACTGCGTGCATTGCAAGACATGTGATATTAAAGATCCCTATGAAAATATTACGTGGGTACCGCCAGAAGGCGGTGGCGGCCCGAAATATAGTATTATGTGAGCACAGTGAGTTACTAATTAAAAAAAGCACAGATTATTAAATAAAGCAGGTTTAAAGAAACAGGTTCACGGTCTAAGGTACACGGTTTAAGGTTAAAGATAAATTGTTACATGACCGCTTGTCGCGCCGTAGCCTCTGGCGAAGGCGGATAAACCGTAGACCATATACCGTATACCTGTCCATAGAAGTAATAAAAGGTTGCGGAAAGACCATTTATATAAAACCGATTTGACGGAATTTTGAAAGTTACATTGAGGAGGATAAGTATGACCAATACAGAGACGCAAAGTATCCTGGTGGTAGGCGGCGGGATAAGCGGACTCACTACCGCTATTGAAGCAGCTGAAGCCGGCTATGATACCTACATCGTTGAAAAGAATCCTTACCTTGGTGGAAGGGTTTCCCAGCTGCACCATTATTTCCCGAAATTATGCCCGCCATCATGTGGTCTGGAGATTAATTTCAGGCGGATTCGCCAGAATCCAAAAGTACGTTTTTTTACAATGGCTGAAGTGGAGTCAATATCAGGTGAAGAGGGAAATTTTGATGTAAAAATCAAGATCAATCCACGGTATGTAAATGAAAAATGCACAGCCTGTGGAAAATGCGCCGAAGCCTGTGACCTGGAGATTGACAATCCCTTTAACTACGGTATGAACAAAATAAAAGCGGCATATATGCCTCATGATATGGCATATCCTCCGAGATATGTGCTCGATCCCGGGATAATTAAAAGCGATGAGGCTCAGAAGATAAAAGACGCATGTCCCTATGATGCTATAGAACTGGAAATGGAAAGTAAAACTATGGATCTAAAGGTAGGTTCCATTGTATGGGCGACCGGATGGAAACCATATGATCCTTCCAAACTCGATACCTATGGCTTCAATAATTATCCGGATGTAATTACCAATGTAATGATGGAAAGACTGGCATCCTGGAGCGGACCGACAGAGGGTAAGATCCTGCGTCCTTCTGACGGTGAAGCACCAAAAAGTGTTGCTTTTGTACAGTGTGCCGGTTCAAGGGATGAGAATCATCTTCCGTTCTGTTCCGGAATATGCTGCCTTGCGTCAATGAAGCAGGCAACATACATAAGAGAACAATATCCCGATGCCGACATATATATCTGCTACATAGATATCAGGGCAACAGACAGACTGGAGGAATTTTATACCAGGGTCAAGGAAGATGAGAAAATCAATTTTTTTAAGGGTAAGGTAGCTAAGATTACCCAGAGTGATGATGGGAAGGCTCTTGTTATGAGGGTGGAAGATACAACCACGGAGGAATTAAAGGAAATTGAGGTTGATATGGTTGTTCTTGCGACGGGAATGGAACCCAATACGGCAGACAGGCAGCTTCCCATTGAGATTCCGTATGATGATTATGGGTTTATAGCTTCAAAGGGTCCCAAAGCCGGTATCACAGGGGCAGGATGCTCAAGATCACCAATGAATGTTTCAGAAGCTGTTCAGGATGGAACCTCAGCAGCCCTTAAAGCTATTCAATCCATCGCTAGGAGGTAACCAATGGAAAAAAAGAGTGCCGTTTACATTTGCACAGGATGTGGCATCGGAGATGCCCTGAATATAGAACCACTTGAAAATTTAGCTGCTGATGAATTCAGTATTCCCATATGCCGCAATCACCCGAACCTTTGCGGGAAGGAAGGCGCGGAACTGATTAAAAAAGATATGGCAGACGAAGGTGTCAATGCAATGGCTATCGCTGCCTGTTCACCCCGGGTAATGTACGATGTCTTTGATTTTGACGGCTGTGTTGTGGACAGAGTTAACCTGCGTGAGCAGGTAGTATGGAGCCAGAAGCCTGAAGATGAAGATACCCAGATGATGGCGGAAGATTATCTCCGGATGGGAATATCAAAGATGAACGGAATGCAGTTACCGGAACCCTTTAAGCCGGAAGAAGAATACTCAAAGGATATCCTAGTGGTTGGGGGCGGATTAACCGGGCTTAATTCGGCCATTGAAGGCGCGAAGGCCGGTTATTCAATGATCCTGGTTGAAAAGGAAAACAAGCTTGGCGGTTTCCAGAAAAATGTGAAGGAAATTGCCATATCACCCTTTAAGGATGTTATTGAAAATACCCTTCCTTTGTTAATAAAGGAAGTAACTGAAAATGATAAAATAAAGGTCTATACCGGATCAGCTGTGGAAAGCATATCCGGCGGACCGGGATTGTTTAAAGCCGTTATTAAGCACCCAGGAGGAACAACTGAACACAGGGCTGGGTCCATTGTTCTTGCTGCCGGATGGAAACCCTATGATCCGGAAAAACTTGATGCCAAACTTGGCTACGGACAATCAGCTGATGTAATTACAAATACAATGTTCGAGGAGAGCACGAAGGAAGGAAAAATTGTCAGGCCAAGCGATGACAGGGAAGTTACGAATATTGCTTTTCTGCAGTGCGCGGGGAGTCGTGATCCCGAACATTTGCCTTACTGTTCTTCTGTATGTTGTACTGCTTCTTTAAAACAGGCCATCAGGGTAAAACATCAGAACCCTGACGCGGGAGTGTATGTAGTATATAAAGAATTGAGAACACCCGGACAGGCAGAGGACCTTTATCGCAAGGCACAGGAAGAGGGGGTAGTTTTTATCAGGTGCCAGGAACCTGAAGTAAAAGTCGATGACGGACTTTCTGTGGAAGCCCAGGATGAACTTCTTGGTGAAACCGTTATTCTTGATGAGCTTGACATGGTTGTCCTGGCTACAGGGATGGTTCCCGTATCAGCAGTCGGCCCTGACATAACACAGGAGCAACAGGAAGAGAAGGATGATGATGAAGAAGAGCTGGATGTACCTCTCGATATAATAAGAAGATCAAACCTTCTTAATCTGGAGTACCGCCAGGGCCCCGAGCTTCCCGCCCTCAGTAATGATTTTCCTGACTCACATTTTATATGCTTTCCCTATGAAAGCAGGCGAACAGGAATCTATGCTGCCGGAACCATTAGAAGACCAATGACCATTGGTACAGCAGCGGAAGATGGTGCCGGCGCTGTCATGAAAGCGATACAGTGTATTGAATTAACATCCAAGGGCGCGGCAGTTCATCCAAGATCGGGAGATATGACATATCCCGAATTTGAAATGAAACGCTGTACCCAGTGTAAGCGTTGTACTGTTGAATGTCCGTTTGGTGCTATCAATGAAGATGATGAGGCCAATCCCCTACCGCAACCCACAAGATGCAGGAGGTGCGGAGTTTGCATGGGCGCGTGCCCTGAAAGGATAATTTCTTTTAAGAATTATTCGGTGCCGATAGTTGGTGATATGATTAAGTCAATCAATGTACCTGAAGAGGATGAAGAAAAACCCCGTATTCTTGTGCTTGCATGTGAGAACGACGCATATCCGGCACTGGATATGGCCGGACTGCATCGTATGAAGTATAATGCATGGGTAAGAGTGATTCCGCTCAGATGCCTAGGATCCATGAACCTTGTTTGGATAGCAGACACCATGTCAAAGGGTGTTGATGGAGTGCTTCTCCTGGGTTGTAAACACGGTGATGATTACCAGTGTCACTTTATAAAGGGAAGTGAGCTTTCGGAAATAAGGTTGAGCAAGGTCTCGGAAACACTTGACAGGCTGGCCCTTGAATCAGAACGTGTAAGGTTTGAGGCAATTTCAATTACAGATTATGATAAACTCCCGGCGCTTCTGGATGAGTTCGCGGAAACAATTGATGAAGTTGGTCCCAATCCTTTTAAGGGCTGGTAGTAGATTTAAAAGTTCATGTGCCCGGAAAGGGATTCCTTCGGGTTATAAATGAGCATATATTTTATTAACAGGCAGGAGGTGTATGTATGAGTGTAAGAGTCGATCCGAATTTTATAAAGGATCTTAAGGAGTTTGGTCTTAGTGATGCCAATAAATGTATGCATTGTGGAAACTGTACGGCGATATGTCCGCTTTCAGAGAAAGATACCACTTTTCCGCGAAGACTTATTAAATATGCCCAGATGGGTATGGAAGACAAGATCCTGAGTAGCCCTGAGCCATGGTTATGCTATTACTGCGGTGACTGTTCTGATCAATGCCCGAGAGGAGCCGATCCGGGTGAGTTCATGATGGTTATGCGAAGGTATCTTACATCAAGATATGACTGGACAGGTTTTTCGAGGAAGTTCTATACATCGGAGGTTTTTGAATTAATAGCTGTCGCGGTTGTCGCTATTATTGTAGGTCTGCTGCTTGTATTTTTTCATGCAGATAATCCAAATATGGAGCATGCCTATCTAAATTCCGTATGGCCGGCGGGTGCAATTGAGATCGCTGATATGATTATGGCGACTATTCTGACTGTTCTGCTTTTGAGTAACACATACCGGTGTGCGAAGTTTGTAATGGGAGATCTGCTGTTTAAAATTCCCCTGGGAATATATATAAAAAATGCATGGGAACTTGTTGCTCATGCAGCTACCCAGAAGCGTTTTGCCGAGTGTACTGACAAAATGCAGTGGTTTGTTCATCTAATGATAATGACTGGTTATGCCACGGCCTTTATGCTTGTAGCCGTTTTCCTTGCCGGTGGAATACATGTTATAGGGCTGTCCTGGGAACCATTACAGTTTCAGCGCGATGTAATCTATCCTCCCTGGCATCCATGGCGTTTGCTTGGTTATTATGCCACATTCGCGATTATGTATGGTACTACTTATGCAATAATAGGCAGGCTGAAAAAGAGTAAAACTCCCTATAAGAATAGCCATGGAACAGACTGGATGTTTCTTATCCTTCTTCAGGCAACAACTCTTACAGGTATTTTCATCCATTTTACACGGTTGCTTGACCTGGCCATGCCAACATATGTACTTTATGTTATTCACCTGATGGTGGCTGTACCTATGCTGGTTCTGGAAGTCCCTTTTGCAAAATGGGCTCATCTGGCTTTCAGACCTGTAACAAGTTTTTTAGTGAAGGTAAAAGAAGATTATAAGAACTCAGAAAATTTAACCTAAGTTTTAAATAGAAAAACAATTTATTAGAACCAGACTTTCATAGTATGAGTTGTGGAAGTTTGGTTCTTTTTTAAGGAAGTAGAAAAATGGATAACAATGAAATTCCTAAATGTCCGCACTGTGATGCAGACATGAAAAAATGGGTGCCCCCGGAGGACTCGACATGGGCTGATGACCCGTTCCACTGGGTTTGCTTTAATGACGATTGTCCATATTATGTTAAGGGTTGGGACTGGATGGAAGAGTCCCAGGGTATCAAGATATCATACAGACATAGACTTAACCCAGAAACCGGTAAGGAAAGCCCTCTTCCAACCAAGTCGGCGGAGATGCATAGGAATAGGATAATAGAGGAGTGAACATGAAACCAGGTAGAAATGATCCATGTCCCTGCGGCAGCGGCAGGAAATTTAAGAAATGTCACATGGGAAAAGAAGATGATCTTGCTCTTGACGGCATTGATGAATTTACCGATGAAATGAGCAGGCAAATAACTGATCTTGCTGAAGTCAATTATGGAAGATGCCGTGAGATAATTGATTCACTTGATATAAAAGAACTTACCGGAAACGAAATTGGAATCAGGCTTGTTGACCTGAAAAGATATTCTGATTTAAATCTCTTCACCAGCAGCCATTCAAGAACTGAAGAGGGCAGGGGTGGCGGTGTTTTTATTAACATTTTAAAGACCCTTAAAACCGATCCTGATAATATTTATCTGGCAATATCTGAGGACATAGATGATGCCACATTCATACATGAACTGGCCCATGTTCTTGATTACCTTGGCGGTTCCAATATTATGCCGGGATCTCATAAGCCATTGAGTATGGAAACAAATGTGCCCCTTGAGCATTTTGACCATCCGGAAGAATTCGCTAAATGGCTAGACTACCTTTCCGAAAGGTTTGATATTAAGCTTGATGCTGATGATGCGATTGTTTCCTACCTATATAAGAACGGCATGCTGATCAAGGGATCGGTGATCAACAGCGGCAATGAGTTACTGATAAAAACAAAATCAGAACAGATGTTTAGATTCCTGTCTGAAAACAGCAAAGAGATAGACGCTATCATACAGGACCGTGATGGATACATAGGTCCACAGGAGAATAATTGAGGTTTGAAGTAAGGATTATTATAAAAAGATAATACAAGTTTGAAATGTGGAAACAGGTCATAGGAGGAGATAAAGAAGGTTTCTTGTAAGGATAGTCTTAATGTTATACATTTGATAAAAAAATATGGGCTGATTAAATAACAAGCTCTGGTCATTCCTGGAGAATATCACTTATACATTAAACATCAAATACTAAAATCCTTTATGAACAGATTCCAATTCAAAAAGATAGGCGACGAAGAAAAAAAGGTAATATTGATTATATTCTTTATTACTCTTCAGTGGATAATTTTTCTTCAACTGGCCTTTGATCCCATAACAGGTATCTGGAGCATGTCCAATCCGGATACAATGTGCACCCTGTCGGTAGCACGAAGTTGGATTCACGGGCATCCTCTACAGATTATCCCCGGAGAACCTGCTTCAACCATACTTTCAGATCTTTTAAGCCCCATATTATTAACAGCAGGCTATTGGCTGGGATTCAAATCCCTGTCAGCATTTGTATTATGGACCTATATTGAATACTTCATACTTGCAATTTTCAGCGCGCTTTTTTTGTGGAAGTTTTTTAAAAAATTTATCCCTGAGGTAGCCTTTCCTGCCACACTGTTAAGTATTATTTTTAGTGGCATTTTCAGTAATCTCTTCTCAACAAATTTTGGATTTCTTTTTTTATTTTTCTGGGGGGCACTTGCCTTTATTGATTTCTTGCCTCTTTTCATGACATTCAGTATTTTAGCAGCTTTAATGAGACCAGAAGGTCTGGTCATTTATATCTTTCTGGTTACGCTTCGGATGCTTCACATCAGGAATGATGGTGTCCGTAAATTTATTCCGCCAATCCTGATCATCTGCGTCCCTTTTTTAATCTACAAATACATTACAGGCAGTTACCTGCCTCAAGGTGTGACACCGCAGAATATCATCCATTATCAGGGATTTTTAAAAGGCCTGGAAATTGCTCTAAGTGTTGTTTTTGACCAGATTAAAGGCGGTTTGTTAGGGCTCTATTCCTCCTCCCAGAGAATAGGAGCGTTTGAATCCGGGTGGCTGGGGAGCCTTCCTCCTTTTCTCTTTATTTTTAGTATATTAGGATTTGTTAAACACAAGAGGGAATGGATTGTTCCCGTAACAGGTTTTCTTTTATTTTTAATCGCGGGAGATGCTTTTTCCTTATATTCAGGCGCACATCAAAACAGGCACTTTCATGTGCTAACCCCGTTCTTTTTCGGTTTTGCGCTTATTTTCCTCCGCAATATAAAGAGTAACTGGAAACCTGTTTATATGATTTCCATTATATTTTTCTTTATATTTAACTCGCTGCAGTTTTACGGTTCATTATTCCCGTTTAAACAAAATGTTGAAAAGTTCGTTCACCATAAAAAAGTTGTCGATTACCTGGTTCAACAAAGATCAGAGATTCCCATCCTGGCTCATAGCATGGGACCCCTTTACTGGTCAGATGGTCGTTTAAAACTGCACCTTCTTTATGTAAGTACTGATCCATACCTTGGAAAATACGTGAAATATCACAACAGGATTCTTGAAACTACTGAATATATACAGAGGTTCTATTCTCAGAAAGTTGTATTTTTAGACTTTTTTGAAAACACACCGGAATCAAACTGGCTCAGGCAGATTAAGGGTGAAGTTGTTAAAAATATTCAATATAAGTATAAAAATTTTGCAGAAGTAAAAATTATCGACTTGGGTGAGATAAAAGATTCACCGCCTTACAGGAATCCCTACTCTGAGTTGGATGTAGGAGATCCCTTTTCGGAAGAAGCGTGTGATTACAAGTTTACTCAAAGCCTGGAAGAACATGTAGATGCAGGTATCTTAAAGGGTGAAAATTTCTGGGACGGGGGCAGGCCGAATGTTATCAAAGAAGATTTTTATATGGATATACCGGAAAATGGGGGCACCCTGGTCTGTAGATATAAAGGACTTTTCCCGGGAGGCGTTTTAAAAGAAAATTTCTCACCTTCAGTTAATCTTTTCATAAAAGAGAGTGGCCTAAAAATACATGTTGATAAGGAAATAATTTTTAATGAGTCTGTCTCTCAAAAGGAAGATTTCTTTTATCTGGAGGTACCCTTAAAAAAGGGAGGGAGATGTCATTTTAAAATAGAGGGGCTGGTTCATTCATTTCATTATTGGATATACCCGAAGAAAGAAAAGGTATAAGGCATAAAGTTATATCCGCCGGCGCCCATTCAACAGGTTCAGAGCTATGGCAGACAAGCGGTATACGGTTAGTAATAGAAAACATACTTGATGTTAGCTGTCCGATTGTTCTGGGTATAACCTTGCACCCTGCGCCCTGTGCCATGAGCCACGTTTTAAATATCCGTCATCTTATCCTTTTTTCCCATCATACCGAAGGGGTGCAGGTCCATGAGAAAGAAAGGCCTGTTCATCCTTTTAAATTTGTTGACACACAAGTCTTTCCTCCATATATTCTATTCCCCAAAATTAAAATTCTTATCAAGTTAACTTCATGAAGAATCAACATTATATATACGCTATTGGAAAGGATAGAATAAGGAAAAGCTTTTATCTAGTCTGTCTTTTCATCATTATTTTCCTGTTTACCAGTTGCGTGCCTAATGTTCGCAAACAAATGCTGAATACTGCGGATCAAGTCAGATCTAACATTATCTACTATATCCAGTATGAAACCCATTCGGGAATAATAATTGATCGGCAAAGAGCCGCTCCCTACTTAACTGTTTTTCAAAAGGAGTTTCCTGATGTGCGCTATCTTGAGATTGGCTGGGGTGATCTTAAGTGGTATAAAACGGATATAAAAAAGAGGGGGGTATTACTCATGTTTAGGGCCCTCTTTGTTCCGACTTCTTCCGGTATATGTGTATGGTCTCTTCCCAAGCATCCAGATCAGCAATATCCATATAGCAAACTTACAAAAATCAATGTCTCTGATACTGAATTTCAAAAATTGATAGGAGAGATTAACAGCAGCTTTGTTTTAGATAAGGAAAATAAAATTATAATTGAAAAATCTAGTATGGATAGGGGTGGTGAGTACAGGATATATAAAGCCCGTGGAGTCTACCATGTTTTTAAAAACTGTAACAACTGGGTAGATAGAATATTGGATGAGTCAGGAATAAATCCAGGGTAGTAATTGGCTATCTCTTTTTGCCCTCCACCCTGTTCCCTTTGCCATGAGCCCCATTTAAATATCTGACATCTTGTCCTTTTTCCCCATCATGCCGAAAGGGCGCAGGTCCATTAGAAAAAAAGGCCAGTCCACCCTGGTTATAGTCAACGGGCAATGGGGAAATTTATCCGGGCACAGGACCGCGGTCGGCTTGTTGATAACGTATTTTTCCTTTTCCTTTCCAAGGGCAAATTCCGCCTCTCCTCCCAGCTTATTTAAATTATCCGGGTCTGATCCAAGGAAAAACAGGACCTCGGGCATGGGATGACTGTGAGGCGCCCATGGGTTCGGACCGAAACGGTAAGGCGCCTTCTCAAGGCTTTCAAACAGCAGCAGGAAATCATTTTTAATCATTTTTCCGGGGATAAACGCCAGTTTGCCGCCGGAGTCATCCCTGTTTGTAGGGCCGTACGACCACGCGCCTTTCCGCCTGAAGGCGAAGCCCTCTACCATGTTAAAGGTTTCAGACATGAAACCGGCATAATCCCCGGGTTTCTTGTCTGTCTTATATACTTTTTCACTGTATTTTTTTGTGTATGATATCTCCATATAAAGGGATTTTTTATCCATCCTGTGGATTGTAGCAGGATAGTGCGGGGTTCCCTTTGGAACAAATATGGCTGTGGATGTGGTAACCATTACCCTGTCCAGGTTCTCTCCAAGGCATACTTCTATCTCGGCATCCAGGTCACCCATATCATCTGTATCAACTCCCATCCATACCATAACCTGGTCAAAATTATGGATGTGAGGTTTCCCCGGATTTCGTCCTATTTTGCCAGGCGCTATGTAGGTCCCCAGCTCAAGCTGAATGTCGAATCCGAAAAAATCAGGGCCGAGTTTTAATCCCTGCCTGTAGAAGTCCGGCCTCTTTTCCTTGAAATCCAGTGTTTTGACATATTTTGAATATTTTTTCTTAGCCATAGGAATCTCCTTTTCCTAAGTTTTTATTTTTCATGTGTCTCGAAACTTTTCAGGATTTACTGTAGATACTGGACACCTGTCTCTGGATACTAGATCCTTGGTACTAGATACTGGATGCTGAATATCACACTTCATATCGATCTCACGATTATAGTTAAAGCACAGATTTTTTTAGTGCTTACTTAATGTTTTCCCGGTATCCAGAAACCAGTATCCGGTATCCTGGATCCAGCAACCAGAATCCAGTGACCAGTATCTAGTATCAGTTCATAGATCCGATGGTATAATTATTAACAGATGCATCCCGCTTAAAGACAAATTATGTATCTTGTAACGAAGGATGCTTCGGTGCTTTCGCGAAAAACAGAAAGATCAGCCCAATTGTCATGAGTACTGCCGCTATTTTCCAGAATAGGAAATAATTTCCCGTCACATCCTTTATATACCCGCAGACAGGAGCCCCGAGGCTGCCTATGAGAGGGGCGAAAAAGAGGGCGAATCCCATGATTTTTGGAAAGTGTGTTACACCGAAATAATTCGGGAGAAGGTTCATGATTGCCACGAAGTTTATCCCGACTCCTATGCCTCCAAATATAACGTAGACATAAACAATGCTTATTGAATAAGAAGCGAAGACCATTAATATGAAATGTATGATCATTGCCGTGCAGCCAAGCATGATAAGCCTGCGTATGTCAATTTTCAATCCAAGGAAGCCGGCAAGTAATTGTCCCGCGACCATTGAGCTTGATGTAATACCCATAAAAAAGCCGGCCTTTACAGGTGGGATGCCGATGTCATTCAGAAAAGCATAACCATGGGCCATTATGGCACCCATTGCAAACATATTGAGGGCATTAAAAAACAGGAGCAGCCACATGGTCTTTGTCTTAAATGCTTCAAGTGGTGTGAAATCCACAGGCGTAATAAGGGATTTTGAAATTTCCGGAACTTCCATATTTGGAGAATTGCCAGGAGGTTCTGATGCTGCAGGTCCATCCGGTACCTGGCCCAGTTCCTGGGGAGTATTTCTGAAAAAAATGCCGGGCACGAGCAGGGCAAAGACAAAATATATTGGAATGATCATCATATAGGTGGAACGCCATCCATAATGAATTATCAACCATGGTATAGTAGGAGCTATGATAATACCGGTAACTCCCATGGCTACGTTGGGGATACTGATGGAAAGGGATCTTTTTTTAAAGAACCAGTTGCTCATCAATGTCGTGATGCCCAGCATACCACCGAGAGTTATTCCAATGGCGACAATGACACCGTTTCCGAGATACAGGTGCCACAGGGACTGGATATTTGCCAGGGTGTATATTCCGACTATTGTTATTGCGCCCCCGATGATAGTAGCGAGTCTTATCCCGTATTTTCCGATAAAGATACCCGCGAGAGGGCTCATGAATGCCATAACTACCATGTTGATGGTCAGGGCAAAGGACACATCCTTATTTGTCCAGCCGAAATCATTCACCCATTCCGGTAGAAAAAAAGAGAAGGATTGCATTACTATGGTTAAAGCGAACATGAAAATCGAGGCAGTCATCACATTTATCCAGCCGTAAAATCCATCTGGTGACAGCGGTTTAAAACCCATAATTGATTACCTCCACAGGAATAATTGATTTATTGGAGATGTAGTGAAAATTACTCATAAAAATGTGATTGCACATCAGAAAAAATTGCTTAACTCTACTTTATAATCCCGGATTTATCTCTATCAAATTGTCCGCGTTATGTTTTTAAACTGCCTTTCTCATTTAGACTGCTCAGAGAAAGAAAATGGTTCAATCTAATATCCTCCTCGAACCTTCTTGATGACCTTATCCTTTTCCTCGTCAATCCACCATGTATCAAAGTACAGGAAGTCCTGATCCCATTTTGCCTGAACTTCAGGGCGGCCGAACCGGTCCCAGTAAACGATCATGTAGTCAGGCGCGTAGTAGAGGTGGATAGAGTAAAAACTCCAGTTTAAGACACGGTCAAGGGCCCTGGTTGCTGCAACCTGGGAAACCCGGTTTGGTGCGAAGATAATTTTTTCTATAATAGAATCCACAACGGGGTTCTTAATACCCATGTGATTCATGCCGGCCGGAAGATCCGCATTTTCTGATCCGAAGAATTGTCTTAATTCCTGACCGGGCGCGACAGACTGGGTCATATTATACCATGCCAGGACATCATAATCTCTGGCCCTTATTCTTTGCATATATTCCGTATTATCAACCATTCTCATACTGGCTTCTATACCCAGGAGCTTAAGATTGGCGATAAGGGATGAATATGATTTTTGCATACTGGGGTCACGGAGCAGGAATTCGATACTGAGCTGTTCACCTTTACCGGACAGAAGCCTGCCATCTTTAACTTCATAACCAGCTTCCATCAAGAGCATTGAAGCTCTTCTAAGATTCTTGCGAAGAGAACCCGGAGTGGCGTCCGTCTCAGGGGGATTGTATTCTTCAGTAAAAACTCTTGGATCAAGGTGTTCCCTGAAAGGTTCAAGAATCTTCAGTTCTTCCTGGCCAGGGAGACCCCTGGCCTCCAGTTCGCTGTTCTCAAAGTAGCTGCTTGTTCGTCTGTTGAGGTTATGGTACAGAGTTTTGTTTATCCACTCCCAGTCATATGCATATGACAGGGCCTCCCGAACCATGGGGTTTTTAAATTTGTCTTTGCGCAGGTTCAGATAAAGCCCCATATGCATTTTGGGGCCTTTTCTCTCAAACATCTCCTTTTTGATATACCCTTTATTAGCGGCCGGAACATTGTAACCGTTCATCCAGAGGTTCGCCTGCATTTCATTCCTAATGTCCGCTTTCCCGGCAATAAATGCCTCATGTGATACGGAGAAATCTCTATAGTAATCATATTTTATTACATCAAAATTGTACCTGCCCCGGTTAACGGCAAGGTCCCTGCCCCAGTAATCTTTAACTCTCTCTCTTACAAATGATCTTCCAGGGTCTACTTTGGTAATCCTGTAGGGACCGCTGGTCAAGGGAATATCGAGAGACGGTTTAGTGAAGTCACGGCCCTCCCAGTAGTGTTTGGGAAACACCGGCATCATGTATGCCAGTCCATAGGGATTTCCGCGATCTCCTTTTTCCTTAAATGTAAATCTGACTGAAAGCGGCCCGGTTTTTTCTACCTTTGCAACTTTTTTATAGGTATTACGATATTCCGGTCTTCCATGGGCCTTTAGAATTTCAAATGTAAAAATTACATCTTCAATAGTAACCGGCTTTCCGTCATGCCACTTTGCAATATCTCGAAGCTTAAACTCCGCCCATGAAAAGTCATCAGGAAGGGTTATATTTTCCGCTAAAAGTCCATATATTGATACCGGTTCATCACCGCTTCTCACCATCAACCTTTCATACATGTTAATCATGGGAGCGGTGCCTAATATGATGTACCTGTGAAGGCTGTCGAATGTGCTATTAAAGGAGATATATGTGTATGTGCCTCCCTTTGGGGCTTCAGGATTTACATAGTCGAAATGTTTGAAATCTGGGCCGTATTTGAGTTCCCCGAAAAGCGTCATCCCATGAGAAGTTGTTGTTTTCAGATCTTTCTCTTCTGAAAAAGCTGAAAAGGGAATAATAAGTATACACAGGGAGATAATAATACTTTTTATCCTGGCAGTTGATGTCATCATTATCCTCCAGAAGTCAAAATATCGGTTACTGTCCAGATATTTTACCCCGGTATTTCCTAAGTTCCATATCCTTTTTTTCATCTATCCACCATAACCTCAAATATAAATCCGGGACCCAGTCCGGTTGTATCCCAGGACGCCCGAAACGGTTCCAATATGCAATCATTTGTTTTTCCCTGTAACTCATGGGCACTGAATAGAATCCCCATGTCAGGATACGATCAAGGGCATTAATCGCGACTACCTTGCTGGTACGATCGGGTGCAAAAATTGCTTTTTCAATCAACCCATCAATGGCTTTACTCTGTATACCTCCGGTATTCAGGCCACCCTCATCATCAGCTGCCTCGGAACCGTAATAATGTAGCAAATCGGATCCAGGGGACATGTCATTTAATCCACCGGTATTTGCCAACATATCATAATTAAAACTTCTATATTTCTGCATAAATTGAGGGGTATCAAGTATCCGTAATCTGGCTGTTATGCCCAGGCGTTTGAGGTCTTTAATATAAGAATTATAAAAATTACTCACAGAAGGATCTATGATCATGAATTCTATTTCAAAATGTTCACCATCTTTTGAATAAAGCTTGTCGCCTTTAACAGTATAACCGGCTTCCTTTAATAATTTTGCAGATATTTGCAGGTTCTTTCTAAGTGATTTATATGTTGCATCAGTATCCGGGGGCTGATATTCCTCTGTAAAGACTCTGGGGTCCAGCTCATCTCTATAGGGCTCGAGAAGTTCAAGTTCAGCGGGGCCCGGCAGTCCTGTTGCCGCCAGTTCGCAACCGTCAAAATAGCTTCTGAATCTTGTCTGCTTTCCATAATATATATTCTTATTTATCCAATCAAAGTCATAGGCATAAGATAATGCTTCACGAACCCTCGGATCTTTAAACTTCTCACGTCTAAGGTTGAAAAAGATTCCCATATAGGTCTTGACACCTTTTGTTTTCACATAATCCTTTATCAGATAACCATCTTTATATGCGTCAATATTATAACTTTTTTCCCACTGATCCTGACTAATTTCCATGCGGTGGTCAGCTCCACCTGCGATAAAGGATTCAAAGGCAATATATAAATCACGGTAGTAGTCAGTTTGCCTGATTTTAAAGTTGTTGCGTCCCCGGTTTACTGGAAGGTCTTTGCCCCAGTAATTTTCATCAAGCTCCTGTGTTAAGGACCTTCCGGGGACCACCCTGGTAATTTTATATGCTGAACTGGTTAGAGGAATATCCAGTGAAGGTTTGTCAAATTCACGTCCTTCCCAGTAGTGCTTCGGGAGTACCGGGGTAAGGTTTGCAATATTATATGCCTTTCTTTTGTCTCCCTTTGTGTCAAAATAGAACCTCACGGACAGGGGGCCTGTTTTTTCAGCCTTTGTTATATGGCTGTAGGTGTTGCGGTATACGGGCCTGCCTTTGGTTAATAATATATTATATGTGAAAATGATGTCTTCAACTGTAATGGGTTTACCGTCCTGCCACCGGGCAATATCACGGATCTTGAATTCCACCCAGGAATAATCTTCAGGAAGGGTAATACTTTCAGCTATAAGGCCATAAAGTGATGTGGGTTCATCACCGCTTCTAACCATCAGTGTTTCATTGAGTCCCGCCCCGGTGAAAGGTGTGTCTAAAATGATAGGTGTGCCTAAAATAATATAGGGGTTTAAGCTATCAAAGGTAGCCATCATTGATGCGGTGGTGTATACTCCCCCTTTTGGAGCGTCAGGGTTTACATAGTCAAAATGTTTGAAATCAGGCCCGTATTTAAGTCCGCCAAAAAGTGATATCCCATGGGAAGTCGTTGTTTTAAACTCCTTCCCTTCTGAAGAAGCTAAAACAGGGATAATAAGTACAAACAAGCTGATAATCATACTTTTTATCCTGACGCCTGATATCATCATTTTCCTCCAAAAGAAAGCATGTCCCGGTTATTCCGGAAGATAATTGTCGCTATCAACAACCTCCAGATCCAGTGCAGCAGCCATGAGGGCCTTCGTGTAATCTTTTCCCGGGTTATCAAATATCTGCTGTGCTGGCCCCTGTTCCACGATTTGTCCATGACGCATTACTATAACATAATGGCTCAGGGCTCGCACTACCGTAAGATCATGGCTTATAAACATGTAGGCAATATTGTGCCTGATCTGAAGCTCTCGGAGAAGGTCGATTATCTGGGCCTGTACGGACCTGTCCAGAGCTGATGTGGGCTCGTCCAGAATAATAAACTCGGGTTTAAGGGCGATAGCCCTTGCTATTGCTATGCGCTGACGCTGCCCTCCGGAGAACTCATGAGGGAGGCGGTCCTGCATGTATTCTTCAAGTCCCACTTCCACAAGGGCTTCAGAAATAGTGTTTCGAAGTTCGGAATTTTTTCTTCCCGGTTCGTGTACCTTCAGTCCTTCGGCGATGATTTCCCCGACTGTCATGCGTGGGCTCAAGGAACCATAAGGATCCTGGAAGACGATCTGCATATGGCGTCTCATGGGACGGAGTGTTCTGGGATTCATGTCCTGAATATCCTTGCCCATAAATACTATCTCTCCATCACTTTTTGTGAGTCGAAGGAAGGCGAGTCCCAGAGTGGTTTTACCTGATCCGGATTCACCCACAACACCGATCGTCTGCCCGGCATGGACGGTAGCAGTTACCCCGTCAACGGCCTTCACTACTGCGACGGTACGACGAAGTATCCCTTTCGTAATGGGGAAGTGGACCTTAACATCTTTTCCCTCAACAACTACTTGAGCGTTTGGATCAGTATCCACCGGGGCTCCTTTAGGCTCCGCTTCGATGAGATGTTTGGTGTAACTGTGTTTTGGCTCATTCATGATACTGTTCACATTACCTGTTTCGACGATTTCACCTTGTGTCATCACTGCGGCACGATCTGCTATCTTACCCACCACATTCAGATCATGAGTGATCAGAAGAACGGACATGTCTAGCCGTTTCTGAAGATCCTTCAGTAATATAAGTATCTGGGCCTGAATGGTAACATCAAGGGCGGTAGTTGGTTCGTCCGCTATTAAAAGGTCAGGTTCATTGGCAAGGGCCATGGCGATCATGACTCTCTGCCGCTGCCCGCCTGAAAGCTGGTGAGGGAAGGCCTTGAGCCTGGATTCCGCTTCTGATAATCCGACCATGTGTAAAGCATCAATAATCCTCCCACGGGCTTTATCTTTATCCAGGCCTCTATGAACACGCAGTATTTCACCGACCTGTTTTTCAATGTTGTGCAGTGGATTAAGCGAGGTCATGGGCTCCTGGAAGATCATTGAGATTTTATTTCCCCTCAGGCCCCTGAGTACAACTTCAGGTGCTCCTACCAACTCTTCACCGTCAAACATTATTGAACCAGATGGATGAAAAGCCGTTTGATAGGGGAGAAGCTGGGGAATGGAAAGACCTGTAACGGTTTTTCCTGAACCAGATTCTCCTACAAGTGCGAGCATCTCACCTCTGTTAATAGTGAGACCTGAATGTTTTACTGCCTCAACTATTCCCTCAGGCGTACGGAATGAAACTGATAAATCTTTTATTTCCAGAAGTGCTGTCATAGTCCCATCTTTTTTGGATCAAAGGCGTCCCGAACTGCCTCGCCTATAAAAATGAGGAGGCTCAACATGGTTGCAAGTGTCACAAAACCTGTTATGCCAAGCCATGGGGCCTGTAAATTCGCTTTTCCCTGGGCAAGCAACTCACCCAGGGACGGTGATCCGGGTGGTAGTCCGAAACCCAGGAAATCAAGGGCTGTTAACATTGTGATTGAACCATTAAGTAAAAAAGGTAGAAAGGTAAGGGCCGCTACCATAGCATTGGGAAGGACATGCCTGATCATTATTGAAAAATCGCCTACACCAAGGGCCCGGGCGGAATTTATATAATCAAAGTTGCGGGTTCTTAAAAATTCAGCCCTTACTACCGATGTCAGCATCCTCCAGTTGAATAACAGGAGAATAATTAAAAGAAGCCAGAAACTTGGTTCGAATATACTCGCGAGAATAATCAAAATATATAACATGGGCAGGCCGCCCCATATTTCTATAAGGCGCTGGAAAATCAGGTCTGTCCACCCTCCGAAATAGCCCTGAACAGCACCGGCTATTATTCCTATAATTGAAGAAAAGAATGTAAGAATTACTCCAAAAAGAACCGAGATACGGAATCCGTATATAACCCGTGCCAGCACATCCCGTGCCTGATCATCCGTACCCAGAAGATTTTCCCATGAGGGAGAGGAGGGGGCCGGAGAAGGTGGATTTTTGTTTATTGTGCTGTAACTGTATTTGATCGGCGGCCACATAATCCAGCCGTTCGCCGTAACCTCTTCCTCGATAAAGGGGTCCCTGTAATCGGTCCGGGCGAGAAATCCACCAAAGACCGATTCGGGATAGTCGACGAATACAGGAAAATAGTATTGATTATTATACTTGAGGAGCAAGGGCTTGTCATTGGCGATAAACTCGGCAGGCAAGGTAATGATAAGCAGGCACAGAAAAATCCAGAAACTGTAATACCCGCGTTTATTTGCCTTAAAGTTATTTATTCTCCTTTGAGTGAGAGGGCTGAGTTCTTTTCGAAAAAATCTCTTAAATATCATCTATAACTATCCCCTCTTCTCAAAATCGATACGTGGATCAACTATCGTATAAATTATATCACTCAACAGTGTAACAAAAAGTCCTGTGACGGTTACTATGAAAAGTGATCCGAAAACAACAGGATAATCCCTGCTAAGAATAGCTTCGAATCCAAGGAGTCCAAGTCCGTCCAGTGAGAAAATAATTTCAATTAAAAGGGAGGATGTAAACAGCACACTGATCAGGGCGGTTGGAAATCCGGCAATAACGATAAGCATAGCGTTGCGAAAAACATGTCCGTACAGGACCCTGTTCTCTTTCAACCCCTTCATTCGGGCGGTCATAACATATAGCTTGTGAATTTCGTCCAGAAAGCAATTTTTGGTCAGCATGGTCAGAGAGGCAAAACCTCCTATTGCCATGGCAGTAACAGGCAGGATCATATGCCAGAGATAATCAAGTACCTTTGCCCCCATTGTCAATTCTGACCAGTTTTCTGATACAATGCCCCTCAGAGGAAAGATCTGCCAGTATGACCCGCCTGCGAACATTACTATCAGAAATACCGCGAACATAAAGCTTGGAATGGCGTTACCCAGTATGATTGCGCCACTCGTCCAGATATCGAACCTGGTTCCGTCCTTAACAGCCTTTTTTATACCAAGGGGGATTGAAATCAGATAGGTAAGGAGGATGGTCCATACGCCGAGAGAGATGGATACCGGCAGTTTACTTATCATGAGATCGAGTACCTTTACATCACGATAGTAACTCTTGCCGAAATCAAGGCGGACATATTCACTTATCATCTTAAAGAAACGGACATGGGCGGGTTTATCAAATCCGAAATGTTTTTCAATCTCTTTTATTAATTCGGGATCAAGGCCATGGGCGCCACGGTATTTGCTGGAGGCCTGAACTCCTTCATTGCCTGACCCGGAGCTTCCGCTTACACGGGCTGAGACATCAGAACCCATTCCTGATAACTGTGCAACTACTCTTTCAACCGGACCGCCGGGAGCGAATTGTATAATAATAAAATTAATGACTATTATCCCGAAGAGAGTAGGTATCATGAGGAAGAGTCGGCGAATTATGTAGGCGAACATTATTATTCCTGCTGAAACAGAAGAAAATAAAACAGCCCTAATATAATATCATTTTAAAAGGGGATTTTTTATTGTGGTATTCCTTATTCGACCACTATTGCCACAAGAACGTACATGGTGAGTAATAAAACTATAGTAAAGGGAAGTTTACTGTCAAGCGAAAGCTGAGAATGGGTAAAAAGTAATTGATTTATTAATGCCTTGAAGTATAATCTCAATTCCTTTTAAGTAATAATAAATTTCTAAAAAAAAAGAGGATGATTATGAAGATTACCAAGATAGAGTGTATTCCATTATCGATCAAGTTCGTCAAACCGATCATAATGTCCGGTGGTGCAGTTAATTGGGCTCATACAGTATTGCTCAAGCTCTATACTGATGAGGGAATTACCGGTATTGCGGAATGTGGCGATACCTCGATGTGGTATATGGGTGAAAGCCAGGAATCGATTCTGCATAATGTCAGTAATATTTACGGTCCTCAGGTACTGTTGGGTGAGGACCCGTTTAAAATCGAAACAATAATCGCCAGGATGGATAAAATAGTATACCGCAACTACCATTCCAAAGCCCTGGTCGATTATGCCTTGCATGATCTGGTGGGCAAAGCGCTCGGTGTACCATTGTACCAGTATCTTGGCGGCCGAGCCAACGAAAAGATAGAACTGGCCTATGTGATGTCTTCCGGAACACCACAAGAGGTGGCCGATAATGCGCGCGAGCTGGTTAACGTGGGCTACAAGGGACTTAAGCTCAAGGTGGGGCATAATATTATTGAGGAAGATGTCGAGATGGTTGCTGAAGTACGCCAGGCAGTAGGTAGCAGTGTAAAGATCATGACTGACACAAATGGCGGCTGGGACTATATGCGTGCCCTGCGTTTCCTGAAACAGGTTGAAAAATATGATCTTTTCCTGGCAGAGCAGCCCATTCCCCGTTGGGATATCGACGGTTTGGCACGATTGCGAAGTAAGACATCGGTGCCCATTTTTGCTGATGAAGCCGCGGCCGAGCTGAATGATCTGGTTAAACTGGCACAGCGGGATGCTATTGACGGATTTTTCCTCAAGGTGCCCAAAGCCGGAGGTATCCACAAATCAAAAAAATTCGTGGCCGTTGCCGAAGCAATGGGGCTGAATGTCATGACCGGGTGTATGATTAATTCCGGTCTGGGTGCCGCAGTGGAAGCCCACTTCTTATGCTCCACGGAATGGCTGGGAAGGATCGAACAGGAATCCATTGGGCCACTCAATTTGCATGATCTGATGGAAACCGATGGCGGCCCGATTCCCAATGACCTGGGATTGAGTTCTCCCCGCTATGAAAACGGCTGTCTTTACCCGCCAGAAGGCCCCGGGCTGGGAGTTGGACTGAATGAAGATATTATCCCAGGTATGATGACTGAGGGTAAGGCTCCGATAGTGGTGGAATAGTAATCATTAGAAAATAAGATTAGGTAAAAAAGATGAACTTCCAACGTTCAACATTCAACATCCAACGTTCAATGAAAGGCAGAATACATTGTCTTTTCTTTGCTTTTTGTTTTTCATTGGGAGTTGAAAGTTGGACGTTCGATGTTGGACGTTTATGATGTAAAGAGGGACGATGTTTAATAATTCAATAATCTATTATTAAAGAGAATAGTTACTAGTTTTTGCAATCATTTCGCCCCGCTCAACGGAAACACTTATATGATGTTATTATGGAAAGATCAACCCAGGAGGCATACATAGATGGATTTGCTTGACATAAGAGGAATAATGACTTAGGCTAATATGCCATAACATATTAATATAATAGATAAAATCAGGTTTTGTTACGTATAACCCTAATTATACGCACCTTCAAATTGTACGTATTTCATGTAAATTTAAAGAGAGTCCCATACTTAAATCATGGATTAAATTGTTTATAACATAATAATATTCTATTCTACCAACTCACCCGGGATAATATCAGGATACGTAACTTCATCACCATGGCAATCAGCACAATTTGGCCTGGAATAGTCCCTGTCTGTATGACAAATTTCACAGTCAAGATCGGTATGTATTTCATCCAGGATAAGCCCGGTTGTTTCATGATTAAAGTTTTCAGGAGGCCAGTCTCCGTGACAGTTTTTGCAGCTTCTATCCAATCCCGTAAATAAGCCCGGTTTTGTGTGACATTTTCCGCATTCTAATTTTGAATGGATTTTGGCTGTATCGAAGCCTGTTCTTTTTAGATGATTAAATCCCTCCTTTTCCTCATCTGAATGACAGCTAAGGCAATTATCATCCGTGTCATGGCAGTTTAAACAGCTTTCATGAAAATCTTCCTTTTCTGCCTTTACCTTTAGCCCATCGGATCTTTTATCATGGCATTTAATACAACCGTCATTGGAATGGCAGGTTTTACACTCAATACCGAATAATTCGACATGTTCATTATGATAAAAACTTACCATTTCTCCTTCAGCCCCGGGGGTTTCATAATTAATTTTTACAGGTCCTTTCATTTCTGAATGGCTTTTTTCTTCTTCTTCTTCTGCTTTCTTAGGTTGAGAACTTTTTAATTGATGGCAGCTGTTGCATTCAACCTTTCCGGTCAATTCGCGGTGGCAATCCATGCACATTCTGTGACTTGCCCCTTTTAAATCAAGCCGGCTCAGGTCTTCCCTTTTCCTTTCTTTATTATGACATGTTTCACATACCATTATTTTTCCAGGGTGGTTATAGTGATGGCATGTTTTGCATCCATCCATAGTGTCCGACATTTCCGAGTGCAGGCGATGGGGAAAAAACACCTCATGATACAAATCTGTTTCACCATTTAATTTGTTCATCTTTATTAAGCCCGGCCCTTCTTCTTTTGGGACACGGCTTTCACTTGCAGTCTTCGCACGGGGACATTCTTCTAAACAGGGGTCCTCTTCTGTTAAAAGCTCACATGAATGGCAGTCTGTACATTTCATGCCCGTTTCCGGGCTAGTTTCAGGTGTTTTGCTCTGGATATTTGAGTTAATCGCGAAGATTAAAGCAATTACCAATATGAATGTTAATCTCTTCATCAGAATATACCTCTTATTGAATGCTAGATTCTTGCTTGGCCTCCTGTGGAACCGAAATTATAGGAAATATCATTACAAAAGCTCTGAAGAGCAGTATTTCAAGGGCGATAAAGCCAAGTGTTACGGAAATTTCTCCCAGTGATGGAAAGTATGATGTCTCTGCATAGGGAGGTGTATAGGATATAAGAAAGCTATTTATCCTGTTCAGCAATACGCCGAATATAACACACGCGGAAGCTATGAATAGACCTGCCGGTGTACCGGATGTTTTACGCGAGAAAAACATAATCAAAGGAATAACAATGCCGATAATAACTTCTACTATGAACATCACTGCTTCAGTATTCATTTCCATTAAGTGGACGTAAGCTCCCCGAATGGCAATATCCATAATCTTTATGGTGAGGAAGATCAGTAACATCGGCCCCATTATTCTTCCCATGCCTGATAAAACCTCTGTTTCCGGTTTAAGCCCAAAGGACTTCGCGCTGACAATCGACTCAAAAATAACCATCGGTAAGCCGACACATATGGCTGAAACAAGGAAAAGCATGGGAAGAACCGGTGTCTGCCAGAGGGGGTGCATTTTATTACCGGTAATTACCATTAAAGTTCCAAGAGAGGACTGGTGTAAGCAGGAAAGCACAATACCGGCAATAATAAAAATAAACATTACTTTATCAAGGGTTTTGTCGAGAATTCTTAAAAGTTTATCAATTGGTTCGTTAAATTTGCTAAGAAAACCGGGCAGGTTAACCCTTCCGATAAACCGCTCTGCAACTATCGGCAGGAATTCGATATAAAGTACATGGAGATAAATTACTACACAGGTGGCTACTTCAAACAGAACTGAAGTTCCGTTCCACATAATCATCGGATGCCATATAAAGTGATAACGTCCAATATCAATCATAACACTTGTTGCGACGAATGTGTAACCGAGCATGGCGGTTAATAAGGCCGGTCGAATGATTACCTCATATTTATCCTTATGCAGTATATGCCCGAGCATGGCGGTAGTAAAACCGCCGGCTGCCAGCGCTACACCTGCCGCTACATCTATAGCGATCCATATTCCCCATGGGAATTGATCGTTGAGGTTGGTAACCCCCCCCAGCCCGAAAAGAAAGCGTCCGGCCAGAAATATTAAACCGTTAACGGCTAATACAATAAGGATCATTATAACAGGAGTAAGAAACTTTTTAGCTATAGGAGCAGGTTTATATAGGTCTTCCATAATTATTCCTCCTCCCCGTTCTTTTCATGTTCTTTGTTTTTGTTTAACCACATAATTCCGCCCAGAAAGGCAAAAAGAGCTACCGGTGAAATGAAGTAAGCAAAGAGGCCGTGCTGGATAGCTTCGGTAACAACCGCGGCAGGTTTATCCTGGATTTCTGGAAAACCGATTTTGATAAAATCCCGGTTAGCAAGGTACATCCACGAAGTTCCTCCAGCATCCTTGTCTCCCAGGATGTGATCAATATATTTTCCGGGATTCAACCTGATTTTTTCCTCTGCAATTCTCAGGAGTTCTGATCTCTTACCATAGGTCAAAACTTCCACAGGGCATATCTCAACACAGGCAGGAAGTAATCCTTTCTTTGTGCGGTCAAAACAGAAATCACATTTTTTGATGTCCGGGCTCCACGCCTTGTTATACTCAAAGGCAGGGACCTGGAAAGGGCAGGCAACCATACAATAACGGCAGCCGATACATTTTTTGGTATCCCAGAGAACGGTCCCGTTTTTATCTTTGGAAAAAGCCCCTACTATACAGGCAGAGGCGCATGCCGGGTGATCGCAGTGCATGCACTGGAATTTCACGTGAAGCGGAAATTTTTCATCCGGATTTTCATATTCATTAACAACAGTGAGAGCATAGGCATCAGGTCGTCTTTGTTTTTTAAAAACCGAATGATCACTGTAGTCATCAATGCCCCCGGCAGGTAAGTCATGAGCTCTTTTACATGCCCACTCACATTTTCTGCAGCCGATACACGCGGTTGTATCAACAAGAACACCCATCCGGTCATCCGATAACGTAATATCTGCAGCCTTTGCTTTTTTAGGAGATAGTCCTGCTATGGCTGTACCGACTGCTGCCGAAGTCTTTAAAAAGTTTCTTCGAGACTGATCCATTTTAATAGTCCTCTTAAGGGTTATTACTTGGATTTTACACCAAATATCTATTGCGGATTCCGGTGCCTTACTGTGTTATCCGGTGAAAACTCGAGTATCGATAAAACTTTGCTTTTATATATCAAAATATATTATTGTTCAACTCTTGCTACTATCACGTCCCTTTCTTTTATAACACGATCCACCCTGTGGGACATTTTTTCATATACATTACCTTCGAGAACTTTGATTGAACATATTTTTTTAATTAACTCCACCATGTTTTTTCGTGGAAAACGGGAAGATTCCCAGGACATTGCAATAGTCCCTCCGGGAAGTAGAAGTGATGACCACACCGGGAGGGCATCGGTCAGAAGATCTGTTATTTTACCCTCATGCTGTATCTTGCGATGTTGCACAGAAAATGGGTAAACATTTCATTGGTTTTCCCTTTGTAGCGCCGTGTCACCAGGAGATTATATGACAGTTCATGGTCATATGGGGTTTCTATCGGTTTCAGAAAAGGGCCGTTGAATGATCCCATCTGTTCGTAATAGTAGAAAAAGCTGCTGCTCATTGAAAGATTTTCAAGTTCGTAAAGAGCTATATCATCAATAGACCTGTCATCAATGGCGATTTTTATATATTCCTGCTGACCCAGTTCAACCTGTTCAATTGATGATATCGACTGTCCCAGAGGACTTGAAATAAGCTCAACCGGTGCAAGAATACCGGCAATATTACTGTACTGTGTACTTCTTTGAGGAGAAATCTGTGCCAGTATATAAGCCATGAATTAACTTCAAATTTATTGATCATTTTTTTCTTGGTCCGGAGTTTCTTTAACCCAGAAGACTTTTTTCCCGAAAAGTCCAAATTTGATCCATTCGAACGCGAATTTTAGCAGGTCAGTATCACTGTTTTTAACGGCTTCAAGAATTTCATCTTCTACTTCAAGTCTGTCAAGAAAGCTGCTTTCAAAGACAAACTTGCGAAATTTGTCAATATTATACAGGGACATGAAAACCATCTGCTGAATCTGAGGATTTTCAATGTTTAACTTCTGGGACTGCAGCTGTATGGTCAGACTGGAAAGGAATTCATTCAATTCATCGAATTCTTCTATTTCCTGTGTATTCAGCCAGTCAATTATCTTATTAGTATCTTTTTCTTCAAGTCCTTTACATCTGGACGCGTCTGTTATCAGGCTGTAGGTCCCGTCATCATTTAGTGTCAGGGGATACATCCTGCATGGCCATGGTCTGTTGTTATAAATAAGGCACCCATCTTCAGAAACAAAAGGGCACCTTTTATCATCTTCATTCATCTTTAGTATTACAAGAGGAATAAGTCTGCCTTCTTTTGGAACAATGATCGTGTGTTTATCCAGAAATTCTTCGGACGTAATGCCGAGCCCGTTTTTCATCCGAAGAACATCATATGGGGTTAGTATAATATTTATATCACGGCAACAGTTAGTGAAGCATGAAACATCCGGATGGCATTTAAATTGAAAAACATGTACTTCTTCAAATCTTTGTTTGTCTTTGTTCATATTTTCTAATCCTTTTTAACAGTCATATTTATTTTGTGTTTTTACAAAAAAAACTTGACTGATACCCTTTCTTTGTTTTTAAAGTTGCCTCTATAACAATTAAAAGTTACTATGGTCAACCCAAATCTAACATCAAATCCTTTGATGAGCTTAATATTGGTTATTGGGTAGAAAATAATAGATATAGAGGAGGTATAATTTATCAAATGAGAGAACGAACACTATCAATTATCAAGCCTGATGGTATTGCAAAGAATCTGATAGGTGAAGTCATAAGGCGCATAGAAGCCAGAAATCTTCAGGTAATAGCAGCTAAAATGATAGCCATGACCAAGGAACAGGCAAAGGGTTTTTACGCGGTGCATGAAGGCAAGCCTTTTTTTGAAAGCGTCACGGATTTCATGTCTTCTGGGCCCTGCATGGTAATGGTACTTGAAGGGGAAAGCGCCATATCAGAATACCGGGAATTAATGGGTGCAACAAATAAAGATGAAGCAAAGGACGGTACAATAAGAAGAGATTATGCCTCGGATATTGAAAAAAATATAGTTCATGGATCAGATTCGACAGAAACTGCCGAGTTTGAGATAAACTATTTTTTCAACGATCTTGAAATCATGAATCGCTGATTTTATCATTCAGGAGATTTAGTGCTTTATAATCTCCTGAATGACCAAAATACTTTTTTAAAGGTTAAAGGCTTTTTATTCTGTTTCTTCCTCATCACCTTTTAGGGATTTTAATTCTTCTTTAAGGTTTTCCACTTCACTTTTTAATTCTTCTTTTTCGTTGTCAAAGTTTTCTGAAGCAGATTTGTCATTTAATTCTTCATAGCCCAGATAGGCTGCAAGTGCCCCACCCAGAATAAACATTATGGGTAATGTGGCCATCAAACCTTTAAGAAAATAGGGAAACCAATTGATCAGGCCAATAATACCAATCAGTACCGCGATAAGACCGCCAACAAGTGACATCATGGTTCTATCCTCCTTCTGAAATTCATATTAATTCAATAATTTTAAGTAAAAAATATTATCACAACCGTTGAGAATATCAATAGATTAATTAATATTT